>NZ_JAAKVF010000007.1:0-164725 GCF_049175515.1 Aeromonas sp. 600479
CCCGATGCGGTACATAGGGGGTTCTGAGTAGAGAAATGCTAGTTGAAAATGTGTAAACCTATTTCAGGACTAGACATCAGATTGATGTCTCTTAAAGAGAAGCGTCTACAACAGCCCGCGAAGAGCCGTCATGGAGTCCACCACCGCTACAGGTTCGTGACGACTGAGAGCATCACTACTATCTACACCCCAAGTAACGCCAATGCGCGGCATGGCAATTGCCTCGGCCATCGCCATATCGTGAACAGAGTCGCCGATCATTACGGCCTGCCGGGGTGACAGCCCCAGCTCGTCCAGGATCAGCTCAAGCATCAGCGGATCAGGCTTGGAGCGAGCCTCATCGGCCCCACGACTGGTCACAAATAACGGGTGCAGCCCGGTCTCATCCAATACCCGATCCAGCCCACGGCGCGATTTCCCGGTAGCGACAGCAAGTTGCAGTCCCCGTGACTGCCAGTCATGTAGCAACTCCCCTGCCCCGGCAAACAGCGGGCTGGGGGTAGCGTCGTGCAGATAGTGATGACGATAGCGATTGATGAGTGCGGCAATCTGGCGCTCATCTCTGGTAGCGCCACTGTCACTGCATAAGGGGAACAGACGGGACATGGCGACATCGAGGCTCAACCCGATGATCTGCCGGATCTGGGCTGGAGCAGGAACCGCTAGCTCACAATCTCTGGCGGCCCCCTGCACACAGGCCACAATCCGGCCCACCGAATCCATCAGGGTACCATCCCAATCGAAAATGGCGAGCCGGATATCCTGCATCAGCGTGGCAAGCCGTTGAGGAAGTTGTCGAGCTCAGGTGCCAACGGCGCTTCGACCTGCATCTCGCGACCATCGGCCGGATGGGTGAAGCTGAGCTTCCAGGCATGCAAAAAGAGCCGTTTTAGCCCTTGGCTGCGCATTTTCTCGTCAAACGCCGCTTCACCGTACTTATCGTCACAGGCGATCGGGTGACCGGCATGCAGGGTGTGCACGCGGATCTGGTGGGTACGGCCAGTAATGGGGCTGCACTCGACCAGGGTCGCTTCGGCAAATTGACGCACGATACGGAACCTAGTTTCGGAGGGCTTGCCATCGGCACTGACCCGCACCACCCGTTCACCGGATTGCAGATCATTCTTGCGCAGCGGTGCGTTGACCACTTTTACATGGGCCTGCCACTTGCCGCGCACCAGCGCCAGATACTGCTTGCGCATGGTCTTGACGCGCAACTGGTCATGCAGGCTACGCAGGGCGCTGCGCTTTTTGGCGACCAGCAGCACGCCGGAGGTGTCGCGGTCAAGGCGGTGCACCAGCTCGAGGAAACGGGCTTCTGGACGCAGGGCTCGCAGCCCCTCAATAACGCCAAAGCTCAGGCCGCTGCCACCGTGTACGGCCATGCCGGAGGGCTTGTTCAGCACGATCATGGCATCGTCTTCGAACAGGATCTGGCTCTCCAGACGCTGGATAACCCCGAGGTTTGCCGAAGGCAGCTCATTCTTCTCGGCAACTCGCACGGGAGGAACCCGCACCTCGTCACCTGCGCAGAGTTTGTACTCCGGTTTGATGCGCTTTTTGTTTACCCGCACTTCGCCTTTGCGAAGGATGCGATAGATCAGGCTCTTGGGGACGCCCTTTAGCTGAGTCTTGAGAAAATTGTCGATGCGCTGCCCGTCATGCTCAGCTTCGATGGTGAGCAGCTGCACTTGTTGTTGTATCTGTGTCATGGCGCGGATTTTAACACTGCCAGCGCCCCTTGGCTGCATGGTTTGTTGAAAAATGGCGCCTTGCTATAAAAGAGGTTTAAATGGGATAATAAACAAGGTTTTGTCATTGTGTTCAAGCCTTGTACTAAGTGGCCAAAAAGTATGCCACCCAATCCCGAAACACCGTGTATACAAGAACATGACGGTTCCCGGGGGCGAGGTACAACGCATGGAGAACACAAACATCACCGTTTATTTGTCTCCATTTCGGCATCCTTATTCATTCCTTCACGAGAAGTGATGACCAGAACGCCCTTAGTTTGCGCCTCATGCATACCCCAACCGGGAGGTTGCCCCAGTATGCTGAAGACCCGAGGCCGGCGCTGGCAGGACCCAGATGGAGGAAATCAAAATGACACAATAATGAGAACTCAATGAAAAGAATGCTTATCAACGCAACTCAAGAAGAGGAGTTGCGCGTAGCGCTGGTTGACGGACAACAGCTCTACGATTTGGATATTGAAAGTCCGGGACACGAGCAGAAGAAAGCGAACATTTACAAGGGTAAGATCACCCGCGTAGAACCCAGCCTTGAAGCTGCTTTTGTTGACTACGGCGCCGAGCGCCACGGTTTCCTGCCATTGAAGGAGATCGCCCGCAATTACTTCCCCTCCGGTTACTCCTATCAGGGTCGTCCCAACATCAAAGAAGTGGTCCGCGAAGGTCAGGAAGTTATCGTCCAGATCGACAAGGAAGAGCGTGGCACCAAGGGTGCAGCCCTCACCACCTTTATCAGCCTGGCAGGTAGCTACCTGGTACTGATGCCCAACAACCCCCGTGCTGGTGGTATCTCCCGCCGCATCGAGGGTGATGAGCGGACTGAACTGAAAGAAGCCCTGAGTGGATTGACCGTGCCGGAAGGCATGGGCCTGATCGTGCGCACCGCTGGTGTGGGCAAGTCTCCGGAAGAGCTGGAGTGGGATCTGAACGTTCTGCTCAACCACTGGGACTCCATCCACAAAGCCTCCCAGGAGCGCGCTGCGCCGGTACTGATCCACCAGGAAAGTAACGTCATCGTGCGTGCCATCCGTGACTATTTGCGTCGCGATGTGGGCGAGATACTGATCGACAATCCGGTGATTTTCGAACGCGCCAAGGCCCATATCGAGCTGGTACGTCCCGATTTTCTCAACCGTGTGAAGCTGTACAAGGGTGAAGTCGCCTTGTTCAACCACTTCCAGATTGAGAGCCAGATAGAATCAGCCTTCCAGCGTGAAGTGCGCCTCCCCTCCGGCGGCAGCATCGTTATCGATCCGACCGAAGCCCTGACTTCCATCGATATCAACTCCTCCCGCGCCACCAAGGGCGGCGATATCGAAGAGACGGCGCTGCAAACCAACCTGGAAGCGGCCGACGAAATTGCCCGTCAATTGCGTCTGCGCGACTTGGGTGGCCTGATCGTAATCGACTTCATCGACATGACCCCGGTTCGCCATCAGCGCGAAGTGGAAAACCGTCTGCGTGAAGCAGTTCATCAGGATCGTGCCCGCATCCAGCTGGGTCGGATCTCCCGTTTCGGTCTGCTGGAGATGTCTCGCCAGCGTCTGCGCCCCTCCCTCAACGAGTCCAGCAGCCATATCTGCCCCCGTTGCCAGGGCCAAGGCGTGATCCGTGACAACGAATCCCTTGCCCTGTCCATCCTGCGTCTCATCGAAGAAGAGGCCATGAAGGACAACACCGAGCAGGTTCACGGCCAAGTGCCGGTGGATGTTGCCGCCTATCTGCTCAACGAGAAGCGTGCCGCAATCGCCAGTCTGGAACAGCGCAATGATGTGCGTGTTTACATCATTCCGAACCAGCATCTGGAAACCCCGCACTACGAAGTGACTCGCATTCGTCAGAACGAGATCCCGGAAGCGGCCAGCTATGAGCTGAAAACCGAGATTGCCAAGCCGGTCTACCAACCGAAGCAAGCTCAGGTGATCGAGCGTGAGCAACCGCTGCTGCAAGGCTTTGCCCAACCGGCACAACCGGCCCCTGTTGCACCGCAACAGCCAGCAGCTCCCGTTGCTGTGGTCCCTGCAGAAGCCGGCTTCTTCAGCAAGCTGATCAAAGGCATTACCGGCCTGTTCAGCAGCGATGCCGCCCCTGCCGACGTGAAAGCGCCCGCCGAGAAACCAGCAGCTCGTGAAGCACGCAAGGATGAAGGTCAACGTCACCAGCGCGAAGAAGGCCGTGGCCGTGGTCAGCGTCCTCGTCGTGATGACAATCGTGGCAACCGCAACAATGCGGAAGCTGGCGAGAAGCGTGAAGGTGGTGAAAACCGCAATCGCCGTCCGCGCAAAGAGCGCGAGCCTCGTCAGGAGCGTGAAGCTCGTGGCGAAGTGCGCAGCGAACAGCGCATGGAACGTGAACCCCGTCAGGAACGCGAGCCTCGCGAACCGCGCCAGGAACGTGCACCACGTCCGGCCCGTGAACCTCGTGCTCCCCGTGAGCCGCGCGCCGAAGTCGTTGTTGAAGCGGTAGACACCGTTGATGCAACTGCCGTCCAGCCACGTCAGGAAAAAGAGCAGAAAGTGGCCGAGCGCCGCGAACGTCGCCAACTGCGCAAGCAGATCCGCGTCGATGTCGCCGCTGCTGACACCCCTGCCCTGCCGGTTGACGAAGTACCTGCGCAAGCTGACGTGATCGATGCCACCGTGGGTAACGAGCAGGAAGAGCAGAGTGAAGGCCAGCGCCGTTCACGCCGCACTCCGCGCAGCCAGCGTATCGAAGGACAGCGCCGCAAGCGCATCAACGAAGATGCCCGCAGCCAGCGTGATGAAGAACAGCAAGATACTACCACTCTGACCACCGCAGCCCAGGCAGATATTGCCAAAGCGCAGGTTGAAGAGCCGGTAGTGCCCGTTGTTACCATCCCGAGCGCTGAAGCCGTCGCAGCTGCCCTGCAAGCCTCTGCCGCACTGACCGAGCATGTGGTTGTCGAAGCTGTTGCAGAAGAAGCTGCCGAACAGGCTGCTGCCCAGGTTGAAGCAACTCAAGCCGATGTGAGCGCTAGCCCGGTTGTTGCAGCTGTTGCAGAAGTCGTGGTTGCAGCAGAGCCGGAAGTTGTCGTTGTCGCCGCTCCGGCTGTCGACATGGCTGCCACTGAAATCGTTGAAACTGCTCCGGTTGTTGAAGAAGCTCCTGCTGTCAACACTCCTGTCGTGGAAGCTGTACCGGCTGCAGCCGAAATGCCAGCTGATGTTGTCGAAGCCCCGGCACCTGTCGCTGCCGTTGCGGTGGAAGAGACTCTGGTCGTGACCAAACAGGTAGCTCACGGTGCTGGCCTGTTGGCTCGTGCCCGCAAAGCATCCGCGCCGATGGCAACCCCTGCCGAAGCTCCTGCCCTGCCTGCTCGTGAGCCGGTTAACTACCCGCCGCTGGTACGCAACGAAGTGAGCACATCAGGTCGTCATGGTGGCAGCACTGCCGCCGTCGACGTGGCCACCTGCCCAGCGGGTCGCCCCTGATATCCACCGGTAACGACTAAATTGAGAGCCACACCATTGTGTGGCTCTTTTTTTATCTCCATGACATCGGTTGATAACGCCTCATCAATAAGGAGTTTGGATTAGGAACCTAATGAAAATATCCCATTAAATGCACTCTGCTCAGTTAGGTAATGCCTCAGATATCCTCCTCTACACCATATTTGGCTTGAGATAGTGATTAACCAGATATGTTTCTCGCCACCAGCCAGGTTAAACCATGCCTCAGAGCTTTATAGCCAACCATATCGGGTAACGATGGTGAAAGTTAGCCTTCGACTCTTGTGGATGCGGGCGAATAGACAAATAAGATACATAGAAGTAACAGCACCACAGATTGGCTCATGACCCGCCCCTCTGCTTGCACTGGCGGACCTGGCGACTGCAAGCGAGGTCAGTATCGCCAAGAATTGGCTCTCTTTTGCCAAGCCCTATCAAGATTTTCTCGTTATCTTCGAATACTTTAAAAATTAAATTCAACAATAAGTTTGTTGGCATATAAAGGCCGAAGGCGATTCAGCGGATACGCAATACAAACAAGGATTGATCTGTATTATCCCGCGGCAAAAACTGATAGATCTACCCATCTTCATGATTTACTTGCTACTGACTCGGCTGCGATATGGATTTTGCCGATAACAGGTATGTGGAGATCACCGCTGTCGTCATACCAAATAAAGATCCTTGTTTCACACAATCTGGTGAGTGTGAGATGTGTGAAAATATTTCAAAAACAAGCCCTGACTATCGCATTCATGATGCGCTCTCATACCATTCAGTGGCCCTTGCCCTGTCCAGCCAGGTATCAAATCGATAATTTACAACCTGATATAGAAGCACAAAAAAAGGGCCCATAGGCCCTTTATCGAAAATGGTATTGGCATTTAGCCAAACAGATGATTGCTGACGATAAAGAGACCGCCAGAGAGCAACATTGTCAGCGGTAGAGTCAGCACCCAAGCCATCAGGATGGTCTTGATAGTCTGGCTCTGCAGGCCGGATTTGTTGGCAATCATGGTACCCGCCACCGCAGAAGAAAGAATATGGGTGGTAGACACAGGCATACCGGTCAGACTGGCGACACCGATGGAGGTTGCAGCCGTGATCTGGGCCGCAATGCCCTGGCTGTAGGTCATGCCTGTGGTGCCGATCTTCTCGCCCACGGTATGAACGATACGACGCCAGCCCACCATGGTGCCACAACCCAGCGCCAGCGCGATGGAGACAATCACCCAGGTCGGTGCGTATTCAGCGGTCGCGGTCAGATCCTTGCGCCATTTGGCCAGATCGGTCAGCTCCTTGGCTGGCAGTGGCAGCTTGGCTGCCTTGCGGGCGGTGTCATCGATACAGAGCAGCAGACGACGCACTTCACGGCGGTCGGTCAGGCTCATCTGATCATAAGTACGCACGGCCCCCAGACGGGCATCCAGGGTGGCCATCGCCTGCAGCACGCCATCGGCGGAACAGTGGGTCATCAGCTCTTCCTGAGCCGTTACCGGTGCAGAGAAGTTGATGACACCTGAGAGGGCTGACTGGTTTCGCTGGTAGATCTCCATGATGCGCTGGTTGGCATCCTGGGTCCGATCCAGATCATAGGAGCGGCTGTTCATGTCCAGCGCGAAATAGGCGGGCGCCATGCAGATCAGCACCAGCATCACAAGACCGATACCCTTCTGGCCATCGTTGGAGCCGTGCACGAAGCTGACGCCCATGGCCGAGGCCACCAGGGTAAGACGCGCCCAAAACGGCGGGTGCTTCTTGCCATCCACCAGCTGACGCTCTTCCGGTGTTTTGTGGATCTTGTTGCTGGTCCAGATGCGTTTCATTGCCAGCAGCAGCAGTGCCGCGATGATGAAACCTATGGTGGGAGAGATGATGAGGGAAAGCATGATGTCGATCGCTTTGCCCACGTTGATCCCTTCTGTCACCGGTTTATGGGTGATCCAGGCATAGGCGCCGCCTACCCCCAGAATGGAACCGATCAAGGTATGTGAACTGGAGGCCGGGATCCCGAAGAACCAGGTGCCCAGGTTCCACACGATGGCGGAAAACAGCAAGGAGAAGACCATGATCAACCCTTGGGTGGAGTCCATCCCAAGCAGCAGGTCGATGGGCAGCAGATGGACAATGGCATAGGCCACACCCAGACCGCCGAACATGACGCCAAAAAAGTTGAAGATCCCCGATGCAACGACCGCCAGGTGAGCGGGCATCGCCTTGGTATAGATAACCGTTGCTACCGCGTTGGCGGTATCGTGAAAGCCGTTGATGAATTCATAGGCAAGCACAAAAAAAACGGCCAATACTAAACCGATTGACCACCACAAACCCAAACCACTAAACATTTCAAACATAAAAAAAAGCCTGTTTATGAGTTGCGGCGGATTATGCCAGATGGCGGCCAACACCATAGCCACCATTGAAATATTTCAGCCATAAAAAAAAAGAGCTTTTTGGAAAAAAATATCCTAGAGCCAGTCCTCATGCGGCTTGCCATCGATTAATTAAAGCCATCAATGATTGCAGGAAATGGCAAAATTAGCTGACAATTAAACCAATAATTTCATTTTTATGACGCTTTTATGACAGAAAAACGGGAAAAAGTGGTGATAAAACAACCCGCCCCTCCCATCTCATCCGACCATTACCATTAACCCCATATCCATTTGATTCCAGATGCAAAAAGGGAGCACCTTGTGCTCCCTTGAATCGTTGCAGTGCCGTCTGTCATCAGTCCTGATTGATGCGGCTGGCAACGGCGCCCTGCTGGCTTTTGTACTTGGCATTTTCCCGCTTGTTGTAGGGGCGGGCCGCAACACCGGAGAGCATCTCGAAGTTCAAGGCGCCAATCTTCATCTTCGGGCGCAGCGCCAGCGGCAGTTTGCCACCATTGTAGAACTCCAGCACGATACGACCGGACCAACCCGGATCGATCCGGTGCGCCGTCACGTGCACCATCAGACCCAGGCGCGCCAATGAAGAGCGGCCATCCAGCCAACCGACGATATCGGCAGGCAGGGTGACGGATTCGTAGGTCACTGCCAGCGCCAGCTGACCCGGGTGCAGATAGAAAGCTTCGCCATCGGGGATGTGGATCTCGTCACTCATCACCCGATCGATGGCATCGGCCATCTCGCTGCTCGGGCCACTCAGGTCGATATAGGGCGCGGTATGATCGCGAAACACCCGAAACTCGTTACCCAGCAGCACATCGACACTGACACCACTGATCCGCTCTACCCCGGGCCGTGGCTCAATGACGATCTTGCCTTCATCCAGATGGCGTTCAATATCGGTATCACACAGACGCATTGGGCGACTCTCCTGACAAATTGTGCTTTTAAAAAAGCCGGGCATCACCCGGCTTGTTTCATCTTAACCAATCAACATGTGGCGAATACGCGCCTTGAGCATGTCGATGGCGATGCGGTTCTTGCCACCACGGGGCACGATCACATCGGCATACTGTTTGGACGGCTCGATAAACTGCAGGAACATCGGACGCACCGTCTTCTGATACTGCTTGAGCACGGAGTCCATGGTACGGCCACGCTCCTGCACGTCACGCACCAGACGGCGCAGCAAGCAGATGTCGAGCGGGGTATCCATAAAGATGGAGGCGTCCATCAGATCCCGCAGACGACTGTCGGTCAGCAGCAGGATCCCTTCCAGAATGATCACCCGGCGCGGGGCAAACGGGGTCACTTCGCTCATCCGGGTGTGTTCGGTGTAGGAGTACTGGGGAATGGCAACCGCGTCACCTTTGACCAGCTGGCTAAGGTGCTGTACCAGCAGGTCGTGATCCAGCGCGTTGGGGTGGTCATAGTTGGTCTTGACCCGCTCTTCCATGGTCAGGTGGGTCTGATCACGGTAGTAGCAATCTTCGGTGATCACACCAATCTGACCTGCGCCCAGTTCGGCCACCAGCTCTTCATAAATGGTCTGGGCTATAAGACTTTTGCCAGACGCAGATGCGCCCGCAATACCGATGATCACACACGAATGTTGAGTATCAGACATGACAAATACCTAAAAGAGAAGAGCAGTGGGGATGGTTTAAACCGATCCATTATATAAAAAAGGGTGGGTCATGCCCACCCTCAATTCCCTTTCAAGTGACCGACCGCCGATTATTCATCCAGCGCCATGGCATAGAGAGGGGTCGCAATCGGTTTTGCGCTGAAAAAGAGTTCAGCCCCTACCCTGCGCGCCAGCTTCAAATAAGCCTGAGCCAAGCTTCCTTCCGGTGCACCGAACACCGTCGGACAGCCATCATCCATGTGTTGGCGGATATCAATGTGCAGCGGTAATTGACCAAGCAGTGCCACTTGATACTGCTCTGCCATCTTCTGGCCGCCACCGGTACCGAACAGCGGCTCATGATGACCACAGGCGCTGCAGACGTGGTAGCTCATGTTCTCGATGATGCCAAGCACCGGCACATTGACCTTGTTGAACATAGCGATCCCCTTGCGGGCATCGGCCAACGCCACATCTTGCGGGGTGGTAACAATGACCGCGGCCGAGGTGGGCACCTGCTGTGCCATGGTGAGCTGGATATCGCCGGTACCCGGCGGCATGTCCACCACCAGATAATCCACCTCGCCCCAGCGGGTCTCATGGAGGATCTGCGCCAACGCCTTGCTCGCCATGGGGCCGCGCCAGATGGTGGCATCCTGCTCGGAGACCAGATAGCCGATGCTGTTGCTCTTGAGGCCACAGGCCATCACCGGCTCCATCAGCTTGCCATCATGGCTGACGGGACGCTCCTTGAGGGTGCCCATCATGGTGGGAATGGAGGGGCCATAGATATCGGCATCGAGAATAGCGACCCGCGCGCCCTCTTTTTGCAGCGCAAGCGCCAGGTTGACCGCGGTGGTGGATTTGCCCACCCCCCCCTTGCCGGAGGCGACCACGATGATGTTGCGAATGCCCTGCACGGCATTGAGGCCCTGCGCCCTCGGCATGCTGGCGACGTCAATCTCCAATGCCCAGTCGATACGGGCAGCGCCGGTGGCACTACGCAGCCTGGCATCGTAGTTCTCTTTGAGCTGATCGAGCAGCGAGAGACCGGCAAACGGCAAGACCAGCCGGATAGTAAGCCCCTGACCCTGATTGATGATCTCGCGAACGAATCCGGCATCCACCAGATCCTTGTGCCAGCCTGCTGGCTTAAATTCGGCGAGGATCTGTTTTACTGAATCAATCACCATTAACTCCTCATTATCTTGTCATTATCTTGAGGTGAACGGTTACCGCACACAAATCAGTGGCTTGCCTGCCATCATAACGGCAGGTGCTGCCAAGGTTGGCATAGCCACAACCCTAGGCAGGCTACCCCCAATTCGGGTAACATGCACGGCACTCTATCATCCCAACAAGCACATCAAGAACGTAATATGGCAACTGATCCTCGTAAAATGCTGGTAACCTGCGCCCTCCCCTATGCCAATGGCTCCATCCATCTTGGCCACATGCTGGAACATATCCAGGCCGATATCTGGGTTCGTTATCAGCGAATGCGCGGCCATCAGGTGCACTTCATCTGTGCCGATGATGCCCACGGCACCCCGATCATGCTCAAGGCACAGCAGATGGGGATCACCCCGGAAGAGATGATTGCCGCGGTCTCCAAGGAGCACCAGGCCGATTTCGCCGGGTTCAACATCAGCTTTGACAACTATCACTCTACCCACAGCGACGAGAACCGTGAGCTGGCGGAGCTGATCTATGGCCGCCTGAAAAATGGTGGTTTTATCAAGAGCCGCACCATCTCCCAGCTGTTCGATCCGGAAAAATCCATGTTCCTGCCGGATCGTTTCGTCAAGGGGACCTGCCCCAAGTGCAAATCTCCGGAGCAGTATGGCGACAACTGCGACAGCTGCGGCGCCACCTACAGCCCAACCGAGCTGATCGATCCGAAATCTGCCGTCTCCGGCGCGACTCCGGTAATGAAGGACTCCGAGCACTTCTTCTTCGACCTGCCACAGTTTGAAAAATGGCTCTCTGAGTGGGTGCGCGGCTCCGGCGCCATTCAGGAAGAGATGGCCAACAAGATGCAGGAGTGGTTCGAGAGCGGCCTGCAGCAGTGGGACATCACCCGCGACGCCCCCTACTTCGGTTTCGAAATTCCCGGCGCCCCGGGCAAGTACTTCTACGTCTGGCTGGATGCCCCCATCGGTTACATGGCTTCCTTCAAGAACCTGTGCAACAAGCGTGGCGACATCGACTTTGACAGCTACTGGAAAGCGGACTCCGACGCCGAGCTCTACCACTTCATCGGTAAAGATATCGCCTACTTCCACTGCCTGTTCTGGCCGTCCATGCTGGAAGGTGCCAACTTCCGCAAGCCGACCAAGGTCAACGTACACGGCTATGTGACCGTCAACGGCGCCAAGATGTCCAAGTCCAAGGGCACCTTTATCAAGGCATCCACCTACCTGAACCACCTGGATCCGGAGTGCCTGCGTTACTACTACGCCGCCAAGCTCAACAGCCGCATCGACGATCTGGACCTGAACCTCGAAGATTTCGTGCAGCGGGTCAACGCTGACGTGGTCAACAAGCTGGTTAACCTCGCCTCCCGCAACGCCGGCTTTATCGCCAAGCGTTTTGGCGGCAAGCTGGCGGCGACCTGCGCCGAACCCGAGCTCTACGCCGAATTCGCCAATGCCCGCACCGCCATTGCCGAGGCTTATGAGAGCCGCGAGTTCAGCCGTGCCATCCGCGAAATCATGGCGCTGGCCGACAAGGCCAACCGCTATGTGGATGACAAGGCTCCTTGGGTCATCGCCAAGCAGGAAGGGGCTGACGCCGAGCTGCAAGCTGTTTGCTCCGTCGGTATCAACCTGTTCCGCGTACTGATGGCCTACCTCAAGCCCGTCATGCCGCTGCTGGCCGAGCGTGCCGAAGCCTTCCTGGCCGAAACCCTCAGCTGGGATGGCATCGAGATGCCGCTGGTCGATCACACCGTGGCACCGTTCAAGGCCCTCTTCTCACGCATCGAGCCGGCGAAGATTGAAGCCATGATCGAGGCCTCCAAGGAAGACCTGGCCAAAGAGCAGGCACCGAAAGTGACCGGCCCGCTGGCTGATGACCCTATCAGCGAAACCATCACCTATGACGATTTTGCCAAGATTGACCTGCGCGTCGCGCTGATCAAGAAGGCCGAAGCGGTACCGGAAGCCGAGAAGCTGCTCAAGCTGCAACTGGATATCGGCGGCGAAACCCGTCAGGTGTTTGCCGGTATCAAGTCCGCTTACAACCCGGAAGATCTGGAAGGCAAGCTGACCGTGATGGTGGCCAACCTGGCGCCGCGCAAGATGCGTTTCGGCATGTCCGAAGGCATGGTGCTGGCTGCAGGCCCGGGCGGCAAGGATCTCTGGATCCTGGAGCCGCAGGAAGGCGCCCAGCCGGGCATGCGCGTCAAGTAAGCGTATCGCTGACTGCGACCACAGCCAGATAGAGAAGAGAGGCCAAACGGCCTCTCTTTTTTTGTCTCACATATTTGGCTTGGATAGTTTCTGTAGATGCTGGTCGCGGATGACTTCCGCAGATTGCGGTCTCGGGGCTATCCACAACCGGGATTCGCGGTCGATACATTTTGTTCTGAATACCTGACCAGCCGACTTGGCATGTCATTCATGTTGTGGCCTGCCTGCATCGCCAGTTTGAGCGCCACCAGCTCCGCCTGCTGGCAGTCCAATTGACGCAAACGGGCAGTGATCTTTTGCTTCAACTGCTGCCGCAGTTTCGTCTGCTTGCGGGTGTTCCCCTGCTCTGCTCGCAACCTCCGCCGCCATTGACGCCAATCCTGCAACTGGCCGAGTCGTTCCTGCCAGTGAGTCAGGGTGCTCAACCAGCCGGGATCTCCACTCCCCAGATCCAGCAACAGTTCCACGCCATAACGGGCCTGCTTGATCTCGAGGCGCAGCCGATGCCAGCGGCGCAACTGTTGCTGACGGGAGCTGGCAGATTTTCCAACGCAGGGAATAGGTTCATCGAGAGCGCCCTGCGCCTCATCAAGGCGCAGGGCCAGATGCTGCTGATAGAGCGATGCCAATGCCCGCGCATCCGGCACCTGCGCCACCGCTGCAAGCCAGCGGGCCAGTCGCCTCGACAACAGGGGCACGCGACAGGCCGATTTGTGGGTATTGCCCGTGCTGGCAGGCGGCTTGCCAAAACGCTCGGCGTAGACCTGAGCATCCCGCAGCGCCGAAAGCCGCCCGACCGAGCGCAGCAGACGCCGCTCCAGCTCGGGATGATAGGCGAGTGGTCGCCACAGGGCGAGCAGTGCCAGCAAGCGGCGCGCCGCGATACGGTAGCCATGCACGGCCGGTTCGCTGGCCTCTTCGCGCACCGCTCGCGCCGCCTCCTGATAACGGGCGACCCAGCTTGTTGCCTGAGTCAGCAACAGACTTTCCTTGTCAGCGTCCATCTCGTCCCCGCCCCTTTAGTTGGTATGAAATCCCTGACCGGTGGGCGGTAGCGCCTCTTCATATTCCATCCGGGTCACCCGAGCGGTGCGCGGGCCATGTTCCAGCCAGCCCAGCATCATCTGTACCCCCTGCGTCGGCCCGCTGATGAGGATCTCCACCGACCCATCCTCCAGGTTGTAGGCATGGCCGCGCAGCCCCAGCTGCAAGGCTCGCTCACGGGTGAAGTAGCGAAATCCGACCCCTTGCACCTGCCCCCACACCCGAATGACAAACGATTGCTCTCCCATTTCTCACACCTTCTGCTTAAGAAAAAAATTCCCGAGACGATAATGTGCCCGACACTCTATCTCTGCAGGATGCAGCTCCATTATGAAAGAAGTTAAATTCCGGTGGGTTGACCGCTATCTCATTCACCTCACCATCAGTGAAAAATTCCACATCGCCTTCTGGCTTCCCCTGCTGATCATCGCCTTTCTCAGCTGGTATCTGCTGGCAAACAGCCACGAGCAGGAGATAAAACTCAAGGTTGAGCAGTTGCAGCAGCGGGTCGAGACCACGGCACAACTGGTCAACCAGCAGCCAACGCTCACTCTGCCAGCCGATCTGCGCATTCAGCCACAAGGGGTGAGCGGACTCGAACAACAGGGCGATCGCTACCGCTTCACCGCACCAGCGGGTCAGGCTGGCTATGTGACCGGCGAGCTCGACACCAGTACCTCCTCAATGTGGGATGATCAGGGCACCACGCTCACCATGATTGGGGCGCTGGCTGCCCTGATGGCACTGGTGATCCACTACATGATGACCTTTGTCTCCGGCGCCCTGTACTCCACCAACAAGGCGCTGCAAACCGTGGCCGACGGCGATCTCACCTTCCGCCTCAACTTCTTCCCGGTACGGGACGAGTTCTCTACCCTGGCGGGCAGCATCGACCGCTTTACTGACCGCCAGCACCAGATCGTCAAGCTGGTCGAAGAGTCTGCCGAGGCGCTGACCATGGCCGCCGACGAGTTTCGTGACCATGCCCGCGAAGGCGAGACCATGGCGCGTTCCCAGCGCCAGCACATGGATTCACTGGCCACCGCCATGGAGCAGATGTCGGCGGCAATCCGCGAAGTGGCGCGCAATGCCAACGACACCCTGCAGCAGACCCGTCAGTCGAGCGAAGAGGCGGCCAATGGCGCCAACCGGGTAGCACGCACCATAGAGGCGATCCGTACCCTAGCCGACGAGATTGGCAACGCCTCCGGCGCGGTCGAACGGCTCACCCACAACGCCAACCGGATCAACGAAGTAGTTAACGTCATCAACGCCATCTCCCAGCAGACCAACCTGTTGGCGCTCAACGCCGCCATCGAAGCGGCCCGGGCCGGTGAGCAGGGTCGCGGCTTTGCGGTGGTAGCGGACGAGGTGCGCACCCTCGCCAGCCGCACCCAGCAGGCGACGGTGGAGATCCAGCAGATGATCGAAGAGCTGCAAACCGGTACCGGGGCGCTGAACGAGATCATGGAAAAAACCGTGGGCCGCGCGGCTAGTAGCCAGCAGCTCATCAGCGAGGTGGGGCTCGATATCGAAAAACTGAGCAACCACAGCGATGCGGTGCTGGAGATGAGCACCCAGATCGCCACTTCCAGCGAGGAGCAAAGCTCGGTGGCCGCCGAGATCACCCACAATCTCGATCAGGTACGCCATGAAGCGGCGCAGGTGGAAGAGTCTGCCAGCGCCTCGGTAGCCGGTACTCAGGGACTGAAAGCCACCGCCACCGAGCTGACCCAGGCACTCAAGGGGATCACTCTCTGACGCTTGCCACAATAAGTCCGGTAAAAAGCGGCAATGTGAGAAGAGGCCACCCGCTGGGTGGCCTCTTCTCTTTATTGATGGTGCTAATGGATGGCGACCAATTACTATGCTGGCTGGCAGCACCGCTCAGGATTGCAGCAAACTCAGGGCCGCATTGGGGCGACTGTTTGCCTGACTCAAAATCGAAGAGCTCGCCTGCTGCAAGATTTGAGTGCTGACCAAACGCGCCGATTCTACCGCCATGTCGGCATCCCGGATCCTTGAGCGGGCAGCGCTGAGGTTCTCATTGGCATTAGCCAGATTGCGTACCCTTGAATCCAGCGCGTTGGCTTGGGCCCCGAGCCGAGAACGCTGAATACCCAGCTGTTTCATACCCACATCCAGGGTTTTGATGGCCCTGCTGGCGTTGTCGTCACTCAGGACATCAATGTTATCAACGGTGTATTTCTTCTTGTCCTCTTGATAAAAACCAAGCGCATTCAAACTCGATCCCTGCATGTCAATATTGGAATACTTGTCGCCTGATGAACGAAGCTCCATCTGACCGATATATGTCGTCGGTGTGACGTCGGGCAACAGAGAGGTTAGAGAGGAATTGCTGATCACCGGAGGCGCCGGTGGTGCGGGTTGCGCAGGAGGGGTTGTGCCATTGGCCAGTGCAAGGCTGTTTCCCTGAGAGCTATGTATGGTCAGTTCATTGTTGGCGGGATTGCTGTTGTTGGAGGCACTCACATAAAAACCCAGTCCTGCCGATTGCGCAGTATTGTTGATACGCCGAACCACCTCCCTCATCAGATCGCCGTTTTCGGGCGTAGGATTGACCGGATCCCATCCGGTCATATCAATGCCCGTGGTCAAATCCACAGAGTGGCCCGCCACATCGATATAGGAGGGTAATGCGGATAAATCGACTGCGGAGGCGACTGAAAATGGCAGTTGTTGCGCTTTTACCGGCCCCTGATTATTGGGGAAAGTAGTCCCGTTGATATCTGCCACGAACGCTTCCAGGGTGGAATAGTCCTTGTCAAAGGTCACGCCATTGAGGGTGACCGGCTGAGATGACAGCTTGAGATCTGCAATCTCATATGCCCCCGGTTTGCTACCTGCCGGACTGCGCGCTTGCCACTCCATCTCCCCCAGATTTTTGGTCTGGGCATTGAGATCGGTAATGACGGTATTCTGCCCTGCATAGGCACCAACCGAGAAGATGCCTTTGTAACTCCCCGCCAGCAGATCCTGCCCGGCAAACCGGGTGCCTGTGGCAATCCGGTCCATCTCCAACTGCAATTGCTTGAATTCGGCATTAAGAGCAACACGATCCTCTGCCGTATTGGCACCGCTTCCCGACTGCAGCGCCAAGGTGCGCATCCGCTGCATCAGGTTCATCGACTCATCAAGCGCACCATCGGCGACGTTGATCACCGAGATCCCATCGTTGGCGTTGCGAATAGCGGTGTTGACCCCGTTCACTTCACTGGTGAGGCGATTACTGATCTGCAAGCCGGCTGCATCATCGGTGGCACTGTTGATGCGCAAGCCGGATGAGAGTCGTCGATATACCGAATCCAGCGTGTTGGATGATTGACCAAGATGGCGAGAAGCATTAACGGCAGAAATATTGGTAGCGATGGAGAGGGACATGGACAGCTCGATACAGGAAAGATTCAAAATGGTCTTCCCCACTATCGACATCATCAAATGACTCTTTAGCGAAAATCACTATAAAGTAAGGTTAAAACGCTTTAATGACTACATTTTGCGCACATGACAACCAGTATTGAACACAAAACAAGCATAACCAGCTGTGGCATATAAGATAAGCAGCGTGAAACGCCAACATTGAGATTCTGCAAATCCTGCATATGCAACACTCGGTCGTTGTCCAGACGTACAATTCGTCACTCCGCCATATACCAGCAAAGGCTGGCTTAGCCGCCCTATTACACATAGAATGTGGCCCCTTTTCTTTCTACCATCGGCAAACATCCATGAGCGCTTCCATCTATCTCGTCAAAGGCCGCGAAAAATCCCTGCTGCGTCGCCACCCCTGGATCTTCTCCAAGGGGATTGAGCGGGTTCAGGGTAACCCCATTGACGGCGATACCGTCGAGATCTATGCCAACGATGGCAAGTGGCTCGCCCGTGGCGCCTGGTCAGGCAGCTCCCAGATCCGTGCCCGGGTCTGGACCTTCGACAAGGATGAGACCGTCGATCTCGACTTCTTTATCCGTCGTCTCAAATACGCGCAGGAGTCTCGCGATCCGCTGATCAAGCGTCAGGGCCTCACCGGCTATCGCCTCTGCGCCGCCGAATCCGACGGCCTGCCAGGTCTGACCATCGACCGTTATGCCGATTTTCTGGTGTGCCAAATTCTCTCTGCCGGTGCCGAGTTCCAGCGCGAGCTGATAAAGCAGGCACTGCGTACCCTCTACCCCGAGTGCAGCATCTATGAGCGCTCCGACGTGGCGGTACGCAAGAAGGAAGGGCTGAAAGAGCGCACCGGCGTCATCTATGGCGAGACCCCGAACGAGCCGGTGGTCATCGAAGAGAACGGTGGCGTCAAGATCCTGGTGGATATTCGCAACGGCCACAAAACCGGCTTCTATCTGGATCAACGGGACAACCGTCAGGCTGCAGCCAAGTACACCGAAGGCAAGCGGGTGCTCAACTGCTTCTGCTACACCGGTGGATTTGGCGTCTATGCCCTCAAGGGCGGCGCCAAGGAAGTGGTCAACGTCGATCTCTCCCAGAATGCGCTGGATATCGCCCGCCAGAACGCCGAGCTGAACGGGCTGGATACCAGCAATACCCAGTTTGTCCGTCACGACGTCTTCAAGCTGCTGCGTGAATACCGCGAAAAGGGCGAGAAGTTCGACGTCATCGTGCTGGATCCGCCCAAGTTTGCCGAGAGCAAGGCGCAGCTGCTGGGTGCCTGCCGTGGCTACAAGGACATCAACATGCTGGCGTTCCAGCTGCTGGCACCGGGTGGCGTGCTCTTGACCTACTCCTGCTCCGGCCTGATGGAGCAGAGCCTGTTCCAGAAGATCGTTGCCGATGCGGCGCTCGATGCCGGTCGCGATGCCCAGATCCTGGAGCTGCTCTCCCAGGCGTCTGATCACCCCATCGGTACCGCCTATCCGGAAGGCTTCTACCTCAAGGGTCTGGTGGTACGCGCCCGCTGATCGGCAACCACCCTCCCCTTGTGATCAATCAGGCCCCTTGCGGGCCTGATTGTTTTACATCGCGTCCTATAGGCCTAAGCCTGACGCTCGCCCCGTTGACCACCCTCTCTGCTTTATGGGTGTTCTCTCTCCTCCTCTTTCCCTGCCTGCGTCCCACGTCTTTATCTGTTTAAATTTCTTTGCACAATAACTGCACATTTATGATTTAAATCACACCCGTATGGCTCTCTTTTCCGTAGTGTGATCCCGCCTGCAGCAGCCAAGCCGGGGCAACCGTCCCATCAGGAGTGATGGACGGTACAACAACAAAAACCGATGTCAGGCCAAGCTGAACATCACAAAGGATCCCGTTATGAATCAATCATTGCCGCTGTTAACGCCGCTGCGGGGCATCGCTGCCCTGATGGTGGTGCTGTTCCATGCCCGCTTGCTGCTCTTTCCCCAGTGGATGGAGTCGATCGCAGGCCACACCCAGCTCATCGAGAATGGCTACCTCTGGGTCGACCTGTTCTTTATTTTGAGCGGCGTGGTGCTGGCCCATGTCTATGGCGAGGCCTTCACCCGCACGCCCCGCACCGTGAGCTATGGCCGTTTTCTCTGGCTGCGGCTGACCCGTGTCTACCCTCTCTATCTGGTGACCCTGCTGCTGCTGGTCGGCTGGGAGCTTTACAAGGCGCAGCACGGGGTGGGCTTCTACGCCGGCCCCTTGTTCAAGATGTGGGGGTGGGAAGGGATGCCGCCTTTCGGTTCGCCCTTCACGCCAGCCGAAGCGCTGCCGAGCGCCTTTCTGCTGCTGCAGGTGGTAACCGATCACGGGTTGACCTGGAACTTCGCCGCCTGGTCGCTCAGCGTAGAGTGGATCAGCTACCTGCTATTCCCGCTGCTGATTCCGCTCGCGGTCACCCGCAGTCGCTGGAGCCATCTCGCCCCCCTGCTGGCGCTGACGGTGCTGGCCTTTATCGTGCACAGTCGCGGCACCCTGGATGTCACCAGCGGCGCGCTGGCGGTGGGACGCGGGGTAAGTGAATTTGTGCTCGGCCTCTGGCTGCTGCCGAGGGTCAAGGCCGCAAAAGGCTTGCCCATGATGAAGCATGATCTGCCGCTGCTGGTCGCCTTTGTGCTGCCCTTCACGCTGATGCAGTTCACCATGACGCCACCACTGACCCTGCTGCTGATCGGCTCCTACGTGCTGCTGATCTGGATTGCCGCCTGCCAGGGCAATCGCCAAAGCTCGCTGCTGCGCCTCCTGGATAACCCCTTCACCAACTGGCTGGGGGATCTCTCCTACTCCATCTACCTGCTCCATGCGCTGGTGCTGCTCACCGGCTGCGAGCTCATCCACTATCTGGCGCCGGGGATCACCGAGTGGTGGTATGGCCAAACCAACCCGCTGCTGGGGGTAGTGGCAACCTTGCTGATGCTGGCGGTGCTGATCGGGCTCTCTTTTTTAAGTTACAACCTGCTGGAGCGGCCACTGCAACGTCGCCTGCGCCGGCTCGGCAAGGCTCGCCAGCCGGTGCTGGAGCAAGCCGGATAAGCTAATCTCACCCTGTCTGGATGAGTTGACGGGCTTATGCCAACTCATCCAGTACCAGTTCATCCAGACTGCTCATTACCCAGGCGCTCGGGTGCTGGCTAAATCCGAGCTTGGGGTAGTACGCCACCGCCTGCGGCGCGGCCAGCAGGATCAGCTTGCAGCCGGGCTGCAATTGTAAAAACGTCTCGCGAATAAGGGCTTTGCCAATCCCCTGCCCCTGCACTGACTCAGCTACCGCCAGATCCGAGAGGTAGCAACAAAAATGAAAATCGGTCACCGAGCGAGCCACCCCGACCAGGGTCTCGCCCTGCCAAGCGGTGATCAGCAAATTGGCGTTATCCAGCATGCCCTGCAGGGTGTCCGGATGGTCCAGCGGCCGTCTCGCCCCCAGCGAGGTCTGCGCCAACAACGCCGCAAACTGCGCCGTGGTGATGGGGTGGTTAACCAAAAATGTGGTGGACACTAAGCTCTCCTGTTGTAGATCGGCGGTTGCGTGCTTTTGGTCTCTTTGGCGTTCTTTTTGCTGCATCTGTACTGCAATCAATCAGCCAGCGCCGGATCCAGACCGATGACAGGCAAGTGCGGGCAATTCCCTGCTGTTTATGTGAATTCCTGTTCGAACCCCAAGGGGCAAATGTGGCATAATGCCCCGTCCTGTGGCCCTTGGCGGGGCTGCGCTGGCGTACCTTGTCGCCCATTTCTTCCCCGTCCGGCCTGGCGGTCTTTCATAACTGCCAGTCATCGCTGCCCCTGTTGGCACCGAGGCCACCCATATTTGCGGCTTCTTGTCTTCCTCACTACAAGGCCGCCCATTGACCAAGACGGCTCCACAGAGCCTCTGCTCTGTTTGCAAATAAAAGGGGTAAGTATGTCTTCCATTCGTCTGACCCAATACAGCCACGGCGCTGGCTGCGGCTGCAAAATCTCTCCCAAGGTACTCGACACCATCCTCAAGAGCCAGATCCCGGGCTTCAACGACCCGACCCTGATCGTTGGCAACAGCAGCAAAGATGACGCGGCCGTGGTCGATATCGGCAACGGTCAGGGCATTGTCTCCACCACCGACTTCTTCATGCCCATCGTCGATGACCCCTTCACCTTTGGCCGCATCGCCGCCACTAACGCCATCAGCGATATCTATGCCATGGGCGGCAAGCCCATCGTCGCCATCGCCATCCTCGGCTGGCCCATCAATACCCTGCCCGCCGAAGTGGCCCAGCAGGTGATCGACGGCGGCCGTCAGGTGTGCCATGAAGCGGGGATTTCGCTGGCCGGTGGCCACAGTATCGATGCCCCCGAGCCCATCTTCGGCCTCGCGGTGACCGGTATCGTGCCCCTTGACGCCATCAAGCAGAACGATACCGCCAAGGTGGGTGACACCCTCTATCTGACCAAGCCCCTTGGTATCGGTATCCTCACCACCGCCCAGAAGAAGGGCAAGCTCAAACCTGAACACGAGCAGCTGGCCCCCAACGCCATGTGCACCCTCAACAAGATTGGCCAGCGCTTTGCCGAGCTGCCGGGTGTGCACGCCATGACCGACGTCACCGGTTTTGGTCTGGCTGGCCATCTGCTGGAGATGTGTGAAGGATCCAATGTCAGTGCCCGCCTCGACTTCAAGGCGCTGCCGCTGCTGGATGAGGTGGATTACTACCTGAGTGAGGGCTGCGTTCCGGGCGGTACCCTGCGCAACCACGACTCCTACGGCCACAAGCTGGATGCCATGGACGATCGCACCCGCAACATCATGTGCGACCCGCAAACCAGCGGCGGCCTGCTGGTCGCCGTGGGTAAAGAGAGCGAAGCCGAGCTGCTCGCCATCGCGCAAGAAGCTGGCCTAGAACTCTCGCCCATCGGTCAGATCAAGCCCCTTGAGGGCTCCCGCTTTATCGAGATTGTCCAATGAGTGAATTGCCACTGGCCACGGACTACGCCCAGATTTTTTTAGGCGATGTGCCGTTGATTGATGTGCGCGCCCCCATCGAGTTCAAGGAGGGGGCCTTCCCCTGCTCGACCAACCTGCCCTTGATGACAGACGATGAGCGCGCCCAGGTGGGGACCTGCTTCAAGAAGCAGGGTCAGGCCGCCGCCATTGAGCTTGGACACAAGCTGGTGGGGGGAGCAGTGCGTGCCGAACGACTCGAAGGCTGGCTGGCGCAGTTGCGCCAGCAGCCCGATGCCCTGCTCTACTGCTTTCGCGGCGGCCTACGCTCGCAAACCGTACAACAGTGGCTGGCTGATGCCGGGGTGACTCGCCCCCGCGTCGCCGGTGGCTACAAGGAGCTGCGCCGCTTCCTGATCGACACCCAGGACAAGGCCTCTGCAGAGTGCCGCTGGACTGTGCTGACCGGCATGACCGGCTCCGGCAAGACCCATATGCTGGACCATGTGGCCCAGGCGCTCGATCTGGAAGGACACGCCCATCACAGGGGCTCGTCGTTTGGTCAGCTGCCCGGCGGCCAGCCCAGCAACATCAACTTTGAAAACAACATGGCCATCGAACTGCTCAAGCGCCGCCATCAGGGCGAGCATGCCTTCGTGGTCGAAGATGAGAGTCGCCTGATCGGCCGCTGCTGCCTGCCCCTCTCCCTCCATGAGGCCATGAGTCAGGCACCGCTGGTGGTGGTAGATGTTCCGCAAATCGATCGGGCCGAGCAGATCCGCGAAGATTACGTGCACGATCTCTGGCTGCGCTATCAAGCCATGTATGGCCAGGAAGCCGGTTGGCCACTGTTTGCCGCCTACCTCACCGATGCGCTGGCCCGCCTCAAGCGCCGTCTTGGCGATCTGGCCCACCGCGAGCTGGATGCCCTGATGCAGACCGCCCTCACCGAGCAGGAAAAGAGCGGTGATACCGCGCTGCATCTGGCCTGGATCACGTTGCTGCTGACCCGCTACTACGACCCCATGTATCTCTATCAGCTTGGCAACAAGCAGGAGCGCATCGTGTTTCGCGGTGATAAACAGGCCTGTCTCGACTATTTCGCCGAGCAGCATGCCAGCGCGCTGCGCGGCTGACCCATCCCAAGAGAGGAACTCTATGTTGAAATTCGAGGTGATCCCGGTCACCCAGTTCGCTCAGAACTGCTCCCTCATCTGGTGTGACGAAACCCATCAGGCCGCCCTGATCGATCCGGGCGGCGAAGCGGACAAACTGCTGGCGGCCATCGCCAAACGCGGCCTGACCCTGACCCACATCCTGCTGACCCACGGTCATCTGGATCACGTCGGTGCTGCCGCCGAGCTGCGTGAAAAAAACGGCGTCGCCATTACCGGTCCCCACAAGGAGGACGCCTTCTGGCTCGACATGCTGCCCCAGCAGAGCCAGATGTTCGGCTTCGCCCATACCTCCGCCTTCACGCCGGATCGCTGGCTTGAGCAGGGTGACAAGGTGCAGCTTGGCCAGTGCGAACTGGAGGTCTACTTCTGCCCCGGCCACACCCCGGGCCATATCGTGCTGCTGAGTCAGGCCGAAAAACTCGCCTGGGTTGGCGATGTGCTGTTTGCCGGCAGCATAGGCCGCACCGACTTCCCCCGTGGCGATCACGGCACGCTTATCAAGTCGATCACCGAGACCCTGCTGCCGCTGGGTGACGAGATCGTCTTTATCCCGGGCCACGGCCCCAGCTCCACCTTCGGCCGCGAGAAGGCAAGCAACCCCTACCTGACCCAGCCTATCTGGTGATCAAAAAAGGCAGCGGTGTTAGTCGCTGCTTTTTTTCTGAAGTCCTCATTGCTATAGGTACAAGCGAGTCTTTATAATTCACCATGATTTGGCTCGACCATCCAAACTTGGGAACAAAAATGTATCTTGCTTTAGCTATTGCCATATTGTTATTTATTTTTTTCCTGAAGAAATCACGAGCCAGATATAGAATCAGAGATTACAAACGCCCAACAATCATTCATGGGATAATAATACTACTCGTTAATATTGCATTTGAAATAATATATAGAGCTGAGTTTGTCCCCATTCAGGTCAGTTACAGCAGCTTACTAACCTATGTACTGCCTCAAGTAATATACTACCTATTGTTGATCACCATTTTTTTAGTTATGGCATATAGATATGGTTTTTTCATATGGCCAGATGATAGAAATGCAATAAATAGACAGCATACAATCAATATCCCCATGTGCTTCTTGTTGACTATTTTTATAGTATGCCCATCTGCCATGCGAAATGGAATTATTGAAGCATCACCCTATCTGCATGTTTGCAGTCTTATTGGTAGCGGACTTACCTCTATCTATCTTGTAAGAATTTTCACTATCAAGTTCAACAAGACAATTAATAATATATAGCTTTTTATTGCCAACACAGTCACGAAAAATAAGTTCGTTTATTTCGATCTCTTGTTCTTGAGCCACAATTATTTGATAAGCGACCGCAAGATATTCTGACATTTTAAATCATAAATTCCCCCTGAAAATAAAAATCCTCACCCGAGGGTGAGGATTGATTTATCGGTACAACCATCTGGTGGCTTATTGTGCCAGCAGGTGACCGACCAGCTCATGACGCCACCCTTGCAGCAGCATCGGCTTGTCGCTGCGGGCCCGCTCTTCATCGTTCATCCGCCAGCTCCAGGTGAAATACTGGTGAATGATCTTCTTGCTGGCAATCAGCTCGGGCGGAATATTGCTCGCCTTGGCCTTCTCTTCCACCATGGCTTTGATGCGCTTGAGCTCGGCCTTGTACTGGGGGAAGTCGACCAGCCGACGAATGGGCTCGGGCCAGCTGTCAGGATCGCCCTGCTGGGCGCGGGCGACGATATCGAGCATCCGCTTGCCGTGGATCTTGATCTCGATGGGCGAGAGGCCGAGCTCGTTGAGATCTCGCAGGGAGGCAGGACGACGCTCCGCCACCTTGAACAAATGCAGCTCTTTCACCACAAAGTTAAGGGCCAGATCCCGGCGCACCGCCTCTTGCTGGCGCCAGGCGGCCAGCTCGCGCAGAATGGCGAGCTCGCGGCGACCCAGTTGCCAGGCATTGACGATGTCAAGATATGCCTGACGGGGATCGCTGCCCTGGGTCTTGCGGGCGGAGTGATTTTGGCACTCCTGCTCGAACCAGGCAAACTTGCCGCTTTCCCGTAGTTTGGCCATCACTTTCTCGTAGAGCGGCATCAGGTAGAAGACATCCGCCGCCGCGTATTCGAGTTGACGTGGCGTAAGCGGGCGGGCCAGCCAATCGGTTCGCGCCTGATCTTTTTCCAGCTCGACCCCGAGGAATTCATTCACCAGCGCACCAAAGCCGACCGAGACGCCGTAACCGAGAAAGGCGGTAGCCAGCTGGGTATCGTGCATCTGGTTGGGCAGGTGGCCAGCCTGATGCTGGATAAGCTCCAGATCTTCGCCAGAGGCGTGCAGGATGGCGATCTGCCCTTCCCTGCCCAGTCGCTGCCAGAGGGTGGAGAGATCCAGGGTCAGCGGATCCAGCAGCGCCAGATGCTCGCCGTCATAGATCTGGAACAGGCCAAGCTGGGGGTAGTAGGTACGGGTGCGAACGAATTCAGTATCGATAGCCAGGGGAACGTCGGCCAGAGAAGCGAGATACTGCTCAAGTTCGTCTTGCTGAGTGATAAGTTGATAGTGCATCTGTGCCTGCGCGGTTGATCAGGGCCAAAAAGAAAAAACCGTGGGATGACCCACGGTTTTGCATAACGACGGTGCTGGTTTGCAGAGGCTTCTGCAGCCGCAGTCCGGTTATTGCTTGGCAATCTCCTCGTCGCGCAGTACGCGGCGCAGGATCTTGCCCACATTGGTCTTGGGAAGTTCGTCACGAAATTCTACCAGTTTCGGCACCTTATAGGCAGTCAGATGTTTGCGGCAGTGGGCAATAATCTCGTCCTCATGCAATTTTGCATCTTTCTTGACCACAAAGATCTTCACCAGCTCACCGGAGACCTTGTGCGGCACACCCACGGCGGCCACTTCCAGCACTTTCGGGTGCAGGGCAACGACATCTTCGATCTCGTTCGGATAGACGTTGAAACCGGAGACCAGGATCATGTCCTTCTTGCGGTCAACGATCTTGAAGAAGCCCTGCTCGTCGCACACCGCGATATCACCGGTACAGAGCCAGCCATCCTGCATCACTTCGGCAGTGGCCTCTGGGCGCTGCCAGTAGCCCACCATCACCTGCGGGCCGCGCACCTGCATTTCGCCGGGGGTGCCGAGGGCGTGGATCACCTGACCGTTGTCATCTACCAGACGGATCTCGGTAGAGCAGACCGGCAGACCGATGGAACCGTTGTAATCGGTCAGATCGTAGGGGCAGACGCTCACCAGTGGCGAACACTCAGTCAGGCCATAGCCTTCCAGCAGCGGGGTATCGGTCAGCGTCTTCCACTTCTCCGCGACCGCTCGCTGCACCGCCATGCCGCCGCCGATGGTGAGCTTGAGCTTGTCAAAGGCGATCCCCTGAAACTCTTCGTTGTTGACCAGCGCATTGAACAGGGTGTTAACCCCGGTAATGCAGGTGAAGGGATACTTCTTGATCTCTTTGACAAAACCCGGGATGTCGCGCGGGTTGCTGATCAGCAGGTTGTAACCGCCGATACGCATAAAGAGCAGGCAGTTCACGGTCAGGGCAAAGACGTGGTAGAGCGGCAGCGCAGTGACCACGAACTCCTTGCCACGCTCCAGCATGGGGCCGTAGACGCCGAGGCATTGCTCGACGTTGGCAATCATATTGCGATGAGTCAGCATGGCCCCTTTGGAGAGGCCGGTGGTGCCACCGGTGTACTGCAGGAAGGCGAGATCGTCGTTGGTGATCTCCGGCTTGATGTACTGCAGGAAACGCCCCTTGGAGAGGGCCTGACGCATGGTGGTGGCGTGGGGCAGATTGTATTTCGGCACCAGCTTCTTGACGTACTTGACCACGAAGTTGACCAGGGTGCCCTTGGCCAGCCCCAGGTTGTCCCCCATCCGGGTCAGAATAACGTGCTTGATCGGGGTGTCGTAGACCACCTTCTCCAGGGTGTGGGCAAAGTTGGAGACGATAACGATGGCCTTGGCACCGGAGTCTTTGAGCTGGTGCTCCAGCTCACGCGGGGTATAGAGCGGGTTGACGTTGACCACTATCATGCCGGCGCGCAGGATGCCGAACACGGCGATGGGATATTGCAGCAGGTTAGGCATCATCACCGCAACCCGATCCCCTTTCTCCAGCTTCAGCTCGTTTTGCAGGTAGGCAGCAAAGGCGCGGGACTGCTCTTCCAGCCGGCGGTAGGTGATGGTTTGGCCCATGTTGACGAAGGCGGGCTGATCGGCAAACTGGGTCACCGAGGATTCGAACATCTCGACCAGGGAGCTGTATTGGTCTGGATTGATCTCGGCGGGGACCCCTTCCGGATAACGTTTCAGCCAGACTTTTTCCACAAACTTCTCCTGCATAACTAGCACCTGTGCGCTCACTGTGTTGCCTCCGTCCCGGTTCACATCCATTTTAATCGGTTGTTTTAAGCTGATGCTCTAATGCCGCACATATTTACACAGCGCAACATCAATTAACAGCAAATTAACAACAGAAAAATGTGAGGGAGAAAACAAACCTGGAATTATTGAAAGCTGGCGATTCTACCGAACTTGACAAAACTTTACGATACAAACGGCCGTATCAACCGAATTTTCCATATGAAAATGGTGGTTTCCACCCAATATGACCCGCTCGATCTGCTGGAAGGCTTCCTGACGGGCCTGCCATTGGGCTTCCAGCGCAGCAAAGCCCTGCTCCCCCTGAATCAACAGCACAGGACAGCGGATAGCCGCCATCAATTCCCGGGCCTGCCCTTCGCTCATTCTAAGGGGCGAAAGATCCCGCAAGCGGGGGTCGCTGCGCCAGTGCCAGCGCCCTGCCCTCATCTCAAGCTGCCGCTCACAGATAAGACGCGCCGACTGCGGCGTGATATTCGCCACTTTGCAACGAGCAGCCACGGCTTCATCGATGGAGGCAAAGCCGTTGGCACTGCGCTCCCGGGTGCGACTGCGGTTTAAAATCGCACGTCGCAGCTGGGCAGGTACCTCCTCATCGGGCTGGCTCAGCGGCCCCAGCCCCTCCAGCATGATCAACCGCTCCACCTGTTCGGGGAACACCCCGGCATAGGCGGAGGCGATCAGCGCCCCGAGGGAGTGACCGAGCAGGGTGAAACGCGACCAGCCCGCCGCCTGCACGATCTGGTAGAGATCGTCCAGCCAGTCGACAAAGACATAAGGGGTGGTTTTGTGATCGGAGTGACCATGTCCCGGCAGATCGACACAGATGAGGTGAAAATCCCCCAGATGGGGCGCCAGCGGCAAGAAGCTGGCACTGTTGTCGAGCCAGCCGTGCAGGGCAATCAGTAGGGGTTTGCCCTGCTGAGCCTGATCCGCGAGTTGATTCTCAAGCAGGGCCACCTGCCGACCATCAGCCAAGGTGAGCAGACGTTCGTGCAGAGTGCTTTTGATGCTGTTGATCATGGCAAGCCTTAGCGACGCAGCGGCCGTCTCGGCCAGAAGGGATCATAGAAGGGGTCGTAGAAGTAGGGGTCCATATAGCGCACCTCCACCTCCTTGACTGGCGGCCACAGCTTGCTGCCCGTCACATTGAGCACCGAAAAGCGGTACTTGTGCTCGCCAATCTGGCTATCAACCGGTTTGCCTATGGTGCCAAGCACTGTCAGGCTACGCCCCTTGGCGTAGAGGGTCGGGTCGACAAATCCCTTCATGATGGCCAGAAAGCGACCCGGGCTCTGCTCGGTCTGCTCCGGCACACCGTTGGACTTGAGCGGCAAGTAGACCACTTCAATGACGCTCTGATCCGCCTTGTTGTGCACCGCCGAGATAAC
Organism: Aeromonas sp. 600479; assembly: GCF_049175515.1. NCBI lineage: Bacteria > Pseudomonadati > Pseudomonadota > Gammaproteobacteria > Aeromonadales > Aeromonadaceae > Aeromonas > Aeromonas sp. 600479. The sequence goes on from NZ_JAAKVF010000007.1 coordinate 29,010, forward strand.
GCCGCTCCAGCGGGCCGGTTTGCCCTCCATTCCGCCAAGGGCGGGCTGATAGGCCACCAGTTGGTTTTCTGGCTCATAGGCCAGCTCTTTGGGGACCGAGCTGCAGGCCCCGAGCAGCAGAGCCAGCGCCCCGACCACCATCCCGCGTTTCATCATGTCGCTTCTGGTATTACGCATCATGTCACTCTCCTGTTGCCAGCGTGGCCCGTCGGGCCATCCGCTTGTGTTGCAGCTGATGAGCGGCAAGAGCGACATGCTGTCAGTGCTCCTGCCCTTATTCGCGACCCGGCAGTTTTTTCCAGGTCACCTTGTCACGCAAATAGACCGGAGTTGCTTGTTCAACCGGCACCGCCTCCCCCGCCAGCCAGGCGGCGCGGGCCAGCGGCAACATGTCTTCTGCCGCCGGGAAACGCACCTGGCTCACCGCCAGCTCATCGGCCAGACCACTCAGGGTCTCGCCATAGGTTTCAAAACCGGTGCCGACGCAGGTCACAGGGCCCGCCAGCTTGCCACGGACGTCAACCAGCGCCGCGGGCTCGCTCACCACCTCGTCACCCACCAGTTGCATGCGGCCATCAATGAGCTCATAACGGCCGAAATAGACCTCGTTCATCCGCGCATCGATAGCGGTCAGCACCTGCTGGGCGCCATCCAGTCGATAGGCGCCTTGCGCCATGGCGGCCAGGGTCGAGATGCCGATCAGCGGCACACCCGCACCAAACGCCAGACCTTGCGCCACACTGATGCCGATCCGCACGCCAGTAAAGGAGCCCGGGCCGCGACCGAACGCAATGGCATCGAGGTCACTCAAACTTATCCCGGCATCCTCTAACACAGCCTGAACCATGGGCAGGATTTTTCGGGTGTGATCCCGTGGCGCCTCCTCCCAGCGGGAGAACAGCTTGTCACCCACCAGCAAGGCGGCGGAGCAGGCTTCGGTGGCGGTATCTACGGCCAGGATCTTCAACTCATTCATGCTTTCCAATCTCTATAAAATCAGTCAATTACATAACCGGCAAGCGAGATATGCTCACCCGTTGTTCAAATCTGTTATCTGGCGGCACACTTATTCACCGCGTTCAGTGCGATCGAAAAAACTCCCCAGCGTTCCCAACTCCCGGGTGCGAGGGATGGCGGGCAGACTCTTGATAAAGGTGGCACCGTAAGGTTTGTTGACCATGCGTGGATCACAGATCACCAGCACCCCGTGATCACTGCGATCACGAATAAGCCGCCCCACCCCCTGCTTAAGGGCAATCACCGCCTTGGGCAACTGCAGCTCGGCGAAGGGATCCCCCCCCTTGAGCTTGCAATCATCCACCCGCGCCTTGAGCAGCGGATCATCGGGGCTGGCAAACGGCAGCTTGTCGATGATAACACACGACAACGCCGCCCCTCGCACGTCGATCCCCTCCCAGAAGCTGCTAGTTGCCACCAGCACGGCGCGGCCATTCTCGACAAACTCCTTGAGCAACCGCTGCTTGTTGTCCTCCCCCTGCAACAAGACGGTGCGGCCAATCTCCCGGCGCAGCACCTCGGCTACCTGACGCATCACCTGATGGCTGGTGCAGAGGAAGAAACAGCCACCCGGCGTCTTGTTGATCAGCGGGATCATCAGATTGGCCAGCTGCTCGCCACGGCCAAAGGCATTGGGCTCCGGCAGATAACGGGGCACACAGAGCCGCGCCTGCTCGCCATAGTCGAACGGGCTGTCGAGAATAAGCTCAGCACTGCCCGCCAGCCCCAGCTCGGCCTTGAAGTGATCAAAACGCATATCCACCGTCAGGGTGGCGGAGGTGAAGACCCAGGCCACTTCCGGTCTTTGCACCTCGGCACTGAATCGCTCGGCCACCGAGAGCGGCGTCAGATTAAGGGTAAAGTGCAGCCGCGAGCAGTCATACCAGTAGGAGAAACCGGTCTGGTTAACCGCCAGCACCTCCCCCAGGCGGGTACGCAGCTCGCTTATACGTTCGAAGGCATGATCCAGCTGCTCACCCCGCCCGAGCGCCAGTTTCAGTACCTCGTAGCAGAGCCCGATGGCGTCGTTAAGACGAGCCAAGGCCTGACCCCAGAGTGGTTGGCGCAGCATGTCGCGGGTATTGCCGCGACCGCCATCCACCCCGAAGGCGAGACGCAAGTCCTGACTGGCGATAGCGAGCCGGTCCGCCGCCTTGCCGAGCTGGGCCATGTCGTGGGCCTCTGCCCGATAGGCCAGCTGGATATCCTGCGCCAGATCCTGAATCGTTCGGCTACCCACCGACTTGCCGAAGTAGTTGGTGGCGATCTCCGGCAGCTGGTGCGCCTCGTCAAAGACATAGACTTGCGCTTCGGGCACCAACTCACCAAATCCGGTGTCTTTCACCGCCATATCGGCGAAGAAGAGGTGGTGGTTGATAACCACCACCTGGGCATCCATGGCGCGGCGTCGGGCCACCACCAGATGGCAATCGTCGTAATAGGGGCAGTCGCGACCGAGGCAGTTGTCGTTGGTGCTGGTGACGTGGGCGAGGATCTCGGCGTTCTCCTGCAATCCCGGAATATCCCCCACATCGCCGTTATCGGTGGCGGTAGACCAGGATTTGACCTTCACCAGATCGTTCAGGATCTCAGGCTTTTGCAGATGGGATTCGCTCAAGAGCCGGTTCATCCGCTCGATGCAGAGATAGTTGCTGCGCCCCTTGAGCAAGGCCACCGGCGGGGTGTAGGAGAGCGCTCCTGTGATGGTCGGGAGATCCCGATAGAAGAGCTGCTCCTGCAGGTTCTTGGAGCCGGTGCTGATCACCACCCGTTTGCCGGATTCCAGCGCTGGCACCAGATAGCCGTAAGTCTTGCCGGTACCAGTCCCCGCCTCCACCAGCAGACGGCCACCACTTTTGATGGCGCGCGCGACCGCTTCGGCCATCTCCAGTTGGGGAGCGCGGGCTTTGAAACCGTCGATATGGCTGGCCAGAGGGCCATCTGGCTTGAACAGGGTCTGGATGGTCAAAAGGGCGTCCCGCAGCAAAAGCGGCCATTATGCCAAAAGCGCGGCAAAAGCGGGACAGATAATCTGCCTAGACGAACAGATCGATCTGATGCTCGGGATCCGGCTTGTGATCGCCTTCCTCCGCCTTGGGCTGATCACGTTTGGCGGGCGTGTTATACGCCTGCTGGCGCTTCTGGGAGTCACTGTTATCAGTGCTGGTCTTGCGCAGCTGGTGCTTTTTGCTGATCTGGTTCACTTCCCGCTTGATCTCTTCGCTGCCGGGCGCGGCAGGCGCCCGGGGCAAAATGGGGAACAACAGGTCCTGGCTGGGCATGATGGCGACTCCTGCAGGGGTTATTGTCTAGTTATCGACCAGAAAACCGTTTTCGCCACTTTAATCGATCAAATCACAATTTCGGGTTGCATTTTCTGTCAAGGCAGGTAGTTTAAATCAGGCGTCAATTACGACATCTTATTTTGTAAAGGATTGATTACATGAAGTTCACCACCCTGAAGACTCATCACCACCATCATCATCCCGAATAGTCTTTCAGGAGGTTGACTGCTGGAAGACACGTTACTGGTGACTTCCAAAAGGACCGCAAGATTCATAAACCCTCGGAAGCACCCACTTCCGAGGGTTTTTTCGTTTTTGACTAGAAGGAAATCGAGCAATGGAAACACAACGCCTGCGTATCGCCATGCAAAAGTCCGGTCGTCTGAGCCAGGACTCCCAGGCCCTGTTCAAGAGCTGTGGCCTCAAGATCAACCTGCGCGAGCAGCGCCTTATCGCCCATGTCGAAAACATGCCCATCGATATCCTGCGGGTGCGTGATGACGACATCCCGGGTCTGGTGATGGAAGGGGTGGTCGACCTTGGCATCATCGGCGAAAACGTGCTGGAAGAGGTGCAGCTTATTCGTGCCTCCCAAGGCCTGCCCTTCGAGGTCAAAACCCTCAAGCAGCTGGACTTTGGTGGCTGCCGCCTTTCGCTGGCGGTGCCGGAAGATGTGAACTACACAGGGCCTGCGAGCCTTGCCGGCAAGCGCATCGCCACCTCCTACCCTGGGCTGCTCAAGCGCTTCTTTGACGAAAAGGGGCTCGGCTTCAAGAGCGTGATGCTGGGCGGCTCGGTGGAAGTGGCACCCCGTGCGGGTCTGGCCGATGCCATCTGCGATCTGGTTTCCACTGGCGCAACGCTGGAGGCTAACGGCCTGAAAGAGGTGGAGGTGATCTACCGCTCCAAGGCGGTGCTGGTTCAGGCCCCCAACCCCTTGTCCGATGCCAAGCAGAAGCTCATCGACAAACTGCTGCCCCGCATTCAGGGGATGCAGCAGGCCCGCGAGAGCAAGTACATCATGCTGCACGCCCCCAAAGACAAGCTCGATGCCATCACCGATCTGCTGCCGGGTGCCGAGCGCCCCACCATCATGCAACTGGCCGGTGACACCAATCAGGTGGCCCTGCACGTCGTCTCCAGCGAGACCCTGTTCTGGGAGACCATGGAGCAGCTCAAGGCCCTCGGTGCCAGCTCCATTCTGGTGCTGCCCATCGAAAAAATGATGGAATAAGGAAGGGATATCATGCAGACCCTGATCTGGAAGACCCTCTCCCCCGCCCAGCAGGCCGACGTGCTGACCCGACCGGCCCTCAATGACGAGGCCGATATCGGCGCCGTGGTCAAAGAGATCATCGCAGCGGTACGCAGCCGTGGCGATGAGGCCCTGCGCGAGCTCAGCCTGCGCTTCGAGCGCGCCCCCCGTGAGCGGTTGCGCGTCAGCGAAGATGAGATTGAAGCTGCCTGCGCGCGGCTGGATGACGACATCAAAAGCGCCATCGAAGCGGCGATTGCCAATATTCGCACCTTCCACGCCGCCCAAGTGCAGCCTGTGGTACGGGTGGAAACCCAGCCCGGGGTGGTGTGCGAGCTGCGTACCCAGCCCATCAGCCGGGTCGGCCTCTATGTGCCGGGTGGCAGCGCGCCGCTCCCCTCCACCGTGATGATGCTGGCTATTCCGGCGGCTATCGCAGGTTGCCGTGAAGTGGTGCTCTGCACCCCGTCTCCGGCCAGCGACGAGATCCTGTTTACCGCCCGCGCCTGCGGCGTCGAGAAGGTGTTCGCCATCGGCGGCGCCCAGGCCATCGCCGCCATGGCTTACGGCACCGAGAGCATTCCCAAGGTGGACAAGATCTTCGGCCCGGGCAACGCCTATGTGACCGAAGCCAAGGGGCAGGTATCCCGCGACTGGCGCGGCGCCGCCATCGACATGCCCGCCGGCCCCTCCGAGGTGCTGGTGATTGCCGACGAGAGCGCCAACCCCGCCTTCGTGGCGGCGGATCTGCTCTCCCAGGCCGAGCATGGCCCCGACAGTCAGGTGGTGCTGGTCACCACTTCGCCACTGCTGGCCGATGCCATCGCAGGGGAAATCAAGAGCCAGCTGGCCAAGTTGAGCCGCCGGGATATCGCCGCCCAGGCGCTCGGCAGCAGTCTGGTGATCCTCTGCGATGATCTGGCCGAGGCCTGTGCCATCTCCAACGCGTACGCGCCGGAGCACCTGATTGTGCAGACCCGAGCCCCGCGCGATCTGCTGGATAAACTCGAGAACGCCGGTTCCATCTTCCTGGGAGCATGGACACCGGAATCAGTCGGCGATTACGCCAGCGGCACCAATCACACCCTGCCAACTTATGGCTATGCCCGTACCTGCTCCAGCCTTGGCCTTGCGGATTATCAGCGCCGCTACACGGTGCAGGAGCTGAGCGCCGAAGGTATTCGCGGCCTTGGCCCTATCGTCGAGCGCATCGCCCAGGCCGAAGGGCTCGATGGCCACAAAAATGCCGTGACGCTGAGATTGAACGCCCTGGCCGCCGCGCCCCAACCAGCAGCACAGCAGAAGGATTTGTCATGAGCATTGCCAATCTGGCGCGCCGCGTGGTGCGGGCCCTCACCCCTTATCAATCGGCCCGCCGCATCGGCGGCAAGGGCCACGTCTGGCTCAACGCCAACGAGGCACCGCAGGCCTATCCCTTCACCATCGAGGGGAGCCGCCTCAACCGCTACCCCGAGTGCCAACCGGCCGAGGTGGTGAACGGCTATGCCGCCTACGCCGGGGTCAATCCCGATCAGGTGCTGGTGAGCCGCGGCGCCGACGAGGCCATCGAGCTGCTTATTCGCACCTTCTGCGAAGCGGGTGAAGATCAGATCCTCATCTGTCCGCCCACCTACGGCATGTACGCCATCAGCGCCGAGACCTGTGGCGTCGGCATCGTCGAACAGCCGCTCACCGCCAGCCGCCAGCCGGACTGGCCCGCCATCGCCGATCGCCTCAGTGACGTGAAACTGGTGTTTCTCTGCTCCCCCAACAACCCCACCGGGGATCTGGTGGGTCGCGATGGACTTATTGCCCTGCTGGAGAAGGCGCGAGATCGCGCCATCGTGGTGGTGGACGAGGCCTATATCGAGTTCTGCCCCGAGGCGTCCGTAGTGGACCTGCTGGCCCGCTTCCCCAATCTGGTGGTGACCCGCACCCTCTCCAAGGCTTTTGCCCTGGCGGGGATCCGCTGCGGCTTTACGCTGGCAAGCCCCGAGGTGATCGCCATGCTGGCCAAGGTGATCGCCCCCTACCCCATCCCCGAGCCCATCGCCCAGATCGCGGCGCAGGCCCTCTCCCCCATGGGGCTGGAGTTGATGCAGGAGCGAGTGATAGAGCTCAACAAGCAAAAAGCCGCCTTCAAGGCAGAGCTGGCAACGCTTGCCTGCGTGAATGAAGTATTCGAGGACAAGGGCAACTTCGTGCTGGTGCGCTTTGTTGATGGCGCCGCCGTCTTTGCCGCCATGAAGGCCGCTGGCATCATACTGCGGGATTTCTCGACCAAACCCGGCTTGGATAACAGCATTCGCGTCACCGTCGGCTATCAGGGCGAGATGGATGCCGTGCTGGCGGTATTGCGTGATCTGCCCTCTCCCACTTTGTAAGACAAGGATGTAGCGATGAAGACCCCGTTTTTGTTTATCGACCGCGACGGCACCCTGATTGAAGAGCCGGTGACCGACAAGCAGGTAGATAGCCTCGCCAAACTGCGCTTCGAGCCCATGGTCATTCCGGTGCTGCGCGAGTTGCAGGCCGCAGGCTACGTGCTGGTGATGGTGACCAATCAGGATGGGCTGGGCACCGCCAGCCTGCCGCTGGAGAACTTCCAGCCACCCCACGACCTGATGATGCACCTCTTTGAATCGCAAGGGGTGAAGTGGGAGCAGGTGCTGATCTGCCCCCACTTCCCCACCGACGGCTGCAGCTGCCGCAAGCCCCACCTCGGGCTGGTGAAGGAGTATCTCGCCTCCGGTCGCATCGACTTTGCCAACTCCTTCGTGATTGGCGATCGCCAGACCGATCTGCAACTCGCCGAGAATATGGGCATTGGCGGTATTCGCTACCACCCGCAGGATCACAACTGGCTCGCCATCCGTGATCAGCTGTTGTCCAAGGGCCGCACTGCCTCGGTGGAGCGCAACACCAAGGAGACCTGCATTCAGGTTGCGGTGGATTTGGACAAGAGCGGCGGCAACCAGATCGCCACCGGCATCGGCTTCTTTGATCACATGCTGGATCAAATTGCCACCCACGCCGGTTTCCAGCTCAAGCTGAACGTCAGCGGCGATCTGCATATCGACGATCACCACACGGTAGAGGATGTGGGGCTGGCGCTGGGTCAGGCGCTGCGTCAAGCCCTTGGCAACAAGCGCGGTATCGGCCGTTTCGGCTTTGTGCTGGCGATGGATGAGGTGCAAGCGGTGATCGATGCGCGCCCGCTGACCGAGCAGGAGGTGAGCACAGCGCTGGACTTGAGCGGTCGCCCCTACTTCGTGTTTGACTGCCCGAGCGGCTTTGGCCGTGACAACGTGGGCGAGATGGCCACCGAGATGGTGCCCCACTTCTTCCGCTCGCTGTCGGACGCCATGGCCATCACCCTGCAAATGAAGGTGGGCAGCGGCAACACCCACCATCAGGTGGAGGCGCTGTTCAAAGGCTTTGGCCGCGCCCTGCGTCAGGCCATTCGGGTGGAAGGGAGCGAGCTTCCCTCCAGCAAGGGAGTGCTGTGATGGATGTGAGCAAGCAGAAGCTGGTCATTATCGATACCGGCTGCGCGAATCTGGCCTCGGTCAGAATGGCGTTCGAACGCCTTGATGTGCAGCCGCTGGTCTCCAGCCTGGCAGCCGATATCGAGCAGGCGGACAAGCTGATCCTGCCCGGTGTCGGCACCGCGGTGGCCGCCATGAAAAACCTCAACGAGCGCGGACTGGTGCCCCTTATTCGCGCCGCCAAGCAGCCGCTGCTGGGCTTTTGCCTCGGTATGCAGATGCTCGCTGAGGCCTCCGAAGAGAGCATGGGTACGGATGACTCGTCAGAGCAGCTTATCGACTGCCTTGGCATAGTGCCGGGCAAGATCCGGCTGATGGAGGTCGGTAATCTGCGGCTACCCCATATGGGCTGGAACCAGATTGAGCATGACGAGACCCATCCTCTGCTCAAGGGGGTCCCGAGCGGCAGCTACTTCTACTTCGTGCACTCCTATGCGCTGGAGGTGACCGAAGCGACGCTGGCGACCTGCGACTACGGCCAGCCGTTTACCGCCATCGTCGGTGGGGTTGCAGAGCACAGCAACTTCTTCGGCGCCCAATTCCACCCGGAGCGCTCAGGCGCAGCCGGTGCCCGTTTGCTGCAAAATTTTCTGGAGCTGTGACTAGCATGATCATTCCCGCAATTGACCTTATCAACGGTCAGGTAGTTCGCCTCTATCAGGGGGACTACGACCAGAAGACCGAATACAGCAGCAGCCCGCAGGCCCGCTTCGATGAATATGTCTCCCAGGGGGCGGTGCAGCTCCATCTGGTGGATCTGGACGGTGCCAAGGATGCCAAGGCGCGCCAGCTGCCCCTGCTGACCCAACTGCTGTCAGCCACCGAAGCGCCGGTGCAAGTTGGCGGCGGCGTGCGCACCGAACAGGATGTGGCGGATCTGCTGGCCGCCGGCGCCAGCCGGGTGGTGATTGGCTCCACCGCCGTCAAATCCCCGGCTCTGGTAGCCAGCTGGATGGAGAAATACGGCCCCGATCAGATCGTGCTGGCGCTGGACGTCAATATCGATGAGCAGGGCAATCGCCATATCGCGGTAGCAGGCTGGCAGGAGAACAGCGGCGTAACCATCGAGGCACTGATCGAGCGCTTCCTTCCCGCCGGGCTCAAGCATGTGCTCTGCACCGACATCAGCCGTGACGGCACCCTGGCTGGCACCAACGTCGAGCTCTATCGGGATCTCTGCGCCCGCTACCCAAGCGTCGCCTTTCAGGCCTCCGGCGGCATTGGCGGCATCGCGGATATCGAGGCACTCAAGGGTTCCGGCGTCAAGGGGATCATCCTTGGCCGCGCCCTGCTGGAGGGCAAGTTCTCGGTAGGTGACGCCATCGCCTGCTGGCAAGCCCCCGCTGCTGATACCAGAGGAGGCAACTGATGCTGGCAAGACGCATTATCCCCTGCCTCGACGTGAAAGATGGCGTGGTGGTCAAAGGGGTGCAGTTTCGCAACCACGAGGTGATGGGCGGCATAGTCGAGCTGGCGCGCCGCTACGCCGAAGAGGGCGCTGACGAGCTGGTGTTCTATGACATCACCGCCTCCAGCGATGCCCGGGTAGTGGACAAGAGCTGGGTGAGCCGGGTGGCGGAGGTGATCGATATCCCCTTCTGCGTCGCCGGTGGCATCAAAAGTGTCGAGGATGCCCGCCAGATCCTCGAATTTGGCGCCGACAAGGTCTCCATCAACTCTCCGGCGCTGGCCGACCCAACCCTCATCAGCCGACTGGCCGAGCGCTTTGGCGTGCAGTGCGTGGTGGTGGGCATTGACTCCTACTTCGACGCCGACACGGGCCACTATCAGGTCAAACAGTTTACCGGTGACGAGAGCCGCACCCGCACCACAGCCTGGCACACCCTCGATTGGGTGCAGGAGGTGCAAAAGCGCGGCGCGGGCGAAATCGTGCTGAACGTGATGAATCAGGACGGCATGCGCCAGGGTTATGATCTCGACCAGCTCAAGCTGGTTCGCAGCGTCTGCAAGGTACCGCTGATCGCCTCCGGCGGCGCCGGGGCCATGGCGCACTTTCGCGATGCCTTTACCCTCGCCGATGTGGACGGGGCGCTGGCCGCCTCTGTGTTCCACAAGGGCCTTATCCCCATTCCCGAATTGAAACGCTGGCTGAAAACCGAAGGAGTCGCCATCCGTGAATAACTTCTCAGATAACACACAAACAACCGCCAGCGCGCGCCCCCTTGCCGAGCGGCTCGACTGGGAAAAATGCGATGGCATGATCCCCGCCATCGTCCAGCACGCCGCCAGCGGCGAGGTGCTGATGCAGGGCTTTATGACCCGCGAGGCGCTGGAAAAAACCCTGGCTACCTGCCAGGTCACCTTCTTTAGCCGCAGCAAACAGCGGCTCTGGACCAAGGGTGAAAGCTCGGGCAATGTGCTTAACCTTGTGGCCATCAGCACCGACTGCGATCAGGACTCTCTGCTGATTGCCGCCAACCCCGTCGGCCCCACCTGCCACAAAGGGACAACCTCCTGCTTCCATGGTCACCCGCTGCCGCCCCTCGGTTTTCTAGCAGAGCTGGAGCAGGTGCTGGCCGCCCGCAAAGGGGCTGATCCGGCCACCAGCTACACCGCCAGCCTCTATGGCAAAGGGACCAAGCGCATCGCCCAGAAAGTCGGTGAGGAAGGTGTTGAAGTGGCGCTGGCCGCCATGGCCAAGGATCGGGAGGAGCTCATTAACGAATCCGCCGATCTGCTCTACCACCTGACCGTGCTGTTGCAAAACGAAGGGTTGGGATTACAGGATGTGGTACAGCGGCTTTATAAGCGGCATAATAAATAAACTGATAATAAAGCCGGGTTATCCCGGCTTTACTCATTTAAGATAAAAAGAACGCTCAACTAAAATTCTATATATAGACATATCATCCTCTAATTCCGACAAGATCATTCTTACCCAATCATTTTCTTGAAAACCATATTCACCTTCCTCCGTCAAAATATCAACCATGATTTTCCTAATATCAATCTCCCCATGATTAATAGAGCGCATCCAATGATATGAATTAATCAAAAAGTGATCAACATAGATATATCTTTTATCTGTAGCCCCTTTAGAGATATAATCGGGCTCAACATCAACACACTCAGCGTCAGTTATTATATAAGTATGTAATTTGGTTCCATACATGTTCATCTTCAGTTTAAATTCATCAACATCAAGTCTGAAATTTACAACATCACTGTAAAAGTTAGTATCGACCTCATTCAAAGAGATCAAGAAAAGTAACAGCGGAAGATTTAACTCTCTTTCATCTGAATAACTTAATAAGACTATTTTTAATCTATCCAACACAAGAGTAGTCAATCTCAGGTTTAGCGAGAAATGCTCAAACATCATCGTAACGAAATCAGTTAGTGAAGCGTTTTTCTTAAAACATGGCCATATGCCATCCATATTAACACTGAGTAATACAAGTTCATTTTCTATAAAATTCTTCAATGAATCTGAGTTTAAAATGAACCTTCTATGAAAAAATCTACTTAGGTAATGTTGAGCGTTAAACCCTTCTCCATATATGGCTTTAACTGAATGCTGCAACTGCTCGGTATCTGTTGCCAGCACAAATACCACCCTGGGAATATCAAAAATATGCTTGATAGTCTCCAGCATTTCCACAGCATAGGAAGGACGACAACGATCAAGCTCATCTATCAAAATAAATGCGGGATAGTCCAGTTCTCCTTCACTTAAACCAACAGCACCTTCCACCCATTGCCGGATCTCTTGTTTAAGATACTGGATAGATTCATAACGCTCTTTCTGATTATTGCATAAGGCATCGACCAGCAGATTGGCATCATCCCCTTCCAGAGAAAAATCATCTTCTTCCAATCCAGCCTTCTTGATTGCCGCTTTCAATGCCAGTTTGCCGCCCACTTTAAATAATCCAAGCAGCCGCTGACGCATCCCTTCTGGAATCGGGTTTTCTTTTCCCGCAATCATTTTTAACTGGTCGATAATCGACGAAATAACCGTCAATAAAGGATCGTCGGAAAAGTCCTGCTGCCAGGCATCGATATAGACGGTGGGATAGTACGCTTTCAGCTCCATATACCAGCGCTTGATAAACCAGGTTTTACCCGCCCCCCATTCGGCATTGAGGTTAAGCACATAGTTGCGCTGTTTGCCTTCGGCAGCGAGGTAGTTGGTCAGAAACTCGGCATAGCGGGCACGTTCCAGCCGATCGGCACTCAAGATCTCTTCGCAACCCGCAATGGCCCCCGGCCCGTCCCACTGAACTGCGTCATTCCAATTAAACGGTGCCACTACCATCTCGTATCTCTCCATATTGCGTTGCTGGAGATGATATCAGGGACACCGAGGAAATAGTTTGACTAAAGACCTGTTCGTTACCCTTTTTGCCACTCGGGGAGGTTTATTTAGCTGTTGTTCAACTTCTCTGTCGAGAGCCGATGATACGGGGTCGATACATGGTGGCAAGCTATCTCAACAACCATGGACTCAACTGATTTCCTTTGATTTGCTAAGAGGTTACAACCATGTGACATAACGCAGAACCTGCGGAAATAAATGAGAAATATGCCGTGAAGAGTGCTTAATTTAAAGCAGTTGATGCACGTTGGCCTCGCGTTCAGCCAACCCATCACAGCGACCCAAGGATGGCCAACTTCATGAAGGATGAACCCTTCTCCACCCGATTGCAGCACGAGCTGGATCACCTCAGATCCATCTTTAACGAGATGGGGGCTTACCTCTTTACCAAGGATCTGGATGGCCGTTATATCTATGCCAATCAGGCTGTGCTGGATCTCTTTGGTTGTACCCTGGCCGAACTGCAAGGCAAGGATGATCGCGCCTTTTTTGACCTCGACTTCTCGGAAGATCTGAGACGAAATGATCGTCAGGTGCTGGAGCAGCAGGTCGCCATCGCCCGGGAGGAGATCAACTACCTCAAACCCACGGGAGAGAAACGGGTCTACTGGAGCGTGAAAAAGCCGATGTACGACCGGGATGGCACGCTGATCGGTCTGTGCGGCATCTCCACCGATATCACGGAACACAAGCTGATTGAGGCCCGTATGGCCGAGCAGCATCAGTTGCTGGAGATCATCCTGGCCAACGTGGATGCCCATATCTATATGAAGGACAGCCAGCACCGCTTTCTCTACGTCAATCAGAAGGTGTGTGCCCTGCTCGGTTTACCCGCCGAACAGATCATCAACCGCAGCGATAATGAGCTGTTCTCCCCACACGGAGCCAACCAGCTGTGGCAGCTGGACAACCGGGTGTTCGAAACGGGTGAGCTGCAAGCCGGTGAAGAGTCACTGACCGATACCGAAGGCAAGCAACATTACTACTGGTCTGTCAAAGTCCCCTTCAAGCTGGCTGATGGTACCCCCACCCTGATCGGTATCTCCTCCGATATCACCGAGCTGCACCAGCTCAAGGAACAACTGCAATATCAATCGGTTCGTGACAGCCTCTCCGGACTTTATAACCGCCGTTTCTTCTTCGAGGTGTGCGAAAAGAACCTGAGTATGAACATGCGCCACCAGCTCACCTCGGTGCTGATAGTGCTGGATGTGGATCAGTTCAAATGCATCAACGATCGCTACGGTCACCCGCTGGGCGATCAGGCGCTGATCCATCTGGGCAGGGTGATGCAATCGGTGCTGCGCAGCGAAGATGTGCTGGCCCGCATCGGCGGTGACGAGTTTGCCATCTTGCTGCCCAACACCACCCTCTCGGCCGCCGCATCACTGGCCGAACGGCTGCGCAAGCAGGTGATGCAAAGCCCGCTACCCCTTGCTGATGGGGATGAGCTGGTTATCACCATCAGCGCCGGGCTGGTGGAAAATAGCAAGGGGGAGCAGATGGAGAGCCTCTACGCGCGCGCCGATCAGATGCTCTATCAGGCCAAACAGAGCGGCCGCAACTGCGTCGCGTGCAAGGCACGATAGCTGGCTGGCCAGTCAGGCACTCCCACTTCCCTTGCTGCATTTATCCCGACAGCTTAGTCATCCTATTGCACGCTGCTTTCACTCACGCTCGATTAGCACCTAACCCAGCTGTTTGCGCAGCACAAACTTTTGCACCTTGCCGGTGGAGGTCTTCGGCAGCGGGGTAAAGATGATCCGCTTAGGCGCCTTGAAGTGGGCCATCTGCTCCCGGCAAAAGGCGATCAGCTCCGCCTGGGTGGTCTCTCGCCCCTCTTTCAGTTTGACGAAGGCGCAGGGCACCTCCCCCCACTTCTCATCGGGCATGGCGATCACCGCCGCTTCGTCCACATCGGGATGGCGATAGAGCACATCTTCCACCTCCAGACTGGAGATATTCTCCCCACCGGAGATGATGATGTCCTTGGATCTGTCCTTGATCTCCACATAACCATCCGGGTGCCACACCGCCAGATCGCCACTGCGAAACCACCCCTCCGCCATCGCCTCGGCGCTGGCCGCCGGATTTTTCAGATACCCCTTCATCACCACATTACCGCGCAGCACTATCTCCCCCATGGTTTTGCCATCTTTGGCTACCGGCTCGCCACTGACCGGATTGATAACCCGCATCTCCCCCTGCAGAGGCGATGCAACCCCCTGCCGCGCCTTGAGGCGGGAGAGCGTGGTGGCATCCTGACCTTGCCAGCTTCTTTGCGGTTCGCACAACACGCAGGGGCCATACGTTTCGGTGAGGCCATAGACGTGGGTCACAGCGATCCCCATCGCTTCCATACCGGCGATCACGGTGGCGGGGGGCGCTGCGCCAGCGGTCATCACCTTGATGGGGTGATCCAGCCCCTGCTTGAGCGCCGGGTCGGCATTGTTGAGCATATTGAGCACGATGGGCGCCGCGCAGAAATGGCTCACCTTGTGCTCGTGCAGCGCCTCATAAATGGCGGCGGCCTGCACATGACGCAGGCAGACGCTCACCCCGGCGGTGGCCGCCAGGGTCCAGGGGAAGCACCAGCCGTTGCAGTGAAACATCGGCAAGGTCCAGAGATAGACGGGATGTTTGGGCAGCTCCCAGGAGAGCACATTGTTGATGGCGTTGAGGTGGGCACCGCGATGGTGATAGACCACCCCCTTGGGGTTGCCGGTGGTGCCGGAGGTGTAGTTAAGGGAGATCGCCTGCCACTCATCTTGTGGCAGCCAGCCGGGCTCATCGCCGTTACCAGTGGCAATAAAGGCCTCATAGTCGAGGTCACTGACAAGCGCCCCCTCCCGGTAGAGGGGATCGTCGATGGCGATGACCAGCGGTTGGCGCTCCAGCAGATCCAGTGCCTTGCGCACCACGGCGCCAAACTCCCTGTCCACCAGCACCACCTTGCTCTGGGCATGCTGAAAGATAAAAGCCATCGACTCAGCATCGAGCCGGGTATTGATGGTGTTGAGCACGGCGCCGCTCATGGGCACCCCGAAGTGCGCTTCAAACATCGCCGGGATATTGGGCGCAACGATGGAGACGGTATCCCCCTCCCCGATACCGCGAAGCCGCAGAGCCGAGGCCAACTGACGGCAACGGCGGGCGGTCTCGCCCCAGCTCTGGCGCAGCGGGCCGTGGATCAGCGCCGGATAGTCGGGATAGACCCGCTCCGCCCGCTCCAAAAAGCTGATGGGGGTCAGGGCCTCAAAATTGGCGGCAGTTTTGGCAAGGTCGCGCTCATAGATGTTCTGCACTGTCATCGGATTCCTTCCTCACAAGTGGCACAAAACGGGCAGTTTCGGGATGATTCAGAGATCAGCAAGCGACATGGGCATCCTGCCCGTCACTGGTCTCTTATGGGGATGACAGCCTAACAGCGAGCCTGCGGCGGCAGGTATTAGCAAAACGTCTTAGACAGGGGCAGCCTGCTGCCAACAGGGGTTCCCTGTTTTCGTTGCAAAAAATATTTCATTACGGGAAAGCGTGCTATTTTTTCACAGGCTGTTTTTGGCGAATAACGAAAAATGACGATAGTGGAATATTATTCCGCCAAAGCTGCTTTATATGTCATTCCATTCATCTCGGTGCACACTATTTTCATGGCATTTATTTAAGACAAGCCACGTTAAACGAAAGCTGAAATAGTTATTGCATAATGACTTTTATTTCATATCAGCTATTAGATCCATGACAAATAAATTCTGTGAGCCATCCCATAAAGCGAGCATGGCACCATGTTCATCCAGCCGCGCACGGGTTACGGTTACAACGTGAAACAATCTACCGGATGTTCAATATCAGGCCAGATTTCTCGCCAATCACTACGCAATCCACAGTGAGTTTGCGTACCTTGGATGTATGACGCAGAAACCCTATCGACCCGATATTCCGCCGAGCCCAAACCTGCTTTATCAAGGAGCATTTTATGTGTGCCGTGCCGAATACCACACCACGCAGACAATTTCCTACTGCATTTACCATTCTGTTTCTTATTATGTTGCTGGCCATTGCACTGACCTGGATAATTCCGGCGGGCGCCTATGCCAAACTCTCTTATAATCCAGCCAGTGAAAGCCTGATGGTCAATAGCCCACAGGGGGAAATAAGCCGACTTCCCGCAACCCAGGATGCCCTGGCAAAACTCAATATCAATATTGCGGTAGAGCAATTTACCAACGGCACCATCCGCAAGCCCATCGCCATTCCCGGCACCTATGCACGGCTGGAGCAAGCGCCCAAGGGGCTCGGTGACGTGGCAGTCAGCATGGTCAAGGGCACCATAGAGGGGGCGGATATCATCGTCTTTATTCTGGTGCTCGGGGGGCTGATCGGCGTCATCAACAAGACAGGCGCATTCAGTGCGGGGCTGGTCGCCCTCTCACACAAGACCCGGGGCAACGAGTTCCTGTTTGTGGCGCTGGTCTGCTTCGTGATGGCGCTGGGAGGCACCACCTGCGGACTGGAGGAAGAGGCGGTCGCCTTCTACCCCATACTGGTGCCCATCTTTCTGGCGCTCGGCTATGACTCCATCGTCTGCGTAGGGGCCATCTTCCTCGCCGCCTCCATGGGAACCACCTTCTCCACCATCAATCCCTTCTCGGTGGTGATCGCCTCCAATGCCGCCGGCATTCCCTTTACCGAGGGGCTGATCTTTCGCGCCATTGGCTGTCTGGTGGGCACCCTGGTGGTGATCGGTTATCTCTACTGGTACTGCAAGAAGATCAAGGCCAATCCAGCCTTCTCCTACACCTATGAGGACAGAGAGAGTTTTCGCGCCCGTTTTCTCAAAGAGGGCTCTATGGACGAAGGGGTGCCCTTCACCCTGCGCCGCAAGATCATTCTGACCCTGTTTATCCTCGCCTTCCCGCTGATGGTGTGGGGCGTATCCATGGCGGGTTGGTGGTTCCCGCAGATGGCGGCCTCCTTCCTGACCATCGCCATCATCATCATTTTTATCTCGGGCCTCAGAGAGAAAGAGGCGGTCGAAGCCTTCACCCAGGGCGCATCGGAGCTGGTGGCCGTTTCGCTCATCATCGGACTGGCGCGGGGGGTCAATCTGGTGCTGGATCAGGGGATGATCTCGGACACTATTCTGGCCTACGCCTCCGATCTGGTCTCCGGCATGCATGGCGCCGTGTTCGCGGTGGCGCAGATGCTGGTGTTCACCCTGCTGGGGCTGGTGGTGCCCTCCTCCTCGGGGCTTGCGGTGCTCTCCATGCCCATCATGGCGCCGCTGGCGGATACCGTTATGATCCCTCGCTATATCGTGGTGTCGGCCTACAACTGGGGGCAATACGCCATGCTGTTTTTGGCCCCCACCGGACTGGTGCTGGTCACTCTGCAGATGCTCGGCATCCAGTTCAACAAGTGGGTCAAGTTCGTGCTGCCCATGGTGGGCTTTGTGCTGGGATTTGGCGCCCTGATGCTAGTGGCGCAAGTGATGTTGGCCTGATGGGCCTGTGATACATGAGTGACAACACCCCGAGCCTGGCGCGGGGTGTTCTTTTGTCAGTCTTAGTGGCGCACCCGCCCCTGCTGGCGGAAGCAGTAGAGCTTGAGGCTGATGTCGGCGATATCGGCGGGAAGCTCCTCTCCCTGCTCGGCCAGGGGCCGGTAGAGGGATGAGAGCAGACGTTCGGCCTGCTGCACCGTGATGATGTTGGCCTGGATGGCCGGGGTGATCCAGCTGGGTAACATTGACATATCTCCCCCTCGTTGATCCGGTGCTCTCGGGTGAACGTCTTCATATCAGGTCTTACGCCGTTGTCTGCCGACCCGCTCACCCTCTGCTTCACCCAATCAAAGCAAAATGCTTGCCGTGATCTCTTATCGGCCAACATCCGATGGGGCTGGAGCCATTTATCAACCACTTGCGTGGCCATCTCAACGAACAGAGCCCTTGCTCAAGGCCTCCCTTGACCTGCCCCCGTCAGCACTTTGCCACTCTGGCATTCTGCTCACCGCACGCCTTGCAAATTGCGACTCGAATTGCTCCTTATTACACTGGCACAGTCCACCATGCGCCGGAAACTGGTCACTTTTAGTCCGTTGTCGCCAAAGTCAGACACTTTTCCAGGGTGGCTGTTTTTTGACCTTGCCAGCGCCTGTCGCAGACCCATCCCCCTCGCCTTGTCCGGCCAACCGGTTGTGACAAGATGGCGCCAGATTGGAACAGCCCGTGTGGGTATGCAGGAGAACAACAAGATGAACAGATCCATGATGGCAGGTATCGGTATTGGCATCGCCTCGGCCCTAGCGCTCTCGGCGGCGGCCAGCGGCTCCCTCTTTACACCACAACCCACCTTTGCCGAGGTGATCGCCAGCAAGCCGATCACCGAGAGCATCAAGACTCCCCGACAGGAGTGTCGCAACGTCACCGTGACCCACCGCAAGCCGGTACAGGATGAGCACAAGATCCTCGGTACCGTGGTGGGTGCAGCGCTGGGTGGCGTGGTTGGCCACCAGTTTGGCGGCGGCAGCGGCAAGAAGGTGGCCACCGCAGCCGGGGCTGTCGCGGGTGGTTATGCCGGTAATCAGGTGCAGGGCAATATGCAGGCGGGCGATACCTACACCACCACCGAGCAGCGCTGCAAGACCGTGCAGGATACGAGCGTCAACACCATAGGTTATGACGTGACCTATCGCCTCGCAGGTCAGGAGGGGGTGATCCGCATGAAGCAAGCCCCGGGCGCCACCATTCCGGTCAAAGATGGCAAATTGGTGATCGACCAGCCAAAAGTGTGATGTCTCCTGACCCCACTCAGCAGCAGGCCCGCCTCTTTCGAAGCGGGCCTGTGTTTTTGGGCGGCTTGTTTCCTTTTTCAAACAACGGCACGCACCACTCACGGCACCCGAACTATCACCCTTTGCAGCACTTCTTCACCGCCCGCACCACGTTCTGATAACCGGTACAGCGGCAGAGGTTGCCCGACAGCCCGCGGCGGATCTCCGCATCGGTCAGCGGACGACGTTCGGTCTTGTCGAGCAGGGCGGCGCTCGCCATCACGAGGCCCGGGGTACAAAAACCGCACTGTACCGCCCCCTCGTCGATAAAGGCCTGCTGCACGTCGGAGAGCTCATTGCCTTTGCGCTCCCCCTCCACGGTGCGAATGGATTTGCCATCGGCCCAGACCGCCAGATAGAGGCAGCTGTCGATGGCAGTGCCATTCACCCGCACGGTACAGGCGCCGCACTCACCGACACTGCACCCCTCTTTCACACTGATCAGCCCCTGCCCGCGCAGGAAATGGAGCAGCGACATGGTGGGCGGCACTGCATAGGAGTAAGGCTTGCCGTTGATCTCGCACTGGATCTCTACGGCGGGACAGCTTTGCGGTTGCATCATAGGATCTTGCCTCCGGCACGTTCGACTGCGCAGGCGACCACCCGCTGCGCCAGGGTTTTGATAAGGTGCAGGCGAAACTCCTTTTCTGCCCGCCAGGAGGAACGCGGCGCCACATCGGCCACCACCGCCTCGGCAATGGCTGCAAGGGTTGCCCGAGTCAGGGGTTGCCCCTCGGCCGCTGCTTCGGCGTGCGGGGTACGCACCGGGGTCGGGGCCGCCACGCCATAGGCCAGCCGCAGGCGCTTGAAGTGACCATCCTCAATCTGGCAGTAGGCGGCGCAGCCGATGGTGGCGATATCCATGGCATCGCGCATGGCGTACTTGAAGTAGTGGGAGCCCACATGGGGGTGCGAGTCCGGGGCAAAGTGGAATGCCACCAGAATTTCCGCCGGTTGCAGCGCAACCTTGCCGGGGCCGGTGTGAAAACCGGCGATGGGGATGCGACGCGTGCCATTGGGCCCAGCAATTTCCAGCTCCGCTTCCAGCGCGACAGTGGGCGCCGCCGAGTCGGCACTGGTGGCGCCGTTGCAGATGTTGCCGCCATAGGTGGCGACGTTGCGGATCTGCGGGCCGGCGATGGTAGCGGCCGCCTCGGCCAGCATTGGCAGGCGGCGCTGCACCAGTTCATTCTCGATGAGCTCGGTAAAGGTGGTGCCAGAGCCGATGCGGATAGAACCGTCAGCCAGCTCGCTCACCCCTTTGAGTTCGGGCAAGTCGTGAATATCGACGATATGACGATAGGCGGTGTTGAGGTGATGCAGCTGGATCATCACATCGGTGCCACCGGCCAAGAGGCGAGCCTCGGGGTCGGCCTGACGCAGGGCGACCGCCTCAGCCACGTTGTGCGCCTTGTAGTAACGGGCAATATCAAACATGGTGTTGCTCCTCCCCTGCTCCCTCGCCAATCAAACCCGCCGCGACAAACTCCCTGAACAGGGTTTTGGGGGTAATGGGCAGCTCGTTGATGGCGACCCCGGTCGCCATGCGGATGGCGTTACGGATCGCCGGGCCCGGCGAGATAATGGGCGGTTCCCCCAGTGATTTGTGGCCATAGACCGACTGGGGCTCGTAGGTCTGCACGAAGTCGCATTCAAGCTCGGGCAAATCCAGCATGGTGGGGAACTTGTAGTCAAGCAGGTTGGGGTTGCGTACCAAGCCGCTCTTAGCGTCGATGATCATCTCCTCGAACAGGGACCAGCCGATCCCCATCCCCATGCCGCCATGCACCTGCCCCTCCGCCAGCTGCGGATTGAGGATCTTGCCCGCATCGTGCAGGTTGATGATGCGATTGATGGTCACCTTGCAGAGATCGATGTCGACGCTGAGATCGACAAAGGTGCAGCCAAAGCTCGGCGGGTTGGTGGTGGTCTTGTGGGAGACCTCGGAGGTGATCTGGCCGCCGATAGTGAGGTGGTAGTAGGCGTTGACCGACACCTCGGCGACGCTGATCAGCACCTTGTCCGGCGCACCGGCCAGCACCACGTAGCCGTCGATCAGGGTCAGCGATCCCACATCCTGATGGCAGAGTTGGGCCGCCAGCGACAAAATGCGGGCCCGCAGCTGCAGCGCCGCCTGATGGATGGCGGGCGCCGCCACATAACTCTGGCGCGAAGCGAACGAGCCCGGATCGTAGGCGGTAATGTCGGTATCCTGAGTCGAAATGACCCGGATCTGATCAAATGGAATGCCTAACGTCTGGGCCGCCATCTGGGCAAAGACGGTATCCGATCCCTGCCCTATCTCGGTAGCGCCGATCTGCAGATTGACAGTGCCATCCTGATTGAGCAGCATGCGGGCACCCGCAATTTCGACCCCCACCGGATAGGTGTTGGAGCCATAGCTGAAACAGGCCACCCCGAGGCCGCGTCGTACCCGACTTGCCGGATCCTGCGCCAGGCATTCGGCCTTGAGCCGATCCCACTCGAACATCTCGCGACCACGCCGCAGGCAGTCCGGCAGCCCAGCGCTGTAGATGGTCTTCTGGTTGACCTGATTGACATCCCCCTCGCGCGCCACGTTGGCGATGCGCACATCGAGCGGATCCAGCCCCAGTTCGGCGCAGGCGTCATCCAGCATGGATTCGAGGGCAAAGATCACCTGCGGCGCGCCGTAACCGCGCATGGCACCGGCGGTGGGCAGGTTGCTGTAGAAGGTTTTGGCGTCATAACCGAAGGCGCTGCGCGGATAGAGGTAGCTGATCTTGTTGCCCCCGGCGCTGGCAATGGAGTGGCCGTGGGAGGCATAGCCGCCGGTGTTCGAGAGCACGTCGAGCTGATAGCCCTTGAGGGTGCCATCGCGGTTGAGGCCAATCTTGCCATCGATAGCAAAGCCGTGGCGGGTGCGGGAGGCAAAGAAGCACTCCTCCCGGCTCAAGGTCACCTTGACCGGCACACCGCCAAGTTTGTAGCTCAAAAACGCCGCCATCGGCTCTTCCAGCACATCCTGCTTGTTGCCAAAGCCGCCGCCCATATAGGGTTTGATCACCCGCACGCTCGACCAGGGCAGGCCGAGAGATTTGGCCACCCGGCTGCGCACTATCTGGGGGATCTGGGTGCTTGAGACAACGATGATGTGGTCCGGCTGATCCATGTAGGCGTAGCAGGTAACCGTCTCCAGATGGCAGTGCTGCACCACTGGCGTCCGATAGTGTGCCTGAAACTGCAGATCGGCCGCCGCAATGGCCTGCTCCGGATCATTGGCACGAAGCTGACTTTGACGCAGCAAATTGCCGCTCGGGTGAATGGGATAGGCATCGTCGGCCAGCGCGCTTTCGGCATCCGTCATCACCGGCAGTGGCTCGTAGGTCACCTTGACCAGCGCGGCCGCTTTTTCCGCCACCAGCGGATCGCGGGCCACCACGATGGCAACCCCATCGCCGAAGTGACGTACATGGTCGGTGAGCAGGCGGCGGTCTTTCACATCCCGTTTCGCTTCATCGAGGGACCAGGCATGACCGGCGGTACGAAAACAGGTGCTGGGGACATCTTCATGGGTAAACACGGCTTCGACCCCGTGCAGGGCCAGCGCCTCGGTCGCATCGATGGCGAGCACCTTGCCGTGGGCAATATTGCTGCGCACGTACTTGGCGTGGCGCATCCCGAGCATGATGTTGTCATCGGTATAGCGGGCGCTGCCGGTCACCTTGGCCTCGGCATCCACCCGCTTGAGCGGTAATCCTATGGACATATGCAAGTCCTTTTTCGAAGGGAAAAATCTGGAACCGGCATAAAAAACAGCAAGATATGCGCCTGTTTCCCGCCATCGTCAGGACAATGGGGAGAAGTGTGAAGGGGATCCCATCTAACCCGCTTTTGTTGGCCCGAAGCGACAAGCCAAGGTCAGCCCCTGAGCAAACGGGGCACATCAGCGGTGAAAAAAGCGGCAGCGCGGGGACATCAAGGGCGAGAGCCTATCAATCTGGTAGGAGGATTTATCAAAATGGTATCGCGATGAGACCACCCAACTGCGGAGACGGCCGAGACGTGACAGCCAGCATGGGTGGGCTAAAAATAACAGGCATAAAAATGGGGCCGCCAGTGCGGCCCCAAACGGGCGGGTTATCCCTAAATAGCCCACCCCCCAGCATAAAAGAGCACCAGCGCCAGGGCGATGATCACGGAGCCAACGTTGAGCTTGTGCCACTCCTTCGAGCAGATGCGGCCGATCACCAGCGAGCTGAAGCCAAGCATGATGCCGGTGACGATATTGCAAGTGAGCACGATAAAGACGGCGCACACCAACCCGGACATGGCACCGACCGAATCGTTGAAATCGAGCTTGGTGACATTGCTCAGCATCAAGAGCCCTACATACATCAGGGCTGGTGCGGTGGCATAGGCGGGCACCAGATAGGAGAGCGGCGAGAGAAACAGCATCAGCAGGAAAAGACCACCGACCACGGTCGCGGTCAGGCCGGTTTTTCCCCCCGCCGCCGTGCCCGCTGCCGATTCGATATAAACGGCAGCCGGTGCCGCCCCCACAAGGCCGGAGAAGATGCTGCTGACCGAGTCGGCACTGAGCGCCTTGCCGCTGTTGATAATGTGACCATCCTTATCGAGCAGGTTGGCCTGCCCCGCCACGGCGCGAATGGTGCCGGTGGCATCAAATACCGCGGTCATCACCAGCGCCAGCACGCTGGGCAGCACCAGTGGCGAGAGCGCCCCCATGATATCCAGACTGAAGATGAGGGACTGACCCTGTCCATCCGACAGGCTCGGCAGGGCGAACAGCCCCTGATACTTCACCGCCGGATCGAAAATAAGGCCGAAGATGGAGATGGCGATGATCACCAGCAGGATCCCCCCCGGTACTCTCAGCTTCTCCAGCCCGAAGATCACCGCAAGGCCGATCAGGGACATAATGACCGGCATAGAGGTAAAGGCCCCCAGCGCCACCGGCAGCCCCTCCAGCGGGTTCTTGATCACCAGCCCCACCCCGTTGGCGGCGATAAGCAGCAGGAAGAGACCGATCCCGATGCCGGTGCCGTGGGCAATCCCCATCGGCAGGTTGTCGAGGATCCAGCTACGCACCCCGGTCACCGAGATGGCGGTAAACAGCACCCCCATCAGGAAGACGGCCCCCAGCGCCACAGGAATGGGGATCTGCTGCCCCAGCACCAGACTGAAGGCGGTAAACGCCGTGAGGGAAATAGCGCAGCCGATGGCCATCGGCAACTTGGCCCAGAGCCCCATCAAGAGCGAACCGAACCCCGCCACCAGACAGGTGGCGACAAACACGGCGCCGGGAGGAAAGCCCGCCTTGCCGAGCATGCTTGGCACCACGATCACCGAGTAGACCATGGCAAGGAAGGTGGTGAGGCCCGCCAGCACCTCCTGTCTGACATTGCTGCCCCGCTCGCTGATCATAAAGTAGCGATCAAGAGCCGTGAGCGGCTGTTGCTTTGCTGCGCTCTGGCTGGCGTCATCATTGGCCAGCTGTTCCACGCTGTTTGTCCTGCTGTTTGCTTGGGTCATACCCAACTCCTTCACACGCGCCTGAATGTTCCATGACGAAATGGCGACAGGATCTGCGGGTCTGCCGAGCGCCAGTCTGATGAGAAACAGGCGATGGTGGCAGAGGATGCGACAGACAGACCAGGGCTGGCAGCCTTGACTCAAACGTTTGCCTTGCTGGTCAAAAAACCGGGCCATTTCACGTTCTATGCGGGGAGATCCCCTGTGGTGCGGCAAGACTGGCGCCCCTGTGGGGCACGCCAGCCGCCGTATTCGTTGGGCTGCGCAGCGGCAGCCCACTACAAGTCCTACCCCCGTTCGTGTACCAGTTGGCCATCCACATAGGTGCGGTAGATGGACCTGTCATCCCCCAGGGTCAGCAACACAAAGAGCTTGTCCCGCAAGGTGGTGGAGTTGTCATAACGCAGCTGCTGCAGCGGGGTGGCGACCGGGTCGAGCACCACAAAGTCCGCCTCCTTACCCACCGCAAAGCTGCCGATCTTCTCATCCAGCCCGAGCGAATGGGCACCGCCCAGAGTCGCCAGATAGAAGGCCTGATAGGCCGAGAGCCGCTCGCCCTGCAACTGCATCACCTTGTAGGCCTCGTTGAGGGTCTGCAGCATGTTGAAGGTGGTACCGGCGCCGATGTCGGTGCCCATCCCCACTTTCACCTGCTTGCGCCACGCCTTGTGCAACTTGAAGAGACCACTGCCGAGATAAAGGTTGGAGGTGGGACAAAAGGCGATAGTGGAGTTGGTCTCTTTCAGGCAATCCCACTCCTGCTCTTCCAGATGGACGCAGTGAGCAAACACGCAGTTGTGGCCGGTGAGCCCATGCTGGTGATAGACGTCGAGATAACCCTTGTGCGCCGGGAAGAGGGATTTGACCCAGGCGATCTCGTCCTTGTTCTCGCATAAATGGGTGTGCAGATAGGTGGTGGGAAACTCTTCGCGCAGCCGCCGCGCCATCGTCAACTGCTCGGATGTCGAAGTGGGTGCAAATCTTGGTGTGATGGCATATAGAAGTCGACCGTTACCGTGCCAGCGTTCGATAAGCTGCTTGCTCTGCACATAGCTGCTCTCGGCGGTATCGAGCAGATAATCTGGCGCGTTGCGATCCATCATCACCTTGCCGGCGATCATCCGCATATTGATGCGACTGGCCGCCTCGAACAGGGCATCCACCGACTCGGGGTGAACGGTGCCAAACACCAGTGCCGTGGTGGTGCCGTTTCGCAGCAGCTGCTTGATAAAGAAGGTGGACATCTCGCGGGCATACTCGAGATCGTTGTAACGCCGCTCGGCCGGGAAGGTGTGGCGGTTGAGCCACTCCAGCAGTTGCTCGCCATAGGCCCCCACCATCTCGCTCTGGGGATAGTGAATGTGGGTATCGACAAAGCCCGGCACTATCATTTTGCCGCGATAATCCCGCACCCGCACCTCGGCCGGAATGCGATCACGGCCCTCCTCCCACTCACCGAACCAGTCGATACAGCCGTTGCGAATGATCAGCAGACCATCCTCGATAAGACGGGCGTTGGACTCAATCTCCTCGGGCTGATCCACCACCCGGGTGATGTCGAAGAAGCTGCCGCGTACCGCTTTGACAGAGTTGTCGTTTTTCATAACCGTTTCCCTGTTTTTCTTGTTCTGTTGACGTTTTTTGCCGGTTTAACCGTCAGATCCGTTCCACTTGTGGCGCCACCGCCTGCCCGGGCACTGGCTCTGGTGAACCCTCACCCTTGCTGACCGATGGCTGGCCCGCGCTGCGGACGGTAAAGATCACATCCGGCTTGTCGCTCAGCTGGATCACCTCCACCGCCTCGGCATCCCTGACGGCCGCCTTGCGCTTGCGGCTCTGTGGCAACACCAGATTCATGATGATGGCGGTGATGCCGCCGGCGCAGATGGGGTTCTCCACCAGCATGTAGATACCCGCCGGCAGCACCTTGAAGACGTTCGGGTCATAGGAAACTCCGAGCCCCAGCCCGAGCGAAGTGGCGACAATCAGGGTCTCCCGCCGATCGAAACCGTGGCTGATGATGATGCGACCACCGGCGATGGCGATCATCGAGAACATGATGACCATGGCGCCCCCCATCACAGGTGACGGTATGGTGGTAAAAAAGCGCCCCACCACCGGGAAGAGCCCCAGCAGCACCAGAATGACGGCGATAAACTTGCCCACGTGACGCGAGGCCACCCCGGTCATCTGGATCACCCCGTTGTTCTGGGCAAAGGTGGTGAGCGGCAGGGAACCGAGCGCCGAGGCGATCACCGAGACCAACCCATCAGCCAACACTCCGCCGGAGAGCCGTTTTTGAAACTCGGGGCCCTGAATATCCCGGTGGGAGACCATGGCGGTGGCGGTGATGTCCCCCACAGCCTCCAGCACGCTCAACAGATAGATGGTGCCCGCCAACATAAAGGCGTGAAAGTCGAAGGAGAAACCGTACTTGAACGGGATCGGCACCGTAATAAGCGGCAGGTTCTCAAGGGCGGAAAAATCCACCATTCCGAGCATCAGAGCCACCGCATAACCCACCATCAGACCGATGGCAATACCGCTCATCCGCAGCAGCGGGCTTCGGCTGCAGTTGAAGGCGACGATGACGCAGAGCACCAGAAGCCCCAGTCCGATGTGCTCGTATTTACCAAAGGTGCCGCTGCTCATGGCGGAGAAGCCGCCGCCAAAGTCGATGATCCCCACCTTGATAAGGCTCAGACCAATCATCAGCACCACTACCCCGCTCACGGTCGGGGTGATCACCCGCTTGAGGTAGGGCAGCACAAAGGAGGAGCCCATCACCAGAAAGGCACCGACAAAGGAGACCCCGAGCAGAGTCGAGACGATCAGCTCCTCATGGATGCCATCTTTTTTCATGGCGCCGCCGAGGGCGATCATCACGGTGACGAAGGAGAAGTTGACCGACTGGATGGAGAGCAGCCCCGAACCGATGGGGCCATAACGGTTCACCTGCAGCCAGGTGCCGATACCGGAGGCGATCATCGCCATGGAAACCAGATAGGCGGTGATCTCGGTAGAGAGGC
This sequence comes from Aeromonas sp. 600479, assembly GCF_049175515.1. Classification (NCBI taxonomy): domain Bacteria; kingdom Pseudomonadati; phylum Pseudomonadota; class Gammaproteobacteria; order Aeromonadales; family Aeromonadaceae; genus Aeromonas; species Aeromonas sp. 600479. The sequence goes on from NZ_JAAKVF010000007.1 coordinate 56,852, forward strand.
CCAGGGCGCCACCGACGATCAGCGCCGGGGTCACCATGGGGACAAAAATAGCCAGCAGATGGGTCACTGCGCCCATCAGGGTTTGATAAAACGGGGGTTTGTCTTCCAGCTCGTAAATAAGATCCGAGTGCTTGCGTGTTGTTTTAGACATCGTGTTTGTCCCATCACACAGAATGTAGGCGGAGTACTCATTCCGCCGTCAGGCGCTGGGGGCGAGCTGGCGCCCGCCCCTCACCTTTTCTTTTGTTATGCCGACACTTTTTGCTCCAGCTTGCCCAGTTCGCGCAGGATCTGCTCCGGCGTGAAGTGCCACTTGCGCAGCCAGACACCGCAGGCGTCGTGAATGGCGGTAGCGATGGCGGGCGCCGCGCCGTTGACCCCGATCTCCGAGATGGACTTGGCGCCGTAGGGGCCAACCTTGTCGTCACTCGGTACCAGGAAGGCCCGGAAGTCGCGCGGAATGTCGCCAATCTTGGGCGCGCCATAGCTCTTCAGATCCCGGGTGAGCGGGATGCCCTTGCTGTCGTAGCAGATCTCCTCGCTCATGGTGTGGCCGATGGCCCGCATGGTCGCCCCGTAGATCTGGCCGAGCGCCAGTTCCGGGTTGATGGGGGTACCACAGTCGAGCAGGGCGTAGAACTTGTCGAGCCGGATCTCGCCAGTTCTGACGTTGACCGCCACCTCGGCGAAGTTGGCCCCATACGGGAAGGCGAGCTCCGAGGTGATGTAGCTGGCAGTGCCCACCAGAATACCGAAGCCGGTACCGGTCTCGGCCTTGTGGGCCAGCTTGGCGAGGCTCACCTCCCCCAGCTTGCCGCGCACCACACCTGGGAACGCCAGCTCAACATCTGTTACCGGCTCGCCCAGCATGGCGGCACCATGGAACAGGATCTTCGCCTTGAGGTTCTCGGCCGCCATCTTGGCCGCGTTGCCGGAGAAGCAGGTACCGGACGAGGCGTAGGCCCCCTTGTCGAACAGGGCGTGGTCGGTGTCGCCGGAGATCACATGCACATCCCCGAGCGGGCAGTGCAGCACTTCGGCAGTCAGCTTGGCCACCACGGTATCGAGGCCGGTGCCGATATCGGCGCCACCGGAGTGGACGATAAAGGTGCCGTCCGATTCCAGTTTGACCATGCAGTTGGCCTGATCGATGTCCGGGATCCCCGATTTTTGCATGATGATGGCGACGCCACGGCCGATGCGCCAATCCCCGTCGGCGGGTTTGGGGCTATCCCAGGCAATCAGTTCGCGACCCTGTTTGAGGATGGGCTCGAGGGCGCAGCTGGCGGCGTGGGGCACAGAAGTGGGCATCTTGCCCTCGCCGATGGCCCCCAGCACCTTGAGGATGTCCCCTTCATGCACCCGGTTGTGCTCCACCATGTCGAGCTGATCGATGCCCAGTTTCTCGGCCAGCTCGGCAATGGCCATGGTCAGGGCGAAGTTGCCCTTGGGCGCGCCATAACCCTGATAGGCGCCGGTCGGGCAGATGTTGCTGTAGTAGGTGTTGACGGTAAAGCGCACGTTGTCGCAAGGATAGAGCGGCAGGGAGAGCGCCGGGCCGTTGCTCGGCACCGTCAGAGAGTGGTTGCCGTAAGGGCCGGTATTGGCGCGAAAATCCATGTCGATGGCGGTGATGGTGCCATCTTTCTTGGCCCCCACTTTCACCTTCACCTTGGCCACGTGGCGGGAGGTGTTGCTGATGAACTCCTCTTCACGGGTGTAGCGGAAGGTGACCGGACGGCCGGTGACCTTGGTCGCCCAGGCGCACACTTCTTCCAGCAGGATATCCTGCTTGGAGCCAAAGCCGCCCCCTACCCGCTCCTTGATCACGTGCACCTGATGTTGCTTGAGGCCGACGATCCGCGCCACCTGACGGCGTACGTGCCACGGCACCTGAGTAGAGGCGTGAATGACCAGACGCGCCCCATCCATGTAGGTGAAGCAGATGTGCGGCTCGGTCGGGCACTGCTGGGCCTGGGTCGATTCGTAGGTGCGCTCGACAATCTCGTCCGCCTCGGCAAAGCCTTTGGCCACATCGCCGATCTGGCCATGGACGCTGGCGGCCAGGTTCTCGTGCGGGCGGGAGCCGATGGGGAAGTTGATGATCATGTGCTCGTCGCCACGGCGTACCGAGCAGGCGTTCTGCTGCTCGAGATCCGCCGGCGCACCGGCCATGTAGACGATGGGTTCGTCGTGGACCAGGGGCGCATTGGGGGCCATCGCCTCATCGATAGTCATGACCGCCGGCAGCACCTGATACTCGACCTCGATGAGTTTCAGCGCCGCCAATGCGATGGCTTCGCTCTCGGCCACCACAGCGGCGACCCTGTCACCTACGTGGCGCAGCTTGCGGCTGAACATACGGCGATCGAGCGGTGACGGCTCGGGTGCGCTCTGGCCACCCGGTGTGTAGTAGATATCCGGGCAGTTGAGGTGAGTGATGACATGCACCACCCCCGGCATGGCTTCGGCGCGGCTCACGTCGAGTTTGGTGATCACCGCATGGGGATGAGGGCTGCGCAGCATCTTGATGACCAACGCATCCTCGGTGACCCGATCCTCCACGTAGCAGGGCTTGGCCTGCACCATCTTGGCGGCGTCAACCTTGGGGCAGCTCTTGCCGATGTGGCGCAGATCGTCGCGAAACTCGGGGGCGATCTGGCACAGGTAATCGGGATCCTTCATCCGTGAGCAAGCGAGCTCGATGGCCTGATAGAACTGCTGGTAACCGCCATCACGGTGAAACAGGCCCGAGAGGGCATCGTCGATTTGATCACGGGTGGGCTCGGGATGGCGATCAAGTAGGTCGGTGACGATGAGCGCGGCGGCCGGATCGTTGTAGCCGGACTGCACCACGCCCACATCTACCATCGCCTGCTGTACCAGGCTGAGCTGGTTCCAGCTGCCCAGCGACTCGGCGGTGCGCACCTCTGACCCATCCAGTTGGGCGGCGATCAGCAGGGAGGCGTTGATCACCTTGCCGTTGAAGAGAATGGCGTCGGAGCCGGCAAAGCCAAAGCCGTCGTCGCTGTTGCGCACCGAGTGCATCCGGCACTGGTTGAACAGCACCCGCTGGGCATTCTCGCCAGCCGGAGTGATGACGGTGCGCAGGGCACCGTTCAGTGTGAAGTTGAGTTCCATCATGCCTGTACCTCCTGCTGCTGACACTCGACCAGCAGATCCGCCACCACTACCCCGCTGATATAGCGCTTGTAGGTCACGCTGCCGCCGAGATCCTCGCGCGGTGCAACCAGCTCGCTCACGGCCGCCTCCAGCGCGGCATCGTGCAGATCGCGGCGCTCCAGATCCCGCAGGCGCATCGGCTGCGGCGTAACGCCAGCAACGGCGACCCGCATCTCGCCAAGGGCATCGAGGGCCACAGCGGCGGTCATTACCGCCAGACCGTCGGCGTTGCGGCTGATGCGGCGAGTGGCGCAGCGCAGTTCAGGCTCCGGCAGCACCACCCCCAGCACCAGCTCCTTGCGCTGGCCCGCCAGATAGGCATCGATGGGTTGCAGCAGGTTGTTCTCCAGCACCACCACGGCTTCGAGCACCAGCAACACCGGCAGCAAGGGGGAGTCCTGCTGTTGGCAGGCAAGTTCGCCACCGAGAGTGGCCTGATTGCGCAGATGGCGGGAGTAGACAAACCCCAGCGCGTCGCACAGGGCGGCCGGGGTGCGGGGATCATCTTTCAGGGTCTGCAGGGTGACGGTGGCGCCGATATGGAGCTGGCCGTGCTGTTGCTCGATCTGGTCAAGCCCCAGCTTGTCCAGTGAGATAGCGACCTTCTTGTCGGTGCGGGTCGGGGCGGCGTTAAGCTTGCTGCCGCCCCCCATGTAGACGGCGTCGTTGCCGAAGCTGGCCTTGAGTTCCAAAGCCTGACCCAGTTGCTCGGGTCGGAAGAATTGCTCAATCATGTGTCGTCCTTACTCTTGCTGCCCGCCGCCGGGGTGATCCACAGGGCGGGCAATCCGGTCCAAAACTGTGGAAGATGGCTCTAGGCCAGCTGATCCATCCGTTGCCACAGGCGGCTCGCCACCTTGCTGGCCTGCTCATAAATGGGCGCGACATCGAACGGGAACTCGCGGTCCTGATAGACCATGCGCCCCTCCACCATCACGCTGTTGACGCTGTTCGATCCCATACCAAAGGCGAGATGGCCACCGAGGTTGCGCGGCGCCAGCGGAGTCGGTGCGTCGTAGTCGCAAATGGTGAGGTCGGCCTTGTATCCCGGCTCCAGGCGGCCAAATTTGGCGCCGAAGTTGCGTTCCAGCAGGGTGTTGCCATTCCAGAGGAAGCGGGCAAAGCTGTCGGGCCACAGCGCGCCACCGGCATCCTTGTGTTTGAAGTAGGCAAACTTGAGCTCTTCGAGCATGTCGGAGCCGATACCATCGGTGCCAAGTGCCAGATTGCGATACTCCGGCAGGTGCATGTTGTAGCCCACATGGTTGTTCATGTTGGAGCGGGCGTTGTGCACCAGGAAGGCATCGCGGCTGTTGAGCAGCTCGATGTCAGCCGGGCTCAGGTAGATGCCGTGGGCGATCAGGGTCTTGCTGTCGACAAGGCCAAACTCGTCCAGCCGGGCGATGGGTTCCTTACCATAGTGGTGGTGGCCGTGGGCCATGTCGTAGCGGTCCTCCGCCACATGGATATGCAGCCCGCGACCGGTGACCTGTACCGCTTCGCGCAGCATGGCCAGCCCCTCGTCGGGTACGGTGAAGGGGGCGTGGGCGCCGATATGAGCCTCCACCAGATAGGGTTCGCTCCCCTTGGCCTTGGCGGCATCAATGGCCTGCGCGAACAGGATGTTCTCCTCCACCCCGGCCTGCAGTTCGGCGAGGCCGCCGTTGCGATCCGTAGTCTCGAAGCAGGTCATGCCACGCAGACCCGCCTCCATAAACCCTTTGCACAGCACATTCAGGGAGCCCTTGATGAAGTTGGGCGAAGCGTGGTGGTCGATCACCGCACTGCAGCCGCTCTTGATCGCTTCCAGCGAGCAGATGAGACCGCTGTAGTAGAGGGACTCTTCATCGAGCGCCCGATCGAGCCGCCACCAGAGATTTTTCAGGGTGGAAATAAAATCCGGGCAAGGGGCGATATTGGCCATGATCCCCCGCGACAGGCCTGAGTAGAAGTGGTTGTGGGCACAGACGATGCCCGGCATCACCAGCTTGCCGCCCATCTCCCGATAGTTGGCCTCCGGGTAGAGGGCCCGCAGATTGGGCCCCACCGCTTTGATAAGCGATCCTTCGATGGCGATATCCACCCCTTCCAGCACCCGGGTCGGCTCCAGCTGGACAGCGGTGACGTTCTTCAGAATAAACATGGTTTGCTCCTTCGCTTATTCGTGGTTCGCTCAGGCCTCGACGGCCCCCAGCAGGTAGTGGTGATGAGCATGGACATGGCTGATGATCCGGCACATGTCGCCAAGGGCCGCTGGCGCATCCTTGATCCGGCTCTGGGCGTCTATGGTCAGACGATAGGTCTCGCCATCCTGACGCACCCGCAGTTCGCCACTATCCGCCAGATAGAAACCGGGGTTGCGGCTGTTGTCGAAATCCTCGGGCAGGCTGAAGATGGTGACCTTGTCCTGATAGGGCTTGCCCTGCCACGGGCAGAACTGGGCGCAGTTGCCACATTCGTTGCAGTAGGCATCCAGGTGCAGGGTCTGGAACTGGTCTTTGAAGCCCGGCACCGCGATGGCGACGTTGGCCCGGTTGGGGCAGACATCCACGCACTTGCTGCAGAGGTAGTTGCACTCGAGGCAACGGTGCGCCTCTTGCGCCACGAAGGCATCGCGCTCGCTCTTGTCTACCATGGTGACGGCGATGCTCCCCTTGCGACGGTAGATCTCGTCCTTGCCCGACGGCTGGATTGAGACCTCGGCCTGACTGCCAGCGATATGCTCGCGAGAGAGCACCAGATCCGCGGCGCGGCGGGCACCACCGATGGCTCCGACGATGGAGGATGGGCCGCTCTGCACGTCACCGATCAGGAAGACGTTGCGACGGCTGGTTTCGCCGGTCTGGCTGTCCACCTGGGGCCAGCCATCGCTGCCAAGAGGAATGCCCATGGCTTTGAGCACCTCGCAGTCAGGCTGCTCGCCGATGGCGGTGATCAGGGCATCCATCTGCATCACTTCGGTCTGCTCGGTGGGCACCGGACGGCGGCGGCCCTGCTCGTCAGGTTCCCCCAGTGCCATCATCCGCACGGTAAGCTTGCCATCTTTGTCAAAACGCTCCGGATTGGTGAGGAAGCAGAAACGTACCCCATCCTCCACCGCTTCCAGATACTCCTCGCGATAGGCGGGCATCTCTTTTTCGCTGCGTCGGTAGATCACGGTCACATCGCTGACACCCGGCACCTTGAGGGCGGCGCGGGCGCAGTCCATGGCGGTGTTACCGGCGCCGATCACCGCCACATGGCGGCCGAGTGGCAGCGGTTTGCCCTGATTGAAGCTGCGCAGGAAGTTGAAGGATTTGTAGACCCGATCATGACCCCCTTCGAGACGCATGCCGCCATTCTTGTCGGCGCCGATGCCGACGAAGACATAGGTAAAGCCCTGGGCGTGCAGCTTGTCGACGGTGAGCGCCGGATCGCAGCCAAACTCGAATTTGACCCCGTGGGCGGCGACAAAGTCGATATCGTGCTGGATAAGCTCGGCCGGAATGCGGAACTCGGGGATAATGTGTTTGACCACGCCACCGGCATCCGCTTCGCGCTCGAACACGGTGACCGGGTGGCCTGCGCGGGCCAGGAAATAACCGGCGGAGAGACCGGCCGGGCCAGCACCAATAACCGCAACCGGATGCTTGTCACCACTGCCTGCCGGTTTGTGCCAGCGGGCCTTGTACCCTTCCCAGCCGCGCTCCAGTGCCACTTTTTTCAGCTCGCGGATATTTAGCGCGCTGTCGTAGTCGAGACGGGTGCAGTTGTACTGGCACTGGTGATCGCAGATATGGCCGGTGATGGCAGGCAAGGCGTTGCGCTGATAAATCAGCTCAAGGGCTGCCACATACTCCCCCTCGCCCATCAGGCGAATGTACTCGGGGATATCCTGATGCACGGCGCAGGCGGTGACGCAGGGTGCCACATAGCAGTCGGTCAGCGGCAGACCGCCCCCCACTTCGATGCGATCGTCGGACTTCCACTCCTTCTGGGTGTAATCCATGGTGAGGGCCTTGGCGGCAAGCGCCTCCAGCTTGGCCACATCCACCTGACTCATGCCCCAGCTGTCAGAGGCGTCGATCTCTTTGAGGCACTCGATCTGGCGCAGGTAGCCACCCGGTTTGAGCAGGTCGGTAGCCATGGTGATGGGACGAATACCGGTCTCGAAGATCTCCGCGATATTGAACTTGCTGGCGCCACCCGAGTAGGAGATGGGCAGCTTGCCATCGAAGGCGCGAGACAGCACAGCCGCCACGTTGATGGAGAGCGGGAACAGCGCCCGGCCAGACATGTACATCTCATCGCCGGGCAGTGCCCCTTTGCGGTTGATGGTGCCAAGGGTATTGGTGAGCTTGACCCCGAAGGTGAGCCCCTTCTCGGCTCCCAGCGCCATCAGACGGGTCAGCATCGCCTTGGCCTGATCCAGCTTGAGGTCGTGATCGAACGACTCTTCACTCAGCCCAATGTAATCAAAGCCGCAGGTATCGAGGATCTCGCGCACCCGCGGGTAACCCAGCAGGGTCGGGTTCAGTTTGACGAAGGTGTTGAGCCCCTTCTCTTCCAGCATGTAGCGGCAGATGGCCTCAATCTCGTTGGGCGGGCAGCCGTGCATGGTAGAGAGGGTAACGCCGTGCACCAGATTGGCCGGGATACGATCCACCAGCTGTTGCAGGCGAGCGCGGCGCGCCCCCAGTCCCAGCTCGGCGATAAACTGCTCGTCGGCCACGATGTCACGTACCACCTGCTGGTACTCGGCAAATTTCGGACTTTGGCTTGCATCCATCAGGCTGTGGATGAACTGCTGCATCGGTGGCTGTTTGATGCCATCGAGGTTGTAACCCACGCTCATGTTGAAGATGAAGGACTTGGCCTCTCCGTCGAGGCGGGGATCGAACACCTCTTCCAGCAGGTAGAGGGCAAACCAGGCTTTCAGATACTCGTCAAACGCCTTGGGCAGGGTGAACTCGGTGGACCACTCGGTGTTGAAGCACTCGTCTTCGGCGTCGATGCAGGGCTTTTCCAGTTCGAGACGGTCCAGGATCTGCACCGTCTTGAGCTCGATAAAGCGCCCGCCAGTCAGCCAGGAGGTGACGATATTCTGGGCCAACTGGGTATGGGGGCCGGCTGCCGGGCCAATGGGGGTCTCGCAGGTTTCACCGAACACCTTGATCTTGCGCTCGTCCTGCTTGCGATAGAATTGTGCGGCGGGAATACCGAAAATGCTCTGACTCTCTTTATATTCCGCAAAAATACGGGTCAGAAGGTTCTTGAAGGGAACGGGTCGCATAATATCGCCCATGGCTATCTCCTTGCAGCTGTTCTGCGCATTGGCAGCATGAATAAATGGGGTATCCCGCACGGGCATTACCCCTTGGCAAGGAGAAGAGCAACTATCAGGCCACTACAGTTACAAAACGAGCTACAAAACTATTTTTTAGGGTAAAAGCGTGAGACAGCTCCAATTAATGATGAGAATTTATGATGTCACCATTATGGGTATTGCGAGTAGTTATCAATCACTCTGAAATTTACTTAATGAGCTGATTAAAAAGAACTCACCCTATCAGATCAAGTGCGAGAAATATCACTTTGATACGCCATTTATCTCCCCGTTATCTTTTTAAACTGGGTTATTTCGTGGGCTCGCTCTCATTTTCAAGAATGCCACCCAGCAGCGCCTGATAGCGCTCCGGGGTATCCACATCAAACAGGATGGCGGGGCAGTCAACTGGCACCATACGGTGCGGATGCCCTTGCAACCAGCGCCGTACCGACGACTGCACCGGGGCCGCTGCCAACTCGCGGGCAAGGGATTTTGGCAGCAACACCGGATGGCCCGCCTCCCCCAGCCAGGTGGGAAAGAGTGTCTCACAGCCCCGTGCCTGCCAGAGCTGTTGATAGACCTCGCGCGGGATACAGGGGAGATCCCCGTGGCTGATAAAGAGGTAGTCAGCGTCACTGGCCGCCAGGGCGCAGCGGATGGAGCTGCCCAGCCCCTGCCGATAGTCGGGGTTGTGGGCGACAACAATATCCGGCCGTGATCCGTAGCGCGCTTGAAGCTCCTCGCCACGATGGCCCACCACCAGAATAACCCGCTGACAAAAGGCCTGGGCATTTTTGAGACTTGCATCAAGCATTGTCCCCTGGCAATAAGGTAGCATCATTTTCCAGGTACCCATTCGGGAAGACAAACCCGCCGCCGTTATTATACAGTCACACTGCACTTGTTCCTGGCAACGTTGTTTCCCACTCCCTTCGATATTTATTTTGGTCGTCATTATGTCGCACCCACACGTTGTTGCTGTCGAATTTCCAGATATAGATCCGCTATTAAACTCGCTCACCAAAAATATTGATAGCCATACTATCTTAATTAGCCTCTGCGGGGCCGGTGGAAAAACCAGCACCCTGTTCTGGCTGGCGGAATATTTTTATCAACAGGGTAAAAGGGTGCTAATTACCACCACCACCCGGATGTTTCTGCCAGCCCCGTCACACTATCGGGAATTGATTATCGAGACGGATCCCGTTCGTCAACTTACCCGCTGTCAGGCGCTGCCGGATGGCCCGACTCTGGTTGCCCTGTTCAGCCATCTCGATGAGCGCACCGGCAAGGTTGCAGGGCCGGATCTGCGCCAAATCGACCTGCTCAAAGGACAGCAGCGCTTCGATCTTATCCTGGTCGAGGCGGATGGCGCTCATCACAAGTTATTGAAAGTGCCCGCTTTGCACGAACCTTGCATTCCCCAGAGCAGTGATTGGGTGATAGCCCTGACAGGCGGCGCCATGGTGGGTGCCAAGGCCGACCCGCAGCAGATCCACCGCTGGGCAGAGCTTCAGGCCCTGTGCGGGATAGAAGCCGGTGACCCCCTCGACTGGGCCCTGTTTCACCAGCTGCTCTCCCACCCCGAGGGGCTGTTCAAGGGCACCCCGGCCAGGGCGCGCCGGATCTGGTTTATCAATGGGGATTATCAAAATGAGGCGTCGTGGCTGGCTGAATTGATAAAGCTGCATAGCCGCCACCCCGAGCTCCATGCCATCTGGCAGGGGGCGGTTCGCGAGCCACAGCCCATTCGCCACGCACTCGGTTACTTCGCTCAGGATGAGGCTCAGCCGCCTCGCCCATGATGGTTTAAGGATAAGAAGAGGTACCTTATGAATCTGTTTGCACACGCAGCCCGACTGGAACAGGAGAACATTCCCTTTGCCATGGCCCAGATCATCGAGAGCCGTGGCTCCACCCCCCGCCATCAGGCCCAGATGCTGGTAATGGCCGATGGCCAGATCCTCGGCACCATCGGCGGCGGCATGATCGAGCGGCTGGTGATCGAGGAAGCGATGGCCGCCATTGCCGAGCGCAAGCCGCGTATCTTCCACGGCCGGATGGCGCGCAACGGCGAACATGCGGTCGGGTCGGATTGTGGCGGCGCCATGTCGGTCTATATCGATGTCTATGGTCTGCGACCACGGCTGGTACTGATCGGTGCCGGCCACGTCAACCGGGCGCTGGCCCATGCTGCGGCGCCACTGGGTTTTGATATCCATGTGGGCGACTGTTTTGAAGGGAGCCTCAATCCCGATCACTTCCCCGTCGGCACTCACCTCAAACAGGCCGATACCATCAGCGCGGTGATCGACGCACTGGCCATCGAGCCCGCCAACTTCGTCATCATCGCCACCAATCATCAGGATAAGGAGGCGCTGGATCGGCTGATCAGCCGTCCCCTCGCTTATCTGGGGCTGCTCGCCAGCAAGCGCAAGGTGCAGACCTTCACCCAGGCGCTGCGCCAGCAAGGGGTGAGCCAGACCCAACTGCAGCAGCTGCACGCCCCCATCGGTTACAACATCGGCGCCGAAACCCCCGAGGAGATCGCCATCAGCATCCTCGCCGAGCTGCTTCAAGTGAAAAACGGTAAATCTGGTGGGCTAATGCAGGATGACGTGCGCCTCAAGCGGGATCAACTGGTGGTGATGCGCGGCTCCGGCGATATCGCCACCGGGGTGGCGCTGCGCCTGCACAATGCCGGTTTCAAGGTGGTGATGCTGGATCTCGACAAGCCCACGGTGATCCGCCGCACCGTCGCCTTCGCGCAAGGGATGTTCGATGGCGAAACCAGTGTCGAGGGTGTGCGCGCCAAGCGGGTCGAGAGCGTTGAGCAGGCGTTCGAGCAACTGGATCGGGGCGTCATTCCGCTGCTGGTCGACCCCGACTGTGCCACCCTCGCCGAACTCAAGCCCCGCTATCTGGTGGATGCCATCCTCGCCAAGCAGAATCTCGGCACCCACAAGGAGATGGCCCCCATTACGGTGGCCCTTGGCCCGGGATTTGAGGCGGGGCGCGACTGTGATGCGGTCATTGAGACCAACCGCGGCCATCATCTGGGCCGGGTCATCTATCAGGGCCCCACCCAGCCCAATACCGGCATTCCCGGGGTGATCGAGGGGCACTCCGCACGCCGGGTGGTGCGCGCCCCCGTCGCCGGAGTGATGAAGAGCATTATCAAGCTCGGTGATCTGGTGCAGGAGGGGGATGTGATCGCCCATGTGGGGGACGCTCCCATTATCGCGCCGCTCTCTGGCATGGTACGGGGGCTGCTCAGCGATGGCATCGAAGTGCCGGTCGGCTTCAAGATTGGCGATATAGACCCCAGAGGCGAGCGCGCCGACGCCACTACGGTATCGGACAAGGCACGCGCCATCGGCGGCGCCGTATTGGAAGCCATGATGCATCTGGCCCAGCGCAGATGAAGGCCGACTCACAACCTGTCGGCAGGGCCTGCGTTATCAATTAGCGGCGCCGTGCTGGAAGCAATGATGCATCTGGCCCAGCGCCGATAACGGCTCTTCGCGTCCCCTCACCAAGCCAAAAGCCCCGCCATGATGGTGGGGCTTTTTTCGGCCTGTCGGTTGATGCAGCTCCTTTACATCAGGGGAACCTGCATCACGACCGGGTTCGTTGCAATCGCCAGGCTCGCACCGCCAGCACAACCAGAGTGATGGCGGTGAGCGGCAATACAAAACCGGTTAGTGCTGCGCTGAACTGACCTTGCAGCGGACTGGACGTGGCGTGGAGGATCAGCCAGCAGGTGTAGCCGATGTAGTAGGCCAGAAACAGGGCCCCTTCCCAGCGGGCGATGGTGTAACCGGTAAAGAAGATGGGCAGGCAGGCAAGCGCCACCGCAATCATTACCGGAATATCGAACTGAAGGGCGGTCGCCGACACTTCAAGCCCACCGGGAGTGACGATGGAGGTAAGCCCCAGCACGCAGAGGATATTGAAGATATTGCTGCCCACCACGTTACCCACAGCGATATCCCGCTCCCCGCGCAGGGCTGCAACGATGGAGGTCACCACTTCGGGCAAGGAGGTACCGGCCGCCACTATGGTCAAGCCGATGATCAGATCGCTCACCCCGAAGTAGTGGGCAATCTCAACCGCACTGCCAACCAGCAGGCGGGAGCCGAGGATCAGCAGACCCAGACCTGCGGCAATAAAGAGCAGATTGCGCAACCAGTTGCCCGCCGTACTCGCTTCACGGGTACCAAACTCCTGCTCGTACTCCGCCTGCACCGCTTTGTTTTCCCGTCGACTCTGGACAAAGAGAAACGCGGTGTAGGCGATGATGCCGGCAAACAGCAGCGCCCCTTCCAGGGGCGCAATACGGCCATCGTAGCCCAGCAACAACACCAGAAAAGAGATCACTATCATCAAGGGAACATCGAGACGTACCAGTTGCTGGGAGACGGTCAACGGTACGATCAGTGCCGAAATACCTAAAATAAACAGTACGTTGAAGATATTACTGCCGACCACGTTCCCCACGGCGATCCCCGCCTGCCCCTCGAGGCCAGACTGGATGCTCACCGCCAGCTCGGGAGCGCTGGTCCCAAAGGCCACTATGGTCAATCCCACCACCAGTGGCGATATCCCCATCATGGTGGCGAGGCGAGAAGCACCCCGCACCAGAGATTCGGCCCCCACCACCAGACACACCAGGCCTACAGCCAACCACACCAGCGTCATCATACGGTCTCATCCTTGCCGTTAGGTTCGTTGAAATAATCACAATAAATCAGATACCTGTGCTCCAGCACAGTCAGACAACGCCATTGTAACGAGGGGCTGGTCCCCTGTCGCGGGCTCTTTTGAGTGCTGTTTATTGTGCTACTGGCAGCCCAGTCACCACTCAACCGTGCTTGATGCGGGTCTCCCCCGCCACCGACACCACGGAACGCTTGCCCTTGCGGCTGATGACGATAAGCGCCAGCACGATAAGGGCGATGCCGATCCCTTCCACCGGCCCCGGGTTTTCCCCCAGCAGCCACCATGAGAGCAGCACGCCGCTCACCGGCACCGCCAAGGTACTGAGGCTGGCGATCCCGGCCGGCAGTTTTTTCAGCACAAACAGCCAGAGACTCCAGGCGATGGCGGTGGCGAAGATGGCGCTATAGGCCAGCGCCCCCATCACGTAGGGCTGCCAGTCGATGGGGCGCTCCGGCACCAGCGCCGCCACCAGCGCCATCACTATGGTTGCGTAGATCATCTGCCAGGTGGTGAGGGACATCAGATCCACCCCGGGATGGCGGGCATACATCCGCTTGGCGATGATGGCGCTGATCCCCCAGCAGATACCGGAGGCAATCCCCAGCAGCGCACTCTTCATGGAATCCAGGTGCAGTTGCCAGGGCTGGATCACCAGCAGCAGCCCGCAGGCGGCCACTCCGACCGCCAGATAGTGCAGCTTGCGCATCCGCTCACCGAGAAAGAGCGCCGCGAAGATCACCACCCAGAACGGCATGGTGTAGCTCAGAATAGCCACCTTGCCCGCCCCGCCGCTGATCAAAGCCCACTGGGCCAACCCCACCATGCCGCAGGTCTGGAACAGGGCGATGGCCAGGGTATAGCGAAACGGGGTGGGTTTGAGATAACTGCGGCCGCGCAGGGCCAATACCAGCAACAACACCAATGAACCACACAAGCAGCGCAGGGCGGTGAACTCGAACGCCCCCGCGTAGAGCATCACCTGCTTCATCACGATCCAGCTGTAACTCCAGATGGCGGTGAGCAGGATCAATCCCACCAGCGCCGCCATATTGATCTTTCCACTCATTTGTTTGTTACTCACCTCTTGTCACTCATTGCGCCAGGTCTGTTCTCGGCGTCTTGCCCGCGCTTGAAGGCGGCCATCTTACGCCGCTCATCCTCCGCTGACCATGACTGCCCCAAAATGAACAAGGGGGCCGACGGCCCCCGCAATCACACTCAACCCGAGCTGGAACACCTAGCGGCTTATAAGAGTTCCCGTCTTGCCGGCAATGCCGTCGGCGGCCTTCTCCAGCAAGGTGATCAGGGATTTGCGCCCCGGCATGGAGGTAGCGAACGAGAGCGCCGCCTCCACCTTGGGCAGCATGGATCCCTTGGCAAACTGCCCCTGTGCAATAAAGCTGTTGGCATCGGCCACGCTTAGCTGATCGAGCCACTGCACATCGGGCTTGCCGAAGTTGATAGCGACCTTCTCTACCGCGGTAAGGATGATCAGCATGTCGGCGTCAATCAGTTCCGCCAGTTTGGCACTGGCCCAATCCTTGTCGATCACCGCACTGGCACCGCGCAGGTGATTGCCCTCGCGCAGCACCGGAATGCCACCGCCACCGACGGTGATCACCACCTGACCGGCGGCCAGCATGGCTGAGACGGTCTCCTTCTCGATGATATCGACGGGTTTGGGGGATGCGACCACCCGGCGATAGCCACGGCCGGCATCCTCTTTGAGCCGCTCGCCCCTGGCCATCAATGCTTCGGCCTCCTCCTTGCTGAAGAAACCGCCGATGGGTTTGCTCGGGTCGAGGAAGGCGGGATCGTTTTTATCCACCTCCACCTGGGTCACCAAAGTGGCAACCGGCTTGTGAATACCACGCGCCAGCAAGGCCTCGCGCAGGGCGTTTTGCAGGTCATAACCGATATAACCCTGACTCAGGGCCACGCAGACCGACATGGGCAGATGGGGCGCCTTGGGGTCATAGCGGGCCGCAACCTCGAACGCCTGCTGGATCATCCCCACCTGCGGGCCGTTGCCGTGGGTCACCACCACCTCATGCCCCTGGGCGATCAGGTCGGCAATGGTGTGCGCCGTGCTCTGCACCGCCTTCATCTGCTCGGGCAGGTTGTTGCCCAGCGCATTGCCACCAAGGGCCAGTACGATTCTCTGTTTCATCTTGTTATCTCCAGTGATGGGACAAGCCGGCGCAATACCGGCCCACCTTTCGTTGTTCACATAACCTTGCTGCTCTGCGTGTTTCGAACTGATTGTCAGCCGGCCACTGTGGGGCAAGGCGAGTGCAGCTCCGGCGCCAAGGCCGGATCAAAGGGCGCTCTGGCCAGAAAACGGCCGTGACCACGCCGCCCCAGAAACTCGCCGTCGCGAGCGACTATCTCGCCGCGGCTCAGGGTCATTCTGATCCGGCCGGGGCAATGCATCCCCTCGTAGGGGCTGTAGTCGCCGTTGTCGTGCAACTGTTGATGGGAAATCAGGGTGTCACCACGGGGATCCATCAGCACCAGATCAGCGTCAGACCCCGGTTGCAGGTTGCCCTTGCGCGGCCAGAGGCCAAACAGGCGCGCCGGGTTGGCGCTGGTGAGGGCTACAAAGCGGGACGGCGAGATGCGCCCTCCCAATACCCCGTGGGCAAACAGCAGCAGCATCCGGTTCTCGACGCCCGGCAAGCCGTTGGGACAGCAGCTGAAATCGCCCCCCGAGAGGGTCATGCGCTGGGCGTGGGAGAAGTTGCAGTGATCGGTCGCCACCGTGTCGATGTCGCCAGCAGCGATACCGACCCACAGCTTGTCCTGCTCGCGGCGTGAACGCAGCGGCGGGCTGAGCAGATAGTCGACCCCGTTCTCCCTGTAATAACACAGCTCATCGAGCAGCAGATATTGCGGGCAGGTCTCCACCCAGACCGGCTGTCCCTGCCGACGCGCCAGTTTCAGATACTCCAGCCCCAGTCCGTTGGAGAGGTGGACGATATAGAGCGGGGCATTGCCAGCGAGCCCCGCCAGATTGATCATCCGGGCCACCGCCTCGGCTTCGCACTCCAGTGGGCGGCTTTGCGGGTGATACCAGGGCTCATGATGGCCGGCGGCCAGCAGGGCCGCCCGGCGCGCCGCGATGGCGGCATCGTTCTCGGGATGGACGGTGGCAAGCGCCCCCACCTCCTTGAGGCGAGCCAGCGCGCGCAGCACGTCGTGATCCCCCAGCTTGTACTGGTAGGTGAGATAGAGCTTGAAGCTGCTGATCCCCTCCTCCTGCACCATGGCGGCCATCTCGTGGAGGATGGCGTCATCCACATGTTGGACAACGCCGTGAAAACTGTAATCGATCACCGCCTGATCGGCGGCATAGTCGTGATAGCGGGCCAGCTGGTGATGCAGATTGCACCCCGCCGGACCAAATCCCATGTGATCGACGATGGTGGTGGTGCCACCACAGGCGGCGGCACGGGTACCGCTGAAAAAGTCATCACAACTGCGGGCAATGCCCACGTCGATGTTGAAGTGGGTATGGACATCGATACCGCCCGGCATCACGTAGCAGCCGCTGGCATCGATCACGTCGGTCTCGCCATCGGGCTGGATAGCGGCGGCTCGCGCGCGGATCACCCCGTTATCGATCAGCAGATCCTGACGATATTCCCCCTGCGCATCGACCAGCACACCGTTTTTGATCAGCCGTTTCATCCCCACCACCTCGAATATCACTTCAAACAGCAAAGCCCCGCCTCAATGGAGACGGGGCACTTGCAACAGCCGGGCAGCGATGGCAGTCACCACCCGGCAGACCCCTTACTTGTCCAGCTCGGCCAGATAGAGCATGGGGATCACGGCGTACATGGCGGCGCACTTGACCAGATGCTCTTTCCAGGTCTTCTCGTTCGGGGCGTGGGCCTCCGGCTCTTTACCCGGGCCAAAACCGATGACCGGAATACCGTGGCGACCCATGATGGAGACCCCGTTGGTCGAGAAGGTCCACTTGTCCACCACCGGCTCCTTGTTGAACAGCTCGCGATAAGCCTTGGAGAGGGTTTTGACGGTGATGTGATCCTCTTCCACCTTCCAGGTCGGGAAGTAGCACTCGGTCGGGTAGACCAGACCGGTATAGGCCGGACGGTCGTACTGGTACATGGAGACCTCGGCACCGGCGGCTTGCACCGCAGGCAGGGCGCGGATCTCGTCGAGTGCCCCTTGCCAGGTCTCGCCCCAGGTGAGACGGCGGTCGATGGAGACGGCGCAGCTGTCCGCTACGGCGCAGCGGCTCGGCGAAGTGAAGAAGATCTCGGAGACGGTCAGGGTGCCCTTGCCGAGGAAGTCGTCGTTGCCGAGGTTGTGGCTCAGCTCCTGCAGCTCGCCAAGGATCGGGCCCATCTTGAAGATGGCGTTGTCACCGCGCTCCGGCGCAGAGCCGTGGCAGCTGACACCCTGAACTTCAACGCGGATCTCCATGCGACCACGCTGGCCACGGTAGATCTGGCAGTCGGTCGGCTCGGTACTGACCACGAACTCGGGGCGGATCTTGCTCTGCTCGATGATGTACTGCCAGCAGAGGCCATCGCAGTCCTCCTCCTGCACGGTACCGGTCACCAGCAGGGTGTACTGATCTTCCAGTCCCAAATCCTTGATGATCTTGCCCGCATAGACCATGGATGCCATGCCGCCTTCTTGGTCAGATGCGCCGCGGCCACCGATGATCTCGTGATCTTCCATCCCCTCATAGGGGTCGAACTTCCAGTTGGCCATGTTGCCGACGCCCACGGTATCGATGTGGGCATCCATGGCGATCAGGTGCGGACCGTGGCCGATATAGCCCAGCACGTTGCCCATGGGGTCGATCTCGACCTTGTCAAAGCCAACCTTCTCCATCTCCTGCTTGATGCGCAGCACGACGCGCTCTTCATCGCAGCTCTCGCTCGGGATGGCGATCATGTCGCGCAGGAACTGACTCATCTCGGCCTTGTACTGGTAGGCCTTCTCCAACACCATTTCAAACGGAATTTGCTTGCTCATTGTGATTCTCCATAACAACTGAGAGTGCGCGGCCTGTTCGTCGGCCGCGCCCTGTGCCCGTTACCGCGCCCCGTTGGCGAGGCGCGATCAGTTCTTTAATTCGTGGTGGCTTACTCGCTGGCAGGGTGTTTGCCTTCCCACACCACTTCCCGGTAGTGGGTCACATCGGTATCCCCTTCGGTGTTGATGATCAGCACGACCGAGTTGCTATCCAGCCCGAGACGCGCCATCAGCGCCGCGCGATCCGGGTGGTGACGCACCGCAGCCAGCACGCCGGTACCGACCGAGCCGGACTCACCGGAGATGATGCGGGGGTCATTGCCAAGAGGGTTGCCAAGCACTCTCATGCCCAATGCCGACACCTTGTCGTGGCAGGAGATAAACTGGGTGGTGCAGCTCTTGAGCAGCGGCCAACCAAGCGGATTGGGTTCGCCACAGGCAAGACCGGCCATGATGGTGCGCATGTCGCCCCCCACGTTGACCATCTCCCCCGCCACGCCGGAGCGGTAGATGCAGTCGGCCTGATCCGGCTCGACGACTATGCTGTGCAGGTTTTTCGCCCCGAAGCAGTCCACCAGATAACCGAGCACACCGCCCGCCAGCGCCCCTACCCCAGCCTGCAGCAGCACGTGGGTCGGCTGCTTGATGCCCATATCCTGCATCTGCTCGACCGCTTCGTCGGCCAGGGTGGAGTAACCCTGCATGATCCAGGTCGGGATCTTGGTGTAACCCTCCCAGGCGGTGTCCTGCACTATGTGCCAGCCGCGCTCTTCGGCCATCTTCATGGTCAGGCGCACGGTGTCGTCGTAGTTCATGTCGGTGACGATGCACTCGGCACCGAGATTGAGAATGTGGTCAACCCGCTCCTTGGCAGAGCCCTTGGGCATGTAGACCACCGCATGCTGACCCACCTGCTTGGCGGCCCAGGCGACGCCACGACCGTGGTTGCCATCAGTGGTGGTGGCGAAGGTCATCGGCTCCTTGATGGTGCGTTTGATGAGATCGAAGGAGAAATCTTCGATGGCCACCCCGTACTTTTCACAGAGCAGGTTGGCGATGGCATAAACGCCACCCAGCATCTTGAAGGCATTGAGGCCAAAGCGCTTTGACTCGTCCTTGACCAATATATTTTTCACCCCGATATAGGCGGCCAGATCTTTCAGGTCGCACAATTGGGTCGGCTCATAACCGGCCAGTTTTTTATGAAAAGCGCGAGCCTTTTGTGCTTCGGCGCGAGAAAACAGCGGAGATGGCTCGGCGGTAAAAAAGCGGTTATCGGCAATATCCATCTTCAGCGAAAATTGGGACATGCTTACCTCACTAGGCGTTACCTGACAAAGAGCTGCCTCGCCGGGAGATCCGTTATCCAGATACCACGGGGAGAAAACTCGAAATAATGGATTCGACAGCGTGGGCAGGATGAATATTCACCCTGCCCCTGCTGTTATTTATTTCACCCGCTTTTGCGCCTCTTTAATCAGATTTTCCAGGGTTTCTGCCGGCGCGGAGAATTTACGAGCCATGATCATGGCGGCGATAATATAGGGCTTCCAGCTCGCCTCTTTATAAGTGGCGATACGATATTTCTCGAATACCCCTTCGGTCACTTCACCCTCTTTGCAGGAGACGCCGGAAATATCGGCCGGCAGGCAGTGCATATAGAGCGCCTCGCCCCCCTTGGTGAGCTTCATCATCTCCTCGGTGCAGTGCCAATCCTTGTGCTTGGCGTTCTGCTCAAGGCAATGTTTCTCCAGCTCTTTGAGACCGGCGTGGTCATTGGCACGCAACAGCTCGGTACGCTGCTCCATCACCTTGTAGGGAGCCCAGGACTTGGGATAGACGATATCTGCATCCTTGAAAGCCTCTTCCATGGAGGTGACCTGACGGAAGCTGCCGCCGGAGGCCTTGGCATTCTCTTTGGCCACTTCGATCACGTCCGGGATCAGGTCATACCCCTCCGGATGGGCCAGGGTCACATCCATACCGAAGCGTGTCATCAGACCTATGATGCCCTGCGGCACGGAGAGCGGCTTGCCGTAGCTCGGGGAGTAGGCCCAGGTCATGGCAATCTTCTTGCCCTTGAGGCTCTCCAGGCTGCCAAAGTGCTCCTGCAACCAGGCGAGATCAGCCATGGACTGGGTCGGGTGATCAATGTCGCACTGCAGGTTGACCAGCGCCGGACGCTGGGGCAGCACCCCCTTCTCGAACCCTTCATCCAGTGCCGCGCCCACTTCACGCATATAGGCGTTACCGGCACCGAGGAACATGTCGTCACGGATGCCGATGGCATCGGCGCAGAAGGAAATCATGTTGGCCGTTTCACGGACGGTCTCGCCGTGGGCGATCTGGGATTTACCCTCATCCAGATCCTGCTGGGCCAGACCGAGCAGGTTCAGCGCAGAGGCGTAAGAGAAGCGGGTTCGGGTGGAGTTATCGCGGAAAACCGAGATACCGAGCCCGCTGTTAAACAGTTTGGTGCAGATATTTTCGGCGCGCAGGGTCTTGAGGGATTCGGCCAGTTTCAATACCAGCTCCAGCTCCTGAGGCGTTTGCTCCCAGGTCAGCAGAAAATCTTTTTCATGCAGGTTGGATTTGAGTGCTCTGATCTCTTTGATTAATTCGTTAACTGCTTTCATCGTTCGCCCCAATCATTGGATGAGATATGGATAGCTCCCCTTTCACTCACGATGTCACCAGCATCCCGGTTGTGGGTGAGCGCGTCGGTTAGCGTCGATATGAGGCAATCAATAACCGTGCCAAACCAATAAAATGCAGGCAGATATTAATAAATGGCGAAAGTGTGTGATGCCACCCACAAAATCAGCGGCTATTTAAGCGGTTTATTCAATAAAAAGCTGAGCGGATCAGCCAAGCCATAAAATAGCCGAGTGATAATAATCAGAGGCGATATCTCGGCATCGGTGAGAATTATCATCAAAGGCCCGTTTCAGGGGCTGAAATGATATCAGCTGGGCTGTCGTTATCATTATGATAATGCCGTGCAGCGACTTGCTCTTTTGTTACCACATCTTCTGCAGAAATGTCACTGCCATCTCGCATCCCTTGCACTCTCCACCCGTATCGCCTCTCGCCTTATCTTCCGGCCACATTGCTGGGCGCGGTTGGCCCAAGGTGCTAACGTGAATACGCCAGCTGCGCATCTGTATCGGATGCTCAGAAGAGGCCGACGTTCACGACCGCAACTGCGCGGATGAACCTGCATGACTTACATCTTTGAGGGATTATCTATGTCCAGGAATGCTGCTCTGCTCATCACCCTGACCCTGCTCGGGATCGCCCCTGCCCACGCCATCAGCGCCAAATATGCCGAGCAGCTGGAGCGCTCCGGCTGCACCCAGGTCACCGAGGCGCAGGGCTGTGACATTCACAAAACCAAAGCGGAAAATGCCAAGGCGGGATTTAGCGCGGCCGCCCCAGCCGCGGAGGGCGGTCTGAATCTCAGCTATGAGCAGAAGCTGGAGCGCTCGGGCTGCACTCAGGTGAGCGAGCTCAATGGCTGCGATATCAACAAAACCAAGGCTGGGAACGCAGCTGCCGGTGTTGGCAATGCTCCGGCCGCGGCAACCAGCGCCAGCCCCTATGCGGGCAACTGGATCGCCACCTTCCCCCAAACCGGCGCCACCGTGGCTAATATCCGCATCGATGGCAAGGATCAGGTGTGGGTCAACGACAAGAAGGTCAATGCCAAGAAATCCGATGGTGCGCTGGTGTTCAAGGATGGCATGGTCATCTACACCATTCAGGGGGATCGCCGTATCAAGGGTGAAGATGGCTGGGTCGATAATGATGCCGGCACCAAGGGGCCCATCAACGCCAAGTAAACAGCTGACCACAAAATGACGGGGAGCGCGGGCTCCCCGTTTCACACCTGATTGCCCATCGCTTCCAATGACCAGCTCCACCAGCGAGGCGCCAGAATCAATACCTCCTGCTCCAGCCAAGTCCCGTCTGTGATCAGTTTATCGAGCCAGGGAACTCCTGCCAACGCGCCATGACTATCGACCTGATCAGCCTGCTTAGTCACACGCCAGGGCACCTTGCCACTGTCCGTCGCAAAGGTGCGTACCGGACGGGCATAGTGATCCAGATAAGGTTGCAGCTCACAGGGAAGCCAGAGCATGGCCGGTCGATTTAGCTCGCGCGCCAGCTCGATGGCAATATCTATACCCCGTTGATCGAGATCGCCAAAATGGGCCCACTGCACGCCCGCAGGCAGCAGCGGGATCAGCTGTTTGGCCAGGGTGGTATTGCGACCGGGTGCAAAAAGCAGCAGTTGCCCGGGTTGCAGCGGGTAGTCGACAAAGGCCCCCTTGTTCTCCACCGTAATGACCCGCTCCCCTTGCCAACCGATGGCAGCCAGCATGCCCAGAGTCCGCTCCGGCAACGCCAACTCTCCCAACAACGCCATCATTGCAGTCATATCGTGCTGCTGACCCTGCAGATCGACCAGTGAGAGCGGTTCGAGGGTACGGATGCGGATCACCTCATCCTGCGTGAGCGACAATTCCGCAAGCAGTGGCGCGGCAAGGGATGCTGACCGCGGATGCTTGCTGTCCCCCTGCCAGAGGGCATAAAAGCAGGCCTGATTGAGCCGTGCAGGCAAACTCACTCCCATTCGTTGCAGCTGCTCCCCCTTGTCCGGTTCGGGGGGCGCAGCCCGTGCCAGTTGTCCGGTCAGATAAGTCCGCCCCGCGTCGGTCAACGCATAATGAGCACCTCGGCCAACCGGCTTGATCCCGGCCACTGCCTGCAACAGATGCTTCAACTCGCGGCCATGCCGACTCTCAAGGGAGCAGCCCTTTCCGTTCTGGCTATCGAGCAACCGTGCACACAAATCCTGTACCCGCATCTCATCAAACAGCGACATCCTCACCTCTCCATGTGGCTTCATATGACGAAGTAGAGGTGATTTTCCCTGTCATTACCGTGACCGGCTTCGCAAGCGGTTCTTATCAGCCCCGCCATGCATGGCCCGTACTGGTAAACCCGCTACAAAGGGCGCAAGCTGGTTTGATATAGAGATACGCTGCGCTCTTCGCGGCACGACAACGCGATACCCGCTTTCACAAGGGCTTGCCATGACCGACGCCACAGACCCATCGCCATCCTCTTCTTGGCATCTTTCGGATATCCGCGAGCTGGCGCACCTGCTGACTCTGGTGCTGCCCGCCGCGGTAGAGATCACCGAAGCGGTACATCAGGCGGTACTGAGCGGTATGGGGCTCAAGGGACGGGATGAGGGAAAAACAGCCGGGATCACCGGGCTGGTCTACAAGGGGGTACACGGCACCGCCAACACCCTGGGCAGCGGTATCAACCATCTGCTCAGCCGCCTGCCAGCCACTCCGCCGCCCCACCAGATCCCCGAAACCCCGAAACGTGCAGCCCTGATCGCCACCCTCAACGGCGTATTGGGGGACAAGCTGGTCGAGCACCACAATGCCCTCGCCACCCCCATGACCCTGCGCTATCAGGGCAAGCCCCTCGATTGGCAGGCGATGCCAAAGGATCTACCCCGCGAGGGACGGGTGCTGCTGATGATCCATGGCCTCTGCATGAACGATCTGCAGTGGCAGACCGAGCATCAAGGCAAGCCGGTCAATCACGGGGAGCAACTTGCCAACGCGCTTGGCTATCAGCCTCTTTACCTGCGCTACAACTCGGGCCTGCCCATCGTACAAAACGGGCAGCAACTTGCCCTGTTGCTGGAGCAGTTGCTCGCCCACTGGCCGGGAGAGCTCAAAGAGATAACGATAATGGGCTACAGCATGGGCGGACTGGTTGCCCGCAGCGCCTGCCACCATGCCAGCCAGGCCGGGCTCACCTGGCCTGCGCACCTTGCCAACCTGATATTTCTCGGCACACCACACCACGGCGCGCCGCTCGAACATGTCGGTCACTGGCTGGAGCAGTTGCTGCCCGCCACCGCCTACAGCGAGCCCTTCGTCAGGCTGGCACGACTGCGCAGTGCAGGCATCAGGGATCTGCGCCACGGCAAGGTGATCGATGAGGTAGCCATACCCGATCCCGCCGCGCCCTTGCGCGATCCCCGCATCCCACTCCCCTTGCCCGGTGGCGTCAACTGCTATGCCATTGCCGCGACCACTGCCGCCAAGCGCAGCCTGCTGGCCGACCGGCTGATTGGCGATGGACTGGTGCCGCTACGCAGCGCCCTCGGCCAGCACAACGAAGCACGCCATCAGCTTGCCTTCCTCCCCGCCCATACCCTGATTGTCTATCGCACCAGTCATATGGCCCTGCTCGCCAGCCCGCAGGTTGGCCAGCAACTACTGCGCTGGCTCAGCCCCTTGCAGCTATAGCGAGCTGGCTATTAAAGCAACAGAGTGCTGGTTCACAAAGGAGCCCTGTGGCACTCTGAGACGTCAAAGGGAAGACCCACACTGACACCTCATGTGTCCCCACTGCAAAGGAGCGCCACGATGGCCAAAGCAAGCAAGAAAGAGATCAAGAAGAAGATCGCCGCTCGTCTTGAGAAAATTGCCAAGCATGAAGGCAAGATCAAGAAGCTGAAGAAGGCCCTGAAGTAGGGCCCACCGCATATGAAAAACCGCCAGCTGGCGGTTTTTTCATCCCGATTTTCGCCCCTTTACCATCGTTTTGATACCAATGGCCTTGATGTAAACGCCTCAAGCGCACATCAGCAAAACAACCCGGCTGAAACCACGCACGTTCTCATCACCGCCATTTGGTCTAACAGCGCCAATCGGGCGCCGCGCCCATCCTTACCAGCAACTACCTTCAACTGAGTGTTTGATATGAGCCAGCAGTGGAGCGCCATATGTACTCTTACACCCTCACCTTCAGGGAAGATGTCGATCGCCTGACCGCCCCCGAGCAAGAGATTACCTTGCAGAGCCCCGCTCAGGCGGGGGATTTTATTATCCTCTCCGACGGCAGCCGCCATCAGGTGATGTTTGTCACCCACCGCGCCCACTACAGCAGCCTCTATCTCGATAAAGGGGTCAGGGTACCGCAGAGTTAGTGGCTATCGCCTTTAATTGATGGGGCTGGGTGAAATATTCACGCCGTTGACGTAATAATCATCGCATCATGTCAACGTTCCTTTATCTCTATCACGATATATCTGAGGAAGCGCGATGAAAAAATCCAACATTGTCTTATATCAAATTAAATTTATTTAGCCACGAAAAAACAAATCATACCTCACAAAAACAAATCACCATCACTCAATATCATTGACCACACCCTTGGTGCGTTATAACAATTACTTTGTTGAACATATTTATTCGCAAGTCATTATTAGTGATGGAGTTATCACAATGAATAAAGTTATCTTACCCATAGCATTAATTACCTGTTCCACGCTCGCTCACGCAGAGTCCAGTACTATTATCAACGGTCTGGATTTTGGTCCATTAGCTCAGTTGGCTGGCACATGGAAAAGCACCGATGCTGGTGGTGTAGATGTAGCACCCGGCCAGGAGGGCAGCAAAGTAGGAAAAGGGGGACCAGCAGTGGAACCCTTTTACGAAATCATCACCTTTGAACCGGCGGCCGATGCAAAAAATGCCAGCGAACAATATCTGGTAGCCATGTATTACAAGCAGGAAGTATTCAGAAAAAGCGATAATGGGAAATTTCATGACCAACGCGGTTATCTGATTTATGACAAGACCAATCAGCTTGTTTACAACTCATACTGTATACCTCGTGCAGTCTGTGTGGTCACTGAAGGCAAAGCGGGTAACAAAATCGAGTTCAAGACGGGCAAGCGCGGTATTGCGGAAAGCAATTATATGACCATTAATGATTCCACCGCGGATTTCTCGATGACTCTGGACTTCTCAGAGAAAAATCTCCTCAAATACAGTCAAACCACCAACCTAATGGTGTATGGCAAGCCATTCGCACACTCCGATAGTGCATCCCTGACCAGAACCAATTGATGTTTCATGGCCAAGGTATTCATTATCTTGGCTTTTTTATATTCGTCGATAGTCTATCCTGATGGCATCCTTATCCCACTCGGGATTGAGCACACCGGCATACCAGAGTGTCAGAATGACATCCATCTGATTGTTATGCTTCACAACCTTGCCGCTCTTACAGGCCGAGAGCACCTCCAGCCATAACTGCTCGGGATCGATCGGTTTGGTAATATCCTTGTGTGACAATAAATCAATGGCAGCCAACACATATGCTCTGGTTTTGGTCGCAGCTACATAATGAACTGGCATGATGCAACTGATACAACCAAGACTGCAAAGAGTCAGAAACGTGACCTTTGGATTATTTTTAAATTTACCTGTACTGATATCATCACCAAATGCTTCAGCAATAGCCATATCCCAGGCGGTGACATGACCGTAATTATTCTGTACCATCAGATGAACAGCTCTCAGCGCTGCTCCACCGTATTTACCATAGATAATCATCACTAATCCCTCCGTTTGCCACATAGTAAGGCCAAACAGGCGAGATAGGCTAAAATAAATATCAATCACGACCATCGAGTTTTTCCATTGATAACAAATCCATTTGTAGCTGAATTAAATATTGATCCAAATCAATGTTATATCTTTATCTACCGAAAGGCTGACTGGTCGATGTCAGCCTCCCAATATCATTCATCAACATCCATTTTCGTGTATAAACAGGTTCCCCCAGCCTAGAGCACCTCTATTTTTACATTGATAATCCCGTCACGAATATTGCCGATGGTGCTAAACGCAGATTTGGAGAGATCGATAATACGCCCCCTTTTCAAGGCGCCGCGATCATTGACCTTGACCACTACGCTCTTGCCGTTGGCGAGGTTGGTGACCCGCACCATAGCGCCAAAGGGCAATTCCATATGGGCGGCGCTATTGAGATTGTTGCGATAGAGCTCGCCGCTGGCAGTCTTTTTGCCGTGATAACGGTCGGCATAATAACTGGCGTAACCGGTCTCGCTATAACCGCGCCAGCTGCCACCGTGGCTCTCGTCATAACGGCTGCTACAGGCCGCCAGCAGCAGGCAAAGAGATAACAGCAGCCCTTTCTGGATATATTGCACCATTCCCCTCTCCTCTCTTCTTTTCGCTATGCGCAATTTTTCTTCTTCGATACGGCCGGTGACGCTGGCGACACGGGCGGAGACCTCACCTTGCCATAGCTCCAAGGCACTCATCATGTTACTCGCCTTGTTGTCAGGCAACAGCGACCGCGCGGCTACTTTGCCATATCTTCCATGCAAAAAGGGAGGCAAATGCCTCCCTTTCAACTAGTTACCGGTCATCCCTTGTCGGGATGGGCCAGAGACTTCTCAGGCAATCAGCTTGTCGTCGGCAAAGCCGAAGCCGCGCAGGCCCACCACATGCACGTGCTCGTGCTTGCCCTGTACCTTGCGGATGAGCTTGTAGGTCGTGCCCTTCTCGGGACTGATGTTCTCCGGCGCCGCGATAAGCAGCTGCATATCCTGCCGCTCGCACAGCTCGAACAGAGTGGCAATGGATTTGCCATCCAGACGGGCCGCTTCGTCGAGGAACAACAGACGGCAGGGGGCGATATCCTTGCCGCGCAGGCGGCGGGATTCCTCCTCCCAGCTGATCAGCACCATCAAGAGGATGGCCTGACCGGTACCGATCGCCTCACCAGTGGAGAGCGCGCCGCTCTCGGCCCGCAGCCAGCCGTCGGCACCACGCTGCACCTCGATCTCCAGCTCCAGATAGTTGCGATAGTCGAGCAGCACGTCGCCCATCACCTGATAGCTGCGATCCCCCTGCTCAATCTGCGGGTTGAGGCGCTGGAACAGCTTGGCCATCGCCTCGGAGAAGCTGAGCTCCTTGTCGGCGAACAGATCGTTGTGCATAGCGGTTTGATCGGCCAGCGCCGTCAGCAGACGGGTGTGGGCTTCGCGGATATTGACGTTGAGGCGCACCCCGCGCACCAGACCGAAGGCGATGTTCTGCAAGCCCTGGTTGAGCACCCGGATGCGGTTCTGCTCGCGGCGGATGATGTTGGTGATCTTGGCCGCCACCTCGTGGGAGGAGAGCGACAGATGGGTTTCCCGCTGCTTGAGCTCGTCAGCGAGACGCGCCAGCTCGATCTCCATCTCCTCGATCGCCTCGACCGGATCATCGGAGCGGATGATATCGTTGCGAATGCGATCCTTGAGATAACGGTAGACCTGGACGTAGAAGGCGACCTTCTGCTCGGTGCTGCGGTTGCCCTCGGAGAGACGCAGCGCATCACGCAGGGCCTCGTCGTGCGCCACCGCCACCCGCAGGGCGCCGAGGGCCTTGTCCGACATGGAGCGCAGCTCGTCGCTGTCCAGATACGCCAGCTCGCGCTTGTTGAGGCGCTTCTCGACGTCGGTCTCCCGCGCCAGACGCACCACCCGCGACCAGCTCGCCTTGTGACCCACCAGTGATTTACGGGCGCTGTAGTAATCCTTGCCTTCCAGCTTGAGACGACCGCCAAGGGATTCGATCTCCCGCTTGGTGACCTGCAACTGGGCCTCGGCGCTGGTGCGACGGGAACGGGTGCGGATCAGCAGCTCTTCGATCTCTTTCTTGTGGGCACGCGCCTTCTCCTCCATGTCGTCAGAGAGGGTCAGCCCCATGGCCGCCAGCTCCTGCTCGAACTCGGTCAGGGTCTGGCGCTTGGCCTCGACGCTGGAGTTGAGCGCGGTACGCAGTTGCAACGCCTCGGTGTGGCGCTGGGCAATCTGCTTGTGCTGCTCGCCAGCGGTGCGGGCCGCCAGCTCAGCCGCTTTCAGCTTCTCTTTGAGTCGCTCGCTCATCTCGGAGGCCTTGCCCAGCAGGTCTTGCGCATCCTGATAGGCAAAGTGCGGCAGGCGGGCCACCAGCTGATCGAGGGCGTAGCACCGGCGTTTCTGCTCGGCCAGCAGGTCGCTCACCTCATCGTAAGCTGCCTGCAGCGCGGCAAGATCCTGCGGATCCTGACGCAGCACCTGCACCATGGTTTCCAGTTTTTCCAGCGATTTGCCGTGTTTGGCGATAAAGGCTTCGGCCTGTTTCAGGGCTTCCACATCAGCGTGAGCCGCCTCGAGGCGGGCCGCCAGATCAGTCTCGGCAAACAGGTGGGCAAAGGGCAGCATCCCCTGCACCAGCTGGATATGGCGGGTCAGCTGGGCGGCGGCCGCTTTGGCCTCGGCCAGCTGCTTGTCGCACTCACCGATGGCCCCTTGCAGCGTGCGCAGTTCGGCCTGCTTGGCCTGCACTTCGGCTTCCGGGTCGGGGCGGAAGGCGATATCCAGATGCTGACCGATAAAATCGCGGAAGTGACCGTAGAGACGGTGGTACTTCTGCTGCTCGAAAGCTGCCTTGGCGTAGCCCTCGATGAGCCCTTCGCGCTCAAGGTCGAGCTGCTCGATCCGTTTTTCCCGGGCGGCGCGGCCAAACAGCGGCAGCTCGGGGTAGCGGGAGAAGCGCACCTGACGCTTGCTGGTGCGCACCAGCACGGCGTCCCCCAGCTCATCGGCTTCCACCAGATCCTCGTCAAAGGAGTCGGGGTTGCCCTGAATCAGGTAGATATCCTCCGGGCAATCTTCCAGCTTTTTCAGCCGCTCGATGGCGCCCTCAAGGTCGAGCACCACCAGGGCGCTGCGAGCCGGGCCGTAGAGCGCGGAGTAGTAAGGGGCATCGTCGATGGAGATGTCGTCATAGACATCGGAGAGCAGCACGCCCCCCACCTGCTCGGCGATACGGGCAAGACGGGGATCCGCCTCGCCTGCCCCCAGTTGCAGGTTGCGAATTTGCAGCTCCAGCGCCTGTTTCTGCGCCGCAATGCGGTTGCTCTCCTGCTCGAACTCGCGCTCCTTGTCGAGCACTGTCTGCATACCGGCCGAAAGCTCTTCGGCGGTAGTCAGCGGCAGACAGCTCTGTTCACGCAGCTGCTCGAGCTTTTCAAAGGATTTGAGCCAGCGGGGGGCCAGTTTGGTGAGATCGCTGATATCGCGGCCCAGCTGGGTGCCCTGATGCTCGAGGCTGGCGCGGCGCTGGTTCACCTCCGCCTGCTGCTCGGAGAGCTCCTCCTGACGGGTGCGTTGGGCTTCGAGGAAGATCTCCAGCTCATCGCTGCTGGCAATCAGCTGGCCAGAGGCCTGCTGCAGCTCGTCACGCAGCTTGAAGAGACTCTTCTGGCTTTCGCTCTCTTTCTCGAGGCGAGCCAGCGCGGCGCGCAGACCCTGCCCCTGGGCAATGCGAGCCTTGTCTTCGATGTGACGCTTTAGCAGCGCCTGCGCGGTAGGCCAGGCGGCCTCGCGCACTGTTTCCGGAGCGATGCTGAGCAGCAGCGCCAGCGCCGCTTCGTGCTCGGCCACTGCCGCCTTGGCGAGTGCCAGCTGCTGCTCGGCCCCCAGCACCCGGCTGGTGAGGCTCTGCTCGGCGGCGCGGAACTGGTGCAGGGTGTCGCTCGCCTGTTCGGCGGTCAGCCCCGGCAGCTCGCACTGCTCGCGGGCAGCATCAAGGGCCTGCACCGCCTGACGGTACTGGATGGCGCGGGTCTGCTGGATATCGAGCGCCTGCTGGTAGTCGGCCAGCTGGGTCTTGAGGCTGTCTACCTCGGCCTGCGCCAGCTCCTTGCGCTCTTCCACCTCCAGCAGTTGGCCGTGGATCTCTTCCACTACCGCCTGCTGCTGTTCGAGTTTGTCAGAGAGATCCGCCAGATCGGCGCGATACATCTCGATCTTCTTCTGCAAGCTGACGGCCGCCATCACCTTGGCCAGATGCTCGGAGGCAGACTCCAGCTCGTCGGTCAGCAGTTTTTCGCGGTTGGTGAGCTGCTCCACTTCATCGGCCAGATAGATAGCGCGCTGCTTCTCTTCGGCCAGAATGCGGCGCTTGTCGGCCAGCTCCTGGCGCGCCTTGAGGGCCAGCTCGGAGAGACGGCTCTTCTCGGCGGCGTTGCGCACATAGTCCGCCGCCACATAGTGGGTAGTCTCGGTGATCAGGTTCTTGAACAGATCCCGCTGACCCTGAGTCTCCTTGATGGCCTCCAGGGTGCGGCGGTTTTCATAGATGGCCGCCTCCATGTCTGCAAACGCCTTGCGCACCCCGGAGTTCTCCGGCAGCAGGTATTCGCGCAGGGAACGGCTGATGGACGAGGAGATGCCGCCGTAGAGGGATGCCTCGATCAGGCGGTAGAACTTGCCGCGATCTTTTTGATCACGCAGCTTCTTCGGGGTGATGCCGAACTCGAACATGAAGTTGTGATAGTCGGTCACCGTATTGAATTTGGCGACTTTCAGCGCCCCCAGCTCGGCAGCCGCCCCTTTCAGGTCGGTAAAGGCGCGTACCCGCCCCTTGCCGCCATCGAGCTTCTCCAGCAGCAGATCGGTCGGAGCCAGATTTTCCGGCACATCCACCAGCGCAAACGGGGTGATGTTGACCTTGTTGTCGCGGTTGGCCACCTGCTCGAGGTGCACGCCGACCCAGATCCGCTGTTCGCGGCTGTTCATCACTTCCAGCAGGGAATAGCAGTGGCCGCGCTGCAGCTTGCCGTAGAGCCCCTTGTCACGGGAGGCGCTGCTGGAACCCGCTTCCGTGGTATTGCGGAAGTGAAGCAGTGACTGGTCGGGGATGAGCGCTGCGATAAAGGCCGCCATGGTGGTGGACTTGCCCGCGCCGTTGCCGCCGGAAAGAGTGGTGACCAGCTGGTCGAGATCGAAGGTTCGGGCAAAGAAGCCGTTCCAGTTGACCATGGTCAGTGATTTGAACTTGCCTCGCACCGGTTATACCTCCAGATCCAGTTGTTCTTCATCGAGATCCGCCTCGATGTCATCAAAAAGCGAGTCGCTGCTCGGCATTTCGTCGTCGTGGAAGATTGCTTCACCCTCCTGGATCATCCGCAGCTGAACGGCGCGCGGATCTTCATCGGAACGCACATCGGCGGCGAAACGGAACACCGATTCGTTGACCCGGAATTTATCCCCGTTGCCAAGGGCGGTGATCATGCCAAGGCGGCGCAGACGGCGCATGGAGGTGCGGATCTTTTCGAGCAACTTCTTCTTGTCGAGATCGGTACCGCCGGAGCGGCTGTTGACCATCCGCAGCAGCTGCTTCTCGTCGGCGAGGCTAAGCACCTCTTC
This sequence comes from Aeromonas sp. 600479, assembly GCF_049175515.1. Lineage (NCBI taxonomy): Bacteria > Pseudomonadati > Pseudomonadota > Gammaproteobacteria > Aeromonadales > Aeromonadaceae > Aeromonas > Aeromonas sp. 600479. The sequence goes on from NZ_JAAKVF010000007.1 coordinate 89,173, forward strand.
TTGCAGCTCGGCCATGGCGAATACCCCTTCCGAAGCCAGACGATCCGGGCTCAGGTAGAGGTAGCAGAGCACCTTGCCCACCAGCATATCGAGCTCGGAGAGCACAGTGGTGCCGATGTCGGAGCTCGGGCGCGGGCGCAGGTAAAAGAAGCCTTCCGGCGCCTTGATCAGCTCCACCTGATAGCGGCCGTAGAAGATCTCCAGCTCGCTGTGATATTCGACCAGCGCCGAGTGCTGCTCGAACTCGTCGGCACTGATGTGGCGACCGGAGCGCAAGGCGGTGTCGATGCGCGGAAACAAGGGGTTGGCAATCGCCTCTGCGAGCCGCAGCGGCAAGGGAAACTCAGTATTGATCAATGACATAGGCCTGAACCTTGGATCCAGCTTGGTTAATGGGTTTCCATGCGGGTTGGCGATGCAGTTCGCGCTCGCCGCTGGCATGGCCCAGGCGCACGGCCTGGTCGATCAGAAGACGCGCCACATCGAAGTGGGCATGGGCCGGGTAGTCCAGCAGGTATTCCCGCAGCACATCGGCCAGATCCAGCTGCTGCCCCTGCTCGGGGTAGCGGGCCAGATAACGCTCGATGCGCTCGGCCAGCTCCTGGTTGATATCCACCATCTCGACGTACTCCATCTCGAGGGGCACCTCACCGGTCACCTCCTCGTCGTGGATAGCGATGGTTTCGTCGCGCAACTCCAGCAGACGGGGCTCTTCGGCCACCCGCAGCTGCCAGTTGTGCTGCTCGAAGTTGCGAATGGACTCGCGCAGCCGCTGGCTGAAGGCACGGTTCTTGTCCATGTCGATGGCGTTGCGGATAAATTTGTGGACGTGTCTGTCGTAGCGGGACCAGAGCTCGATGCACTGCTGACCCCAGCTGGTGATGACGTCAAGACGACCTTGCAAGGCGTGAGTCAGCTCCTCGACATGGAACAGATCGTCGCGCCCCTGCGCCGCTTCCTGAATGTTGAGCAGCCCCGCCTGCAGGCGGTGGCCGGCAGCGTCCAAAGTATCTTGCAGCTCGCGCAGGGTCTGGCCGGTCTCGTGCAGCAGCTTTTCGCAGCTGTGAATGGCATCGACCCAGTTCTGGGTCAGCAGGGCCGCAATTTCGCTTTTGACCTGATTCTGCTGCTCATCCATGGCGCGCTGGGTGAGATCGATGCGGCCCAGCGTCTCTTCCAGCGAGAAGGTGAGGCGCGGCAGCACCTCGGCATCCCACTGCTCGCGGGTGTTGGTCTCGAGCGCCGCCTTGCGGGCGGTGTCGAGCTCGGCAGCCAGGTGTTCGAGCAGAATGGAGAGCTTGATGGAGTCAACCTGACGCTGATCCATAAAGAAGTCGACGATGCTCACACCCAGGCGCGACAGGCGGTAGAGGCTCTCCCCCGCCACCATGTCGGTGTTGAAACGCGACAACAGTTGCTGGCGAATGAGATCGTTGATGGCGTTGTTGGCGCGACCGGTGAGGGTCTCGTCCATCTGGCCGAAAGCGCTGCTGACATAGCTAAAGGCGTCGTGCAGCGCCGCCTCCGACAGATCCGACTCATCTTCGGACAGGGTCTTGATTGCAATCAGAAAGGCCAGCCGGTCGGTCGGCAGGCTCAACGCCAACCCCTCCTGCCTGACCCACCCTACTAGCTCCGGCAAAGAACGCTCTGGCAGGGTACGGGATGTACTCATCATGATGTTGTCATCTCGTTGTTGTATTGGGCGCAAAATCGTGCGCGCGGCTACATCCGGTAGCATCGAAAACATGGTTCACATCGACGTGAACAGCGAGCAATCAGCTGGTCGGCTTCTGGGCCATCACATGGATATAGCGACCGAGGGAGACAAAAGGCTCCTGACGGCAATATTGCTGCTCCATGGCCAGCAGATCGTCGAACTTCTCCACCTGATCCTGCTTGTGACGCATATAGTCGTGGATCACCCGCACCCCGGTCTTGCCGATGATGCGCAGCCCCCCGCGACCAATCCAGTCATAGACCTGCTCCGGCAATTGGGGATTGGTGGGCGTAAGCGCTGTCTGGCGCTTCTTGCGAAGACCAAGGCGCACATAGTCAAAATTGCCCACCACCAGGCTCTGGAACAGCAAACCATGACGGTTGTAGAAAAGCAGCGACAGTATGCCCCCGGCATTGACGAAAGGGAACAGACCCAGCAAGGTCTGGCGCGGCTCGGCAAGCCACTCCAGCACCGCATGGCAGAGCACCAGATCAAAGGTACCTGTCACGTGTTGCTTCAGATCCTGAATGGGGCAATGGATGAGACGGATTTTGTCTTCCAGCCCCTTCTCGGCGATCTGGCTGCGGGCCAGTTCCAGCATTTCTGCTGACAGATCGCACAGCTCCACCTGATGGCCCATGGCCGCCAGCTTCTGGGCGAAATAGCCAAAACCGCCCCCCGCATCGAGGATGCGCAGCGGACGGTTGCCAAGGCGGGCCAGGCAGGCTTCGATGTCGCTCCAGACAATGGTGGTGCGGATGCGCCCCTTGGTGGAGTCGTAAATGTTGCGGGCGAACTTGTCGGCGCGCCCGTCAAAACTCTGATCGTGCTTCAAGGAGAAACTCAACATTAGCGCCACAGGGTTGTGGCCATCCCAAAAAAGAGAGGTATTCTGTCACATCCCGAATTTGCTGAAAACTCAAGGAAGTGTCTGCCGTGTTTGTGATTAAAAAGTGGCTGGGTCAGCTGCTGATGCCGCTCCCCTTCTCCCTCTCCCTGCTGCTGGTCGCCCTGCTGTTACTCTGGTTCACCCGTTTTCAGAAAACCGGCAAACTGCTGGCCACTCTCTCGCTGCTCATTGTGGCCCTGATGGGGATGCGGCCGGTGAGCTATGAACTGGCCCGCGGGCTGGAGCAGACCTACCCGCCGTTCGAGGTGAGCCAGCATCCCAACATCGATGCCATCGTGGTGCTCGGCAATGGCCATGTCAGCGATCCGGCGGTGCCCGAGCGCTCCTGGCAAAACAATATTGCACTGGCTCGCACCCTCGAGGGGGTACGGCTGGCCCAGGCGTATCCGCAGGCAGAGCTTGTCTTTTCGGGCTATGTATCGGGAGATCCCCTCTCCAATGCCGAGGTCAATGCCCGGATGGCCGAGAGTCTCGGCATTCCCCGCGCGCGGATGACGTTGTTTGAAAACAACAAAGACACTCATGATGAGGCGGTCAGTATCAGTCGCCATCTGAAAGGAAAAGAGGTGGCGCTGGTCAGCTCGGCCACTCATTTGCCGCGTGCCATGGCCCTCTATCAGGGTCAGGGACTCAAGGCCGTGCCGGCCCCCACCGACTACACCGCCAAGCAGAGCCAGGTACCCCAGCCCCTCTACAGTTATTTACCCAAAGGGCGTTATCTGATGTATTCCGAAGCTGCCATCCACGAATGGATTGGGGTATGGTGGGCTCGCTTGCGGGGGCAGGTTAACGAATGAGCGATCAAGCGTTTCATTCCTGATTTGGATCAGGAAAGCGAAAAAAAATTACGTCATTTACCGCCGGGTCAGCTATCTTGGGCTCGGTTCAATTCATATAATGTCGCGCAATCAAATGCCTAGGAGATATACAAGATGAGACAGCACCTGGTAATGGGTAACTGGAAACTGAACGGCACCAAGGCTTCTGTAGAAGCTCTGATCAAAGGACTGACCCCGGCTGCTGCCGCTCATCCTTCTGTGCAAGTCGCCGTCTGCCCGCCGGTTATCTTTTTGGGTCTGGTTGAGCAACTGACCGCTGGCAGCAAGATTGCCTACGGTGCCCAGAACGCTGACGTTCACGAGTCTGGTGCCTTCACCGGCGAAAACGCCCCCTCCATGCTGAAAGCCTTTGGTTGCACCTACTCTCTGGTCGGCCACAGCGAGCGTCGTACCCTGCACGCAGAGACTGACGACGTGGTTGCTGCCAAGTACGAAGCGATCCAGAAAGGCGGCCTGATCCCGGTTCTGTGCATCGGTGAAACTCTGGAGCAATTCGAAGCCGGCGTGACCAAGAACGTGGTTGAGACCCAGCTGAAAGCCGTTATCGACCGTTGCGGCATCGCCTCCTTCAACAACGCCGTTATCGCTTACGAGCCGGTATGGGCCATCGGTACTGGCAAGACTGCCACTCCGGAGATCGCTCAGTCCGTTCACGCTCACATCCGTCAGTACCTGGCCGGTTTTGATGCCGCCGTTGCTGCCAAAGTACAGATCCTGTACGGCGGTTCCGTCACTGGCGCCACTGCTGCCGACCTGTTCGGTCAGCCGGACATCGACGGTGGCTTGGTCGGTGGTGCGTCCCTGAAAGTGGACGACTTCTCCCAGATCATCGCTGGCGCTGCCAAGTAATCGCTGATTACGGCAAAGAGAGGGGCTCGTCCCCTCTCTTGTATCGCTTTTCCTATGGTGGCCCCCGCATCCCATATGAAAGCCGATATAGTAAAAGTGGCTTGTCTATTTAAACATTCGTATTTGACAACTCAGATCCAGAGGCACTCATGACCAAACAAATCAAACGTATTGGTGTTTTGACCAGTGGTGGCGACGCACCGGGTATGAACGCAGCCATTCGCGCCGTGGTTCGCGCCGGTTTGCATCATGGCCTGGAAGTTTACGGTATTTATGATGGCTACCTCGGTCTGCACCAGGATCGCATCGTCAAGCTGGAGCGTCACAGCGTCTCCGACGTGGTGAACCGTGGTGGTACTTTCCTCGGCTCCGCCCGTTTCCCTGCTTTCAAAGACCCCGCAGTGCGCGCCGAAGCGATCGAAAACCTGAAAAAACACGGTATCGATGCGCTGGTCGTCATCGGTGGTGACGGCTCCTACATGGGTGCCAAGAAGCTGACCGAAGAGGGTTTCCCCTGCATCGGCCTGCCGGGCACCATCGACAACGATATCGCCGGTACCGACTTCACCATCGGTTTTGATACCGCTCTGAACGTGGTGGTTGACGCCATCGACCGTCTGCGTGATACCTGCAGCTCCCACCACCGTATCTCCGTGGTCGAGATCATGGGTCGCCACTGTGGCGATCTGGCCATGTCTGCCGCCGTTGCCGGTGGTGCCGAGTATGTGATCGTGCCGGAAGTAGCCTTCGACAAAGAGAAGCTGCTCAAGCAGATCAAGGAAGGCGAAGCCAAGGGCAAGAAGCACGCCATCATCACCATCTGCGAGCACGTTACCGACGTGAACGCGCTGGCCAAGGACATCGAAGCCCTGACCGGTCGTGAAACCCGCGCCACCATCCTGGGCCATATCCAACGTGGCGGTGCCCCGACTGCCCGTGACCGGATCATGTCCAGCCGTATGGGTGCTTACGCCGTTGAGCAGCTGCTGGCCGGTCACGGTGGTCGCTGCGTCGGTATCCAGCGCAACGAGCTGGTACACCACGACATCATCGACTGCATCGAGAACATGAAGCGTCCGTTCGATCAGGAGCTTTACAACCTCTCCACCACCCTGTTCTAAGCCAAGCGGCTTTTTACCGGCTGTTGATGACAAAAACCCTCCATCGGAGGGTTTTTTATATCTTACAAAAACTGATGTATCGGCACGCTGTGTGCCCCTCACCATACGGGTTGCCTGATTCCCAACCCTTGCGCCATCTGACTGCTCACCAGCCTTCCCCTCCTCACAGCAACCGGCTTCAGCCTACGAACAGAGTTCCGGTATCGTCGTGGATGCGTTTTATTACTGCAAACCGGATTGCGTTGAACTGCGCCCTGTCGCCCCTGAAACGAGCTTGTTCAGCCTCTTCGTCATACGCCGCTTTTTATATCTCAATCTTGTAGAAGGGACTCAGATATCTTCCCCAACCATGCTCCGGCTCTGCTCACGTATTGCAATCACATGACTCAAGCAGATGCACCGGCCGCTCGCGACCAGCCCAGCCCAGCCCAGCCCAGCCCAGCCCAGCCCAGCCCAGCCCAGCCCAGCCCAGCCAGAGAATACGCCTCTGGCCTATTGCGTACCTCACTCTTGCTGCGGCCATGTCTATTCCGAGGCCAACGGGGAAATTGGCGGTGATAAAACAGCCAGCTGCTACTCTGTATCCCCCCGATGCACGGCTCTCATCCCTATGAACCCAGTGTATTGCTGTATAAATGCGGAGACTCCGGACTGATAAAGTGATGGTGTGACAAGGGCTGGCAACCAGATTGTCTCCATAGACTTCTTTTGGATGGGCTATCTACGTCAGGAATCGTCAAACCATGGCCTTACACACTTTTCATGGCTTCATTGACGCCATTATGAGAGGGATAACTTATAAAGCTTTACTTGAGCCCCATACAAAGCCCATCAAAAAACCAACAAACAAACAAATAAGCCATTGAATTTAAACAAAGTAACTAGAAAAAATTGACCTCCCATGGGGGGCGAGTCGCAATGGGCGATAAAATAAGCTCAATATGTAAAAAATAACGACCTCAAACACCACATTGATAAAAGTCGTCATTTTATAAGCTTTACCCTTGTTTTACCCCCTTGTTATGGTATCTTGACTACATCAACCAACAACTTAGGGAGAGAAAAATGAAAGAGTTTGTCGTTACTGCCGTTTTCACGGTGTTTTTCACCCTGGTTGCTGTCTCTCTGCCCTCACTGTCACAGTTCTGAGCCGGATAGAGAGGCATCAATCCGGATCGACCCTTTTTGCCATGTCTGTTTAATCGCCACCAACTGGCGCTTTTCAGCAATAATGCCGAGATGGTCAACATAGATATGATTTCATCACGTTGACGCTGTTTCTTTCGCCACAAGGGTGTAACCAGGATGGTTTAACCATATGGCCTGATGGAGTAGAACCAGCAGCAGATCATATCCGAGGGGAGCAAGGCTCCCCTTTTTGTTACCCGCCGTTTGACAATCCCCTACCCCGGCATCTACAACAGGCCGGTTGACGCCATACGGCCCATGCCCACAACTGATGTTTTCCCCTCCTGTACTCTCCATTCAACACAGCTACATCCGTTAGCAATCTCTTGAGCACACCTTTGCTCTGATACTTGTCCGGCAGATATAAAGAAGCCCCCGCCATCATGGCAGGGGCTCGCGTTACGCAGTATCAGCTTAGGGCTGTTATATCTCAGCCCAGTTCAAAGCAATTATGCCTTGTTCCAGCGCTCTGGGTCATATTCCGGGCTGAAGCGGTCAACAATGACAGCACAGGCCGCATCGCCGGTGATATTGAGGGAGGTGCGGATCATATCGAACAGTCGATCCAGCGCAAACAGCAGCGGCAGCCCTTCGATGGGGATCCCGGCCGCCAGCAATACGGCAACCACCAGGAAGCTTGGGCCCGGCACACCGGCCTGACCGATCGCCCCCAGAGTGGAGGTCACAATGATGGCCGCCCAGGCACCGACGCTCAGATCGATGTTGTAAACCTGCGCGAAGAAGATGGCGACCAGACCGTAATAGATGGCGTTGCCACTCATGTTGATGGTGGCACCCAGCGGCAACACGAAGGAGGCGGTCGCGTTGGTCACTTTCAGATCATGCTCGCAGGTCTCCATATTGACCGGCAGGGTCGCCATGGAAGAGGCGGTGGAGAAGGCCACGATCTGCGGCTTCTTCATGGCAGAGAGGTACTTCATCACCGGCGTGTTGGAGAACATCATCACCAGCAGCGGATAGACCACAAAGCCGAAGATAAGGATGGCAGCCACATAGACCACGAACAGCTTGAGTACCAGGGTCAGCACATCGAAGCCATAGGTACCGATGGCTTCCGCCATCAGACCGAACACACCGAGCGGTGCGATGATCATCACCTTGTTGATCATCCAGACGAAGGCATCCACCAGGGTATTGAGCCCATCGACCAGTGGCTTGGCCCGCTCGCGCGGCTGTTTGGCCAGCGCAATGCCGAGGAACATGCAGAACACCAGGATCTGCAGGATGTTCGCTTCGTTGAGGGAGTTGAAGACGTTGGTGGGGATCATGCCAAGCAAGGTGGCGACTGCATCCGGCAGCGCCCCTTTATCGGCGTAGTCACCGCCAAACATGGAGGCGACGGAAGCGAAATCGACCCCGACACCCGGCTTGAAGATCTGCCCCATCACCAGCGCCAGCAACACGGCCAACGCGGAGGTCACGAGGAAGAAGGCCAGCGTGGCTGCCCCGATCTTGCCCGCAGCCGGGCTGGCGCCCAGATTGGCGGCGCCGGAGAGGATGGCAACCGCCACCAGCGGGATCACCAGCATCTTGATCAGCTGGATAAACAGGGTACCGAGCGGTGCAAACACGGTGGCTTGTTCACCCATGAACGCGCCGACCACTGCGCCCAGTACCATGGCGACCACAACCTGGAAGCCGATGTTTTTAATGAGTCCTTTAGTTAACACAATATGTTCCTTTATGTAGCAAAATTCACACTTTTCCCAGTGCAATTAACCAAACAGGGGAATGAGCGGCTGCCCATTCCCCTGTTTGCGCGTGTTATCTCACATTTAATTGCTGTTTTAAATCAGCAAATCATTAACCTTGGCTATTAATAAGTTTGCGAAAAAGTGAAGATTCAAAGCGGTCTCGGCGATTTTTACCTCATCCCCCATGACAACTGGCAAAAGATTGTGCTAGTTTGGCTGCACAAACGTACACACAGGGATGTAAAGATGCTGAAAGTTAACGAGTATTTCGACGGAAATGTAAAATCCATCGGTTTCGAACAAAAAGGCGAGAAATCAACCGTCGGGGTGATGAACGTCGGTGACTACCTGTTCAACACCGCCGCCCCCGAACGGATGACAGTGATCAAGGGCGCCCTCACCATCCAGCTGGCTGATGAAGATGAGTGGCACACCTACAGCCAGGGTGAATCCTTCCTGGTGGCCGGTCACTCCTCCTTCAAACTGGAAGTGAAAACCCCCACAGCTTATCTGTGCGAATTTCTCGACTGATCAGGCCGGTTGAAGGGGATCAGCCCCTTCAACCTTATTGGCCCCCCAGCCCCATTATCTGTGTCCATGTCACAGCACCGCACATCCCCGCTTCCTATCCATGGCAAAAATCCTAGAATAAACAGACATAAACCATCACCGGATTGATGTCATGATCAGCGTGTTTGACCTGTTTTCCATCGGAATTGGCCCCTCCTCTTCCCATACCGTCGGCCCCATGCGTGCCTCCTATGCCTTCGTTCAGCAGCTCAAGCTGCAAGGCCATCTGCCGCAGATCACACGGGTCGAAGTGGAGTGTTACGGCTCGCTGGGCCAGACCGGCAAGGGACACGGCACTGGCAAGGCGATCATTCTGGGGTTGTCGGGCTTTGAACCGGAATCGGTCGATATCGATGCCATCCCCGCCATTCTGGCTCGAGTGGAAAAGGAGCAGAGCCTGCCGCTGGCAGGCGAGCAACCAAGCCATTTTCCCCGCACCGGTGCCATCATCTTCAACCGCCGTAAAACCCTGCCGGCCCACACCAACGGCATGACTCTGCGGGCCTTTGATAAAGAGGAAAACCTGCGCTTCAGCCAGACCTACTACTCCATCGGGGGCGGCTTCATCATTGAAGAGAGCCACTTTGCCACCGCCAAATCCGATGCCGAACACCCTGTCCCCTACCCGTTCGACAGCGGCGCCCAACTGCTGGCCCACTGTCAGGAGAGCGGCCTCTCCATCTCGGGGCTTATCCTCGCCAATGAGCGGATATTTCGCAGCGATGAGCAGATAAAAGCGGGGCTGCGCAAGATCTGGCAGGCGATGCAGGGCTGCGTCGAGCGTGGCTGCAAAAGCGAAGGGGTGCTGCCGGGCGGCCTCAAGGTTCGGCGCCGCGCCCCGGGGCTGTTCCGCCAGTTAAGCTGCGAGACCAACTTCAACAAGGATCCGCTGATGGTGATGGAGTGGGTCGATCTCTTTGCGCTGGCGGTCAACGAAGAGAACGCCGCCGGTGGCCGGGTGGTCACCGCCCCCACCAATGGCGCCGCAGGCATCATCCCCGCCGTGCTGCACTACTACGATCGCTTCGTTCACAAGGTGGATGACGAGACGCTGATCCGCTACTTCCTCACCGCGGCTGCCATCGGCATCTTATATAAGAAGAACGCCTCCCTCTCCGGCGCCGAAGTGGGTTGTCAGGGGGAAGTGGGAGTCGCCTGCTCCATGGCGGCCGGCGCACTGACCGAACTGCTGGGTGGCAGCCCGGCCATGGTGGAGAACGCCGCCGAAATAGGCATGGAGCACAATCTCGGCCTCACCTGCGATCCCATAGGCGGACTGGTGCAGGTACCCTGCATCGAACGCAACGCCATGGGGGCGGTCAAGGCGATCAATGCCGCCCGCCTCGCCCTGCGCGGCACCGGCGAGCACAAGGTGTCGCTCGACAAGGTGATCAAGACCATGTGGGAGACTGGCAACGACATGAAGACCAAATACAAGGAGACGGCCCGTGGCGGCCTCGCCGTTAACATTACCGAATGTTAAAAAACGGCAAATGACTCCATTTGGTTCCGAAATGCCCGGCATCGCCGGGTATTTTTATGGGCAAACGCTTAACAAAATGGATAAGCACAAAAATAAATTTTATACTCGCGCCTCAGATTCAACAAAAATAGATCTATTTCAACTTTTTTTAGGTCTGGAGCCGTTACACTACGGTTATCTGGTTCTGTGACCTGCGCTGACAAGCGCGTTCCATGGATCTCCCAAATTTCTGTGAGTGGGCATGCCGCCCCCTTCTACCCTGAGGTAATAGTGACATGATCAGCGTTTTTGATATCTTCAAAATCGGTGTAGGCCCCTCTTCTTCCCACACTGTTGGCCCGATGAAAGCGGCCAAACAGTTTGTTGACGAGCTGCGCGCGGGCGGCAAGATCCGCGATGTAACCCGGATCAATGTCGATGTCTACGGCTCCCTCTCCTGGACTGGCAAAGGCCACCATACCGACACTGCCATCATCATGGGCCTGGCTGGCAACCTGCCGGAAAATGTTGATATCGATGCCATCCCCGAGTTTATCTCTCGTGTTGAGCAGACCGAGCGCCTGCCGATCGGCCTGCACTGCCACACCGTCAGCTTCCCGCGCGACGCCATGGTATTCCACGACGAAGCCCTGCCGCTGCACGAAAATGGCATGAAGCTGACCGCCCTGATCGAAGATGAAGTAGTCTACAGCAAGACCTACTACTCCATCGGTGGTGGCTTCATCGTTGACGAAGAGAACTTCGGCAAGGCTGACAGCGGCGACATGTCCGTACGCTATCCGTTCAAGAGCGCCGCCGAGCTGGTTGCCCATTGCAGCCAGACCGGTCTCTCCATCTCTGCCCTGATGATGGAAAACGAGAAGTGCTTCAACACTCCGGAAGAGATCTACAAGAAGTTCGGCAAGATCTGGAACACCATGCGCGAAGGTATCGAGCGCGGCTGCCGTACCGAAGGCGTGCTCTCCGGCCCGCTGCGCGTACCCCGTCGTGCCGCGCCGCTCTACCGTCAGCTCAACACCAACGAGAACCTCTCAAGCGATCCGATGAACATCGTTGACTGGGTCAACATGTTCGCTCTGGCCGTGAGTGAAGAGAACGCTGCCGGTGGCCGCGTGGTCACTGCACCGACCAACGGCGCTGCCGGTATCATCCCGGCCGTACTGGCTTACTACGACAAGTTCATCCAGCCGGTTGGCCGCGACGAGTACACCCGTTTCTATCTGGCTGCCGGTGCCGTCGGCATCCTCTACAAGATGAACGCCTCCATCTCCGGCGCCGAAGTGGGCTGTCAGGGTGAAGTGGGTGTCTCCTGCTCCATGGCCGCTGCAGGTCTGACCGAGCTGATGGGCGGTAGCCCGGAGCACGTCTGCGAAGCTGCCGAGATCGGCATGGAACACAACCTGGGTCTGACCTGTGATCCGGTTGCCGGTCAGGTACAGGTGCCTTGCATCGAACGTAACGCCATCGCAGCCATGAAAGCGGTCAACGCCTCCCGTATGGCCCTGCGTCGTACCTCCAAGCCGCGCGTCTCCCTGGACAAGGTGATCGAGACCATGTACATCACCGGCAAGGACATGGACTCCAAGTACCGTGAAACCTCCCGTGGCGGTCTGGCCATCAAGGTGATGCAGGTTGCCTGCGAATAAATAGGGGTTGCGACCCTCATTTGAACAAAGGCGGGATATCCCGCCTTTTTTATTGCCCGAATGGGATGCTGGGTACTGATACCGGCATACCGACCATTTCACTGTAGGGCGTCGCTGATATACCCCTGCTACGCCACCGCAATGCGGATTGCCTTGTCTGCATACCTCTCTAATTACATACCTTGATTAACTCTTCTCAATGCATTGAGAGAGACATTACGCCCCTACATGAAACCTGTACCTGCTATCTTGCCCCAGCCACGATTTCACAACTAATCGATATCGAGATGGCCCCTCATCTCAATATCCCCCTTTGGTCATACCCTTGTTTGGCAAGACGCGGTTACCACTCCCCCTGCGGATTATCACGCCGCCACATTGATTGCCTCCTATGTGGCACTTTCGTGATCAGGGCAAACAATCAAGTACACAAACAGGGGGTTAGCTCATCATTTTGGCCACAGCGCATCGCGCAAACTGGTTTTAGTACAGTTATCACCGCCCTCTTTACGCCCTATTTGATGTAAAACGCATCGAGCAGTGGAGGCCAAAAAAGCGCCCAAAGAAGGGGCTGAAAATAATCGATGAATGGGCCAATAGTCGTTCAAATGGAGGGTATGAGTACGCGCCACTCGCTATTTTTGTGAGCGCCAGCAAAGGTTGAGGATATGGTGTTGGGAGTAGATTGACTTTCTATTTAAACAGCGAAAAGTGAATATCACCAAAGGGAGGGTTTAATTTGGCCAGATCCTGTCACGGGATTATCGCAAGCTACCTCTCCGGGGCCGGAATGCGTCATGCAGAGTCACAAAGAATTAGCCCCGCTGGGCAGAACACACCACGGGGCTGGATATTCAGGATGGTTTTTTCAGGCTGGCCTTGTGCTGCTCCAGCAAATTCTCGGGGGGCGGCGGCACCTGCAGGTAGAACCCCTGGTTGGTCAGCGCGGTCATCACCTTGCCAACATCAGCCAGCCCCAAGGGCTTGGCCGGATCCAGCTTGGTCATCAGCACCAGCTCGGGACGCCCGAATGCGCTCAGCAATGGCTCGGGAACGCGGGAGAAATCCTCTCTTTTTTCAACAAAAAGGTAGGTCTCGGCTTTTTTGCGACTTTTATAGACTGCACACAACATGGAAATTGATATAATCCGACGAGTTTATTGCCTCTGATGGGGGCAAACTATAACATCAGGAATTGAATAACAATAACGGATTAGCATCTCTGCCTCGGGGAAGATTCATGGTTGAGCGCGATAACGAATTGAAAGGGACCACCTTCACTATTTCTGTGTTGCATATCAGCGATGGCGAGCCTGAGCGGATACGTCAGTTGTTGGCCGAAAAAGTGGCCCAGGCCCCCTACTTTTTTAATTGTGCGCCGCTGGTGATCAATGTTTCCCGACTGGAACATATTCCCGATTTCGAACAGCTCAAGGAGCTGGTGGAGTCCGAAGAATTTGTGCTGGTCGGCATCACGGGTGCGCGCAGCGAAGAGATGAAGACAGCCGCCAAGGCGGTGGGATTGGCCGTGATGGCCTCGGGCAAGAGTCGCAAGAGCGAACCGGAACCCGAGCCAGCCGCCCCTGAGGTAGTTCGTGAGCCCGAACCCGCCCCCTTGATTCCGAGCAAGGTACATGTGGGGCCAGTACGCTCCGGCCAGCAGATTTATGCCGCCGGCACCTCGTTGGTAGTGCTGGGGTCCGTCAGTCCGGGGGCCGAAGTGCTCGCCGATGACAGCATTCATATTTATGGCACCCTGCGTGGCAGAGCCATAGCCGGCGCCAAGGGCAACACCCAAGCCCGGATCTATTGCCAGCAATTACAGGCCGAACTGCTCTCCATCGCGGGCACCTTCCAGCTGAGCGATGCGTTGCCGGCAGGCCTGATCCAGCAACCGGTTCATATCCGGCTGGATAATGAACAACTCCGTATAGACCGTATCAAATAGAGTTACAAGGAAGCGAGAATGGCGCGAATCATAGTCGTTACATCGGGTAAAGGTGGCGTTGGCAAGACCACAACCAGCGCAGCCCTGAGTACCGGTTTAGCCCAGCGTGGCCACAAAACAGTGGTCATCGATTTTGACATCGGTCTGCGAAATCTGGACCTCATTATGGGTTGTGAGCGACGCGTGGTGTATGACTTCGTCAACGTCATCAACGGTGAAGCCAACCTCAATCAGGCGCTCATCAAGGACAAACGTTGCGAGAACCTGTTTATCCTGCCCGCCTCCCAGACCCGGGATAAAGATGCCCTGACCAAAGAGGGTGTCGAGAAGGTGCTGGATCAGCTGGCCGAAATGAAGTTTGACTACATTGTCTGCGACTCCCCGGCCGGGATCGAGGCGGGCGCGCTGATGGCGCTCTATTTTGCCGACGAAGCGATCGTCACCACCAACCCGGAAGTCTCTTCCGTACGTGACTCCGACCGCATCCTCGGCATCCTGGCCTCCAAATCCCGCCGTGCCGAGCGTGGCGAAGACCCCATCAAGGAGCACCTGCTGCTGACCCGCTACTGCCCGACCCGGGTCAACCGTGGCGACATGCTGAGCGTGCAGGATGTGCAGGAGATCCTGGCCATTCCGCTGCTCGGGGTGATCCCTGAGTCCCAGGCAGTGCTGCGCGCCTCCAACTCCGGCGAACCGGTCATTCTGGACAAGGAGTCCGATGCCGGTCAGGCCTATGACGATGCGGTTTCCCGTTTGCTCGGTGACACCAAGGAATTTCGTTTTCTGGAAGAAGAGAAGAAGGGCTTCTTTAGCCGACTGTTCGGGAGTTAAACATGTCATTATTGGATTATTTTCGTTCCAACAAGAAACAGAACACCGCACAACTGGCCAAAGAGCGGTTGCAGATCATCGTTGCTCACGAGCGTTCATCCAGAGGGGGGCCGGATTACCTGCCCCAGCTCAAGCAGGATATCCTCGATGTGATCCGCAAATACGTCAACATTGATCCGGAGAAGATAACCGTTCAACTGGATCAGAAGAGTGATGAGCTGTCAGTGCTGGAGCTCAACATCACCTTCGCCGATGACAACAAGAAGGGATGAGCTGACGCCCTATGCGTGACCCCTTCCCCCAATGAAACCGGATCCCCTGGCAGGATCCGGTTTTTTATTGGCACAAAAACAGGTCACAGCGGCTCGCCTCATCTCGCCAAGGGGTCTGCCGACAGCTAGAATAGCGCCGCCCCGCAGACAGTGTCTGTGCTGGTACCTTTTTCTCTTTTCTGGAACAGACCGCTTATGTCTATGAATGACGAAATGCACAGCGTCGAGGAACTGCTCGATACCGCCCTCGAACTCTTTATGGAGCTGGCCTCTGACAACCTGCCGGAGCAGGAGATCGCCCGTTTCAATCAGGAGTTCAACGACCGCGGCCTGCTGGCCGAAACCGACCCGGCCGATGACTGGGAAGCGGACGTGGGTTTTGCGGTGAGCGACACCGACTATGCCGAGATCTGGGTAGGCCTTGGCAATGAAGAACAAGAGTATGAGCACCTGTTTGCCCGCATGCTGCTCTCCCGCCGTGTTGACGAGAAGTTCTGCCACATCGAATGGCTGCCCCAATAATTCCGGATCCCGATGATCCCAGCCACTATCAGTGGGAGTCAGCCCCTGCTGCCGTGGCCCCCGTGCGCCCATCTGCATCCCTTGGGCGCCGGGTGTTGAGGTGGGCAGGCAAGATCGCGCTGGCCGGGCTGCTCTGCTCGGTCGGCTCGGTCGCCTTGCTGCGTTTTATCGATCCGCCGATGTGGAGCTGGCGTATCGAGCGGGCCCTCTTTCCGCCCGCCAAGATCACCCAAGTACGCCATCAATGGGTAGATCTGGAGTCCATCTCCAAGGAGCTGCAACTGGCGGTGATCGCCGCCGAGGATCAGCGCTTTGCCGATCACAACGGCTTTGACATGGATGCCATTAACGCGGCCCTCAAGCACAACCAGCACAGCGAACGAGTGCGCGGTGCCAGCACCCTCAGCCAGCAGACCGCCAAGAACCTCTTTATGTGGAGCGATCGCAGCTTCCTGCGCAAGGGGCTGGAGGCCTGGTTTACCCTGCTGATGGAGCTGGGCTGGGACAAGGCCCGCATTCTCGAGGTCTATCTCAATATCGTGGAGTTCGGCCCCGGCATCTATGGCGCCGAAGCCGCCGCCCGCACCTACTTTGGCAAACCGGCCAGCCGCTTGACCCGCTACGAGTCATCCCTGCTGGCTGCAGCCCTGCCCAATCCGTGGCGCTATCGGGTCAAGCCCCCGTCACCCTATGTGCAGAAGCGCTCGGTCTGGATCCGCCGCCAGATGGGACAACTGGGTCAGATCACCCTCAATCGGGTGCATCAGGCCGACTGATCCTCAGGGCTCATCGGGTTTCTCCGGTGGGCCCAGATGACCGCCCACCATCTCGCGGTGGAGTGGCAGATAGTGCCACCACCAGGCCTCGCGCCGTCGCTTGATCTGTTGCCGCCGTCCCCGCTGCTTCATCCCCTTACTCCCTGCCAGCTGATCCGCGCCTTAACCATACTCCCCCAACGGCAACTTGGACAGGTCAGGCACGCCCGGCGCACTGGTCTGGCCGCCACAGCCAATAATTGTTACAGTAGCGAACCTCGATGTATCTGGAGTGATTTCATGGAACAGCGTACCCCGGATCAGCTGGTCGAATGGGCCTATGATCAGTTTCTTGAGCAGGCCGCCGATATGCTGGCCCCCGAACAAATAGTCGACATCACCCTGGAGTTTGAGCAGCGTGGCGCCGTGGAGGCGACCCTGCCCAATGCCGACTGGTCGACCGAGCTGGGTGAGCCGGTCGATATGGAGCGCTGGGTCGAAGTGTGGGTAGGTTTGCTGGATCATCAGGATGAGTTTGAGGTGATCTTCGCCACCTTCCTGCTGCCCCGTCTGTTGACCGAAGATCAAGTCCATGTGCGCTGGCATCGCCAGCAGCAGGCATAAAAAAGGCGCCATCGGCGCCTTTCTTGTTTCTGTGCACTCTTATTGCTGTTCTCTGCTAATCCTGAGCCGCGATGGCCTTGGCCAGACAGCGGCGGCACCAGCAAGCGCTGGCCTCCTGCATCGGCAGTACCGGTAACTGGCTGCACCAGCACTGCGCAATGGTCTGACCGGCAGAGACGGCGCAATAGGCCGGTTCGCCACAACCTGGGCAGCGGTGGGTGCTTTTCGAGCCATTCAGCTCGGCCATCACCGCCAGCTGGGCCTTGCTATCCATCGCCGACCAGTGGCCGATCTCGCTCAGGGTGCGGCCACAACCAAGGCAAAGCCCATCTTTCGCCTTGCAGAGGCCAACACAGGGGCTCGGCATCTTATTCGCTATCCACTGCCGAGTCGGTCTCTGTGGCCACCAGAGTGATGGCGTTATCTTCGATGACGATCTTGCCCTGCTTGTAGAGGCCTCCGATCGCCTTCTTGAAGGTGCCCTTGCTCATGCTGAACAGCTTGTAGATGAGCTCGGGTTCGCTCTTGTCACCCACCGCCAGACTGCCGCCCTGTTTTTTCATCCGGCTCAAAATGCGTTCACCGGCGTCATCAACCCGCGCCAGACCCGGCTTTTGCAGGGTCAGATCGAGCTTGCCATCCTCGCGCACCTGCTTGACCCAGGCGGTTTGCGGCCGACCGGTCATCACCCGGCCAAACACTTCGTTCTTGAACAGCATGCCGGGATACTGACCGTTGACGATCACCTTGATACCTAGAGGAGAATGCTCCCCCGGCAGCGCGGTCACTTCGTCACCGACCTTGAAGTTGCTGCCGGCCGGTGTCAGGAAACGCTCGATGCGGCTGGTGCCGACCATGCGCCCTTCATTATCTAGTTGCAGACGCACCAGATAGACATGGCCCACCTGCATCGGCTTGTTCTGCTCGCGGCTCGGCACAAACAGATCCTTTTTCATGCCCCAGTCGAGGAAAGCACCAATCTTGTTGGCATTGACCACTTTCAGACCGGCAAATTCGTCCACCATGGCAAACGGTTTGTCGGTGGTGATCACCGGCTCGCAATCGGCATCCAGATAGAGGAAGACCTGCACGCTATCCCCCTCTTTCACCCCTTCCGGCAGTTGACGCTTGGGCAGCAGCAGTTCACCGTACTCATCGGCCGCAAGCCAGGCGCCGCGATCTTCGAGTTCAACAACGGTGAGGGTGTTCATCTTGCCAATCTGTATCATGGTGCTCTCTTTTCTCATTACCCGGATGGGCCAATTGATCATGGCCCCTATGGGCGCGCATGTTACCTCAAGAGCGGTGATCCGGCCTAGTCCCCAAGCCACCACTGGCCGCCCTTTCGCCCTTATCTTATCCGCCAATGGTGATTAAATCGCCAAACAGGCGGCCATTTGCTGTAAATAACCCCACTTTTAGGTAGACTTCGCGGCTGTTCAAATCCAGAGGAACTGTCGATGAACCCATCCACTCGTACCCGCCATCTTAATCAATGGATCCAGAGCCACAGTAATCAGGACATGACCTACCCAGCCCTGCACGGTTTTCTCTGTGCCCGTCTGGTAGGGCCAGAGACCCCTGACTGGCAACGCCCGCTGGCTGGATTGCTGGAACAGGATGCCGAGTTGGATGAAAAAAGCGCAGAAGCTCTCAACCATCTGATCGCCGAGCTGGAAGCCCGGGCCGACGACGCCCAGCTGGCCCTGCCGAGCCAATGCCGCCTGCCCAGCGATAACCCGGAGCAGGTGTTCGAGCAGAGCCATCCCCTCGGTCAGTGGTGCTACGGTTTCAGCCAGGGCTTTGCCACCTGGCCCAAACCGAAGGATTTGAACGACCCGACCACCCAGTACCGCTTCAGTCTGGCCGCCGAGTTGAGCCTGTTTCGCGACAAGCAGATGGCCCAGATGCTCTATAGCGCCGCCGCCAGCGAACTCCCCTTTGTCGAGTTCTGCAAACGCCAGCGCCAGAACATGAAAACCGCCCTCAACCAGCTGCTCAACCTCGACCAGTATCAGGCAGCCCCCAGCGCTGATGTCGCCCTCAATGGTGAACAGGCCCAACAGTGGCAGACCTGGTTCGAACTGGCCGACAGCTGCCGCGATCATCAGGCCCGCCTCGGCTGGTTCGAGAAGATCATCGCCGATGCCACTCCGCTGTTTGATGAAGCCTTTTGGCAGCAAATCGCTGGCCACGGCTGGAGTGCCCCCGAACTGCGCCCCCTGCTGGCCGCCAGAGCCGGCCGCGCCGACTGCCTGTTGCGGCTTGGCAAGCTGGGTGAAGCCAAAGCGGAGTATCTGGATCTGCTGACGATCTGCGTGGCCGATGAGCCGGGTTGCCGCTACAACCTCTCCACCCTCTATGTATTGCAAGGGGATTGGCAAGCGTTGGCCGCCCTGCTGGTGCGCTTCGATGAAGCTTCCAGCTGGTTGCTCTATAACAAGGCGCTGATGGTCTTTGCTACCGAGGGTGCCGAGGCAGCCAAGCCCCATCTGCTGGTCGCCATCGAGGCCAACCCGCACATTCCTGCCTGCCTGCTGGGTCAGCGCAAGCTGCCCAAACAGGAGCCGCAAAGCTGGCAAGCGGGTAGCCGTGACGAGGCGGCGCTCTACGCCATCCACACTCGCGAGGCTTGGCTCAAGCAGAACGCCCTCATCTGGTTGCGTAAAGGCTGAACAGCGTTGGCTTAAAATCCCGTCGGTCAGACCCGGTTTTTCCTTGAGGGCGTGCGCCACCGCACATTTCATCGCAACCGGGTCAGACAAATCCGCTTGAGTTTCGTATCATCAATGTCAAAGTATCAAAAGAAACTGCATCTGATGCAGCCGTCACAGCAGGGTGTAATATGTCAAAAATCATAGCGTTACTCGCTCACTACCCGCCCTATCAGTTGGTACATGCCGCCGAGATGCTACGGGATACCTTCGAACAGTTTTATGAACAGCGTTACCAGCTGACCGTGCCGCAATGGCGCCTGATGATGGTGCTCGGCCCCAACTACCCCATCAGCCAGAAAGAGCTGGTCGAGGCGAGCGGCATGGACAAGGTGCGCATCTCCCGCGAGATCCGCCGTCTGGTCGAAAAAGGGATCATCTTCACCGAGAGCAGCGAGCAGGACAAACGCATCAGCCTGGTCTCCCTCACCAATGCCGGCCAGGCACTCTTCCTGCAGCTCAAGAGCGAAGCTGGCAGCTGGCAACATACCCTGACCGACTATCTGCCGAGCGAATCCCGCGAGGCGATCCGCCAGCATCTGCACAGCGTCAGCGCCGCCATCGAGCAGCTGCAGTCACTGGATCGGGAGAAATAATCATGGATTTGAAAAAGTTCGCCACCATGGATATCAACATGCTGTTGAGCGTCGTCAATATGCAGCTGCGTGATCACTATGACGACCTGGATGATCTCTGCAAGGCGCAGGAGATCGATCAAGCAGCACTGGAAGCGCGGCTCGCCAGCGGCGATTTTCACTACCAGCCGGCGCAGAAACAGTTCAGATAAAGAGAGCTAGCGGGATCGGGATCACAGCGCCAGTGATGGCGCTGGCTCTGCGGTAAAAACCTGATATGGTCTGAAGAGCCCCAACAGGGTGATGCACGGATACATCACCCTGTCACAAGAGGGCATTAAAATCGTTTCAGGTGAGCAAACCAAGGATGACCCCATGATACTGATGACCCGACAGAGCCTGTTGATCACGCTCTGCACCCTGTTGATGATCAGTCTGTTCACGCCCCACTTGCCGCAAAGTACCGAACAGTGGCTGACCACCCTCTTGCTTGGCCTGCTGGTCACGGTGGCATTGCTGCTGGTGCGTGGTTGTCGCCGCTTTATGATGGAGTAGTAACTCCGCCGTAACGTCTATACCGACCGCTTGCCGCGATACTCTCTGTAGCAGCAACGTCTGTCACAATCATATCGAGCCAAAAAACAAACGCAGCCTGATGGCTGCGTTCTTGTATCTGGTGGGGCAACCCCTTGAAGAGATAACCCCTGACGAGATAGAGAGCCCTTAAATAGCCAGAGCCTCAAGCTGCGCTTTAGCCGCTTCCATCCCCTTGCTCTGGGCATCCGGGCCCATCCCCATCCCTTCGGCGTAGATGAAATCCACCTCTTTGATACCGATGAAACCTAGCACGGTACGCATGTAGGGAGTGACCAGATCGGTGGCGCTACCAACGTGCATGCCGCCGCGAGGGCTGATCACCAGCGCACGGGTATTTTCAACCAGACCGACCGGACCGGTCTCGGTATAGCGGAAGGTGACGCCGGCACGGGCAACCAGATCGATCCAGTTCTTCAGCTGGGTCGGGATGTTGAAGTTGTACATGGGGGCCGCAATCACCACCAAGTCGCTCGCTTTGAGTTCGGCGATCAGCTCGTCGGACTGGGCGATCACCGCCAGTTGACGCTCATTGAGGTTGTCACCACCGCGCAGGCCGGAGGCCAGCTCGCCATCCAGCACCGGCAGGTTGAGGGCAGCCAGATCACGTACGGTGACGACATCATCCTGATGGTCAGCCAGGAAGCCGTCGATCAGGGCGTTGGATTGGGAATATTGACCCAGGATGCTGGATTTGAGAACGAGGATATTGGCCATGGTGAAACTCCATTTGGTTGTCGGTTGAACAGCGTTGCTGTCGATGGAGGTCACTCTAAACATTGCGCTTCTTTGCTGATAGCGAAAATAGATGCTCAACTTGTTCAAAATTTTTGATGAAAGGCCACTTCCTCGCCAGCCAGCCACGCGGCCACGCCTCAACCCTTGGCAGAACAAACGATTGCCGTTATGATCCGCCGCACTTTTTTCCAGCGACCCGGATCCCATGATACCCTCGCGCAGGCACTCTCCTCTGGCCGGTGCAGTCTGGATGATGGTGGCAGGACTCTGCTTCGCCGCCGTCAACAGCCTGAGCCAGTATGTCAGCTTCAAGCTTGGCCTCCCATCGACCCAAGTCGCTTTTCATCAATACCTGATCGCCCTGATCTGCCTGCTGCCCTGGCTGGTTCGTCATGGCCTGCGCCAATCCCTGATGACCAATCAGTTCCGGTTGCACCTGTTGCGGGTATTGCTGGCAGTGATCGGCATCCAGCTCTGGCTCTGGGCACTGGCGTACCCCGTCCCCATCTGGCAGGGGATCGCCCTGCTGATGACCTCACCGCTGTTTGCCACCCTGGGCTCCGCCCTGCTGCTCAAGGAGCAGGTGAGCCGCGCCCGCATTCTGGCCACCCTGGCGGGCTTTGCCGGCGCCATGCTGATCCTCGCCCCCTGGACTGACGAATTCAACTGGGCCTCCCTGCTGCCGGTGGCGGCGGCGCTGTTCTGGGCAGGTTACTCCCTGATGGTGCGCTATCAGGCAGCCAACGAATCATCCCACACCATAGTGGTGTATCTGCTTATCTTCAGTACCCCGTTCAACGTCATGCTGGCCCTGCCGGAGTGGCAGTGGCCAAGCGAGAGCCAATGGCTGCTGGTAGCCGCCTCCGGCGTACTGACGGCACTGGCCCAGATGTCCATCGCTCGCGCCTACAGCGTGGCGGAGGCCTCCTTCGTACAACCTTTCGATTTTGCCAAGCTGCCGATGAACGTGCTGGCGGGCTGGCTGGTATTTGGCTGGGCGCCCCCAGGCCGTCTGTGGCTTGGCGCCGCCATCATCATTGGCGCCATTACCTTGCTGACCCATCTGGAGCAGCGCGCTCACAAACCCGTTTCCTGAGGTACGCCATGCGTGCCTCTTTTTTTGTCCGCTATTCGTGCGATAGCGATCATCAACAATGACCATCGACATCAGGAGAGATCGTATGTTTGGAACCGCAACCCGCCCCGGCGCCACCCGTGCCCTGCTGCTGGGCTCCGGCGAACTTGGCAAAGAGGTCGCCATCGAGTTGCAACGGTTCGGGATCGAAGTGATCGCCGCCGACCGCTATGCCAACGCCCCCGCCATGCAGGTGGCCCACGCAGCCCACGTGCTGGACATGCTCGATGGCAACGCCCTGCGTGCCCTGGTTGCCGAGGTTAAACCCGACCTCATCATCCCCGAGATTGAAGCGATTGCCACCGATACCCTTGCTGCCCTTGAGCAAGAAGGGGTCAAGGTAGTGCCCAACGCCCGCGCTACCCAGCTCACCATGAACCGGGAAGGGATCCGCCGCCTCGCCGCCGAGACCCTGGGTCTGCCCACCTCCCCCTACCGCTTTGCCCAGAGCAAGGAGGAGTTTGTCGCCGCCGTCGAGGCTATCGGCCTGCCCTGCGTGGTGAAACCTGTGATGAGTTCGTCCGGCAAGGGGCAGAGTGTACTGCGCGATCTCGCCAAGCTGGATGAGAGCTGGACATACGCCCAGGAGGGTGGCCGCGCCGGTCGTGGCAAGGTGATCGTCGAGGGCTTCGTTCCCTTCGAGTACGAGATCACCCTGCTCACGGTACGCGCCGTCGATGGCATTCACTTCTGCGACCCTATCGGCCACCGGCAGGAAGATGGCGACTACCGCGAATCCTGGCAGCCACAGGTGATGAGCGAGCTGGCGCTGGCCCGCTCCAAAGAGGTGGCCGCCAAGGTGGTCGAGGCCCTCGGCGGTTACGGCCTGTTCGGGGTCGAACTCTTCATCAAGGGGGATGAGGTGTGGTTCAGCGAAGTCTCCCCCCGCCCCCACGATACCGGCATGGTGACCCTGATCTCGCAGGATCTCTCCGAGTTCGCCCTGCACGTGCGCGCCATTCTGGGGCTGCCGGTCGGCACCATCACCCAGTACGGGCCGAGCGCCTCCGCCGTGGTACTGCGCGAAGGGCACAGCCAGAATATCCGCTATCAGGGGATTGGTGAGGCATTGGCGCTGGTGCCGGGCGCCCAGCTGCGGCTGTTTGGCAAGCCGGAGATCGCCGGTCGCCGCCGTCTTGGCGTGGCGCTGGCCCGCGCAGCGGATTGCCAGGATGCGGTAGAGAAAGCCAAAGCCGTGGCCGCCAAGGTCGATGTACTGTTCTAAGGGCTTTTTTGCCATAGCAAAACAAACGTTTGCCGATGTGATCGGGCGCAAGGGGCATGGCAATGCCCCTTTTGCATTTCCCCGTCAGGCTTATAATCCCCTCTTCAAATTTGTCAGGAGTACAAGATGTTAGCTGCCGTGATCTTCGATATGGATGGTGTTCTGATCGACTCGGAACCCTTTTGGCAACGGGCCCAAATCGCCGTTTTCTCCGAACTGGGTCACCCCCACACGGTAGAGGATTGCGAATCGACCATCGGCGTGCGCATCGATCAGCTGGTTGCCCACTGGTATCGCCTGCGCCCGTGGAGCGGCCCGAGCCAGGAAGAGGTGGTACAGCGCATTCTGGATCGGGTCAACGCCCTGATCCTCTCCGAAGGTCAGGCCAAATCCGGTGTGCTGGAAGCGCTCGACCTTATCGAGGCCCGCGGGCTGAAAGTGGGTCTGGCGACCTCCTCACCCTTTGCCATGGTAGAAGCGGTGCTCGGCAAACTCGGCATTCGCGATCGCTTTATGGCGGTCCAC
This sequence comes from Aeromonas sp. 600479, assembly GCF_049175515.1. Lineage (NCBI taxonomy): Bacteria > Pseudomonadati > Pseudomonadota > Gammaproteobacteria > Aeromonadales > Aeromonadaceae > Aeromonas > Aeromonas sp. 600479. The sequence goes on from NZ_JAAKVF010000007.1 coordinate 113,672, forward strand.
TCCGCTGAAATCGAGCGTTTCGGCAAACCTCACCCGGATGTCTATATCCACGCCGCCGAAAAGCTGGGGGTAGAACCGGTTCATTGTCTGGCCATCGAAGACAGCTTCACCGGTCTGCTGGCGGCCAAGGCGGCCTCCATGACCGCGCTGATCGTGCCGGATCCGGCTTTAGTGGGAGACCCGCGTCTGGCCATCGCCAACTACCAGCTGAGCTCGCTGGCCGAGCTCAATGCCGACATGTTGGCCAGCTGGGTCAAGTAGCGCCTATCGGCGCCTTGTTGCGCTCGCGTCCTCATACCCGCAGGGGGCTTCAGCCCCCTGTTATTGCCAGACAAAACCGTTGGCAATCCCTCCTCTTTTCACTCGTCATTCACAACCAGATTGTTCCTCTCGCACACGACCACTCCAACCGGTTGCACCTTGCCATCCCTCAGGCTTGATCTCTGTCATAAACGTGCGTTTGCTCGCGGTTAACCCCCTGCAGCCCGACTAGAATCAGGGTAGATAGGCGGCCTCAGGGCCCGAGGAGGTTATCATGATCGAGTACACCAGCAAGCGCATCGTCTGCCCCCACTGCGGCCACCATACCCGGGTCGAGCTGGATGCCAGCCAGGGTGATCAGGAGTTCTACGAAGATTGCATGGCCTGTTGCAATCCGATCCACCTGCGGCTTCACCGCGACGAAGCTCGCGACTGCCTGCAGTTGTTTGTGGATGCAGACGACGAGCAACTGTTTTGATTGCGAGTCACAAAAAGCCGAGCAGCTGTTTTGCCTGCAAGTCGCAAAGAACTGTGCAGATGTTGTGACTGCGAGTCATAAAAAGTTGAGTGGATATTTTCACCATATAAATAACAAGGGCCTGCACACTGCAGGCCCTTGCTTATGAAGCGAGTGAAACCGAGCCGTTTCCTTTCAGTGACCCCCGCGTGCCGCCAGCACCCGCTCCACGGTATCGACGATGGCCTGGGTCTGGGGATCGATCTCGATATTGGTCTGCCAGCCAGCCTTGACCCAACCCAGGTTGGTGCGGGCCAGGGTCTCGGGGATCAGGTGGACGCAGAACTCCCGCTCGCGCACCTCACCTATGGTCAGGCTGATGCCGTCAATGCCGATATACCCCTTGGTCAACACATATTTCATCAGCTCGGGGGCGAGGCGATACCACACCTGACGGTTATTGGGTGTATCGATCACCGATGTAACCTCTGCCATGCCGATGATATGGCCAGACATGGCGTGACCGCCGATCTCGTCGCCAAAGCGGGCAGCCCGCTCCACATTGACCTTGTCCCCCACCTGCAACAAGCCAAGGTTGGTGAGGCGCAGGGTCTCCTGCATCAGATCGAAGCTGACCAGATCCCCCTCGACCCGGGTGACGGTCAAGCAGCAGCCGTTGTGGGCAACCGAGGCACCGAGGGCCAACCCTTCCCCCCACGCCGGGCTTGGCATGCGGATCACATGGGTACGGAAGTTGGGTTGCTCCTCGATGGCCACCAGTTCGGCGGTCCCCTGCACTATGCCAGTGAACATCTCTCGTCTCCTGCTACGGCAAAAAGGGCAGGTTAACCTCGGGCAGAGGGTGAGACAAGGGTACAGGCTGACAAGCTTGCGCCCGATCGCTATAGTGACGCCGTTCACATCCGGGTAAACAAGGAAAAAGAAATGCAGGTATATCAATGTTGTGAAGCGATCCGCATCGCCTATAACCAGATTGGCTCCGGCGAGCAGGGCTATGTGCCAAACGCCATCGCCGCTACTATCCGCGCCCTCAACGCGGTCGCCGCCGATGAGCGGGTGCCCGCCGAGCTGCGCGAGCAGGCTGCCTATGCCGCTGCCAACCTGCTGATCAGCGATCACGAAGACGCCTGATCCTGCCCCTCGGGGCGGCAACTATTTCGTCCTGGCTGAATTTCAGGCTAGAATGCCTCCCCCACCCTTTGCACTTTCGTCCGAAAGTGCAAAGGCTCTTCCCGATTTCCGCTCTTTTTTACTCTTATCTGATCCACTCGGAGGTGTCAGTGCAACGTTATTGGTCCGAGGCGAAGCAGCTCGTCCGTCTAGCCAGCCCCATTCTGGTCGCCCAGGTGGCCCAGGTCGCCATGAACTTCGTCGATACCGTGATGGCGGGACAGGTGAGTGCGGTCGATCTGGCTGCCGTGTCGGTGGCGTCCAGCTTCTGGCTACCGGTGATCCTGCTGGTGCAGGGGATCATCATGGCGCTCACCCCCATCGTCTCCCAGCTCAATGGTGCCCGTAAACGGGATCAAATCCGCCCGGCCGTCCATCAGGGCTTCTGGCTGGCGCTCATCGTCACCCCGCTGGCGATGATTGCGCTCTATTACAGCCCGCTGGCGTTGCAGTTCATGGATGTGGAACCGGTGATGGCTGCCAAGACCACTGGCTATCTGCATGCCATCCTGTGGGGCCTGCCCGCTTTCGTGCTGTTCCAGGTGCTGCGCAACTTCAGTGAGGGGCTCTCCCACACCATGCCCACCATGGTGATCGGCTTTGTCGGGCTGGCGGTCAATATTCCCGCCAACTACATCTTCATTCACGGCCACTTCGGCATGCCGAAACTGGGCGGGGTGGGCTGTGGCGTCGCTACCGCCATCGTGCTGTGGGCCATGCTGCTGGCGATGATCCTCTATGTGAAGCTCTCCCGTCACTTCACCGAGATCCGGCTCTTCTCCCAGCTGGCTCGCCCCAACGGTAGCCGGATCTGGCGCTTGTTCCGCTTAGGGTTCCCCATCGCCATGGCGATCTTCTGCGAGGTGACCCTGTTTACCGTGGTGGCCCTGATGCTGGCCCCCTTCGGGGCCGAGACGGTGGCGAGCCACCAGATTGCGCTGAACTTCTCCAGCCTGGTCTTTATGCTGCCCCTCTCCATCGGGGTGGGTGTCACCATCCGGGTCGGTCACAGCATCGGCGAAGGGCAACCCCATCACGCCCGGGTGGCGGCTCGTACCGGCTTGATGCTGGGGATGGCCATCGCTGCTGCCACTGCCGCCATGACGGTGCTGCTGCGCGAGCAGATCGCCTCCATCTATACCGATGATCAGCAGGTGATCGTCCTGGCGGCCATCTTGCTGTTCTTCGCCGCCATCTATCAAATCTCCGACTCGGTGCAGGTGGTCGCGGCCGCCGCACTGCGCGGTTACAAGGATACCCAGGCGATCTTCTACGTCACCATCGTCGCCTACTGGGGACTGGGGCTGCCAACCGGCATGATCCTGGGTCTGACCGACTGGCTGGTACCGCGGATGGGGCCGCAAGGCTTCTGGATCGGCTTTATCGTCGGCCTCACCAGTGCAGCCCTGATGCTGGGGGCGAGATTGCGCTACATCTACGGCCGTTTTGCCACGCCGGAGGCCTGCACCACCCTGTCGCGGGCCCAGTAACGGGGCTTGGTAAGCAACAACTCGCCTGCAAAATCAACAGGCTGCGCAAGAACTGGGCAAACAGTCTCCTTTGTGCATATGGCCTGTTGACAGCCTTGGGGGGCATGGGTAGTATGCCGACCACGTCAGCAGCGCTGGCGTAGTGAAGTAAGAGAAAGTGGGTTTATAGCTCAGTTGGTTAGAGCACTACCTTGACATGGTAGGGGTCGTTGGTTCGAATCCAATTAAACCCACCACTTTTTCTGTGATGCGTCCTTAGCTCAGCTGGTTAGAGCACCACCTTGACATGGTGGGGGTCGGTGGTTCGAATCCACTAGGACGCACCATTACAGAATACTGATTATGCGTCCTTAGCTCAGCTGGTTAGAGCATCACCTTGACATGGTGGGGGTCGGTGGTTCGAATCCACTAGGACGCACCATTCAGTTTCAAAACTTTGCAGATATTCCAGATGTGGGTTTATAGCTCAGTTGGTTAGAGCACTACCTTGACATGGTAGGGGTCGTTGGTTCGAATCCAATTAAACCCACCACTTCTGCATAAAGAAATAAAAGTCGCATTGCGCACCCTGCGTCCTTAGCTCAGCTGGTTAGAGCATCACCTTGACATGGTGGGGGTCGGTGGTTCGAATCCACTAGGACGCACCAGATTAAAAAAGCCCGCTCATCGAGCGGGCTTTTTGCATTCTGTCCGCCCCCCTTCCCCGCCAATCCGTTCAGCACTGTTCGGCAATGGCGCAAAGCCTTGTTCCCATAAAAAACCCGTGTCATCCGATAAACGACACGGGCCAGATCGATGCCGCCAGCGCCTCAGCTCTGCACGGCAATCTCGTACTTCTTTATCTTGCGATAGAGGGTGGCAATCCCAATCCCCAGCGCCTGTGCGGCCAGTTTCTTGTTGCCGAGCCGCTGCAGGGTCTCTTCTATCATCTGTTTCTCCATGCTCTCAAGGCCGCTCTCACCCGGAACGGGTTCAGGCAGCTTCTCCGGCGTGGCGGCGAGCGGAGCGGTAGCAGGTACATTGAACGCCGCATCCAGATTGGTCACCGGGATCGACTGGGCCGCCACGCGATGGGGCTCCTGATTGCGGATGATGTTGGGGGGCAGCAGGCTGGCGTCAATCACCTCGCCCGCCTGGCTGACGTTGACTAGATATTCGATGAGGTTGCTGAGCTCGCGCACGTTGCCCGGCCAGCGATACCCCTTGAGCAACGCCATCACCTCGGGCGCCAAACCGGGATAGACGATGCCAATGCGGCTGGTGTGCAGGTTGAGGAAGTAGTGGGTCAGCAGCTCCACGTCCCCTTCCCGCTCCCGCAGCGGCGGCAGGTTGAGGGGGATGACGTTGATGCGATAGTAGAGATCTTCACGAAACTTCCCTTCGGCGATGTATTGATCGAGATGCTGGTGAGTGGCGGCGATGATGCGAATATCCACCGGCACCGGTCGGCTGGCTCCGATGGGGGTCACCTCCCGCAGCTCCAGCACCCGTAGCAGCTTGGCCTGCATGGTAAGCGGCATGTCGCCAATTTCGTCAAGGAACAGGGTGCCCTGATGGGCCGCCTGAATCAGGCCCTGCTTGCCACCGCTGGAAGCGCCGGTAAAGGAGCCCTTCACATAGCCAAACAGCTCGCTCTCCAGCAGTTGTTCGGGAATGGCGGCACAGTTGATGGCGATGAAAGGCTTATCCTGTCGCGGACTCAGGCGATGGACGGCGCGGGCCACCACCTCTTTACCGGTACCGCTCTCGCCGCAAATCAGCACGCTGGAGGGACTCTGGGCGATGCGGTGCAGCAGTCGTTTGAGGGTGCGCATCGGCTTGCTCTCGCCGATCAGCTGATCGATCCGCACATCCGGATCCGGCTCCTGAACCTGACCGGAGTGGGACTGGTGAAACGCCATCAGAAAGAGCTGCTGGCCCTGCACATGGTGTAGCTGGCCGATGATCAGCTCCTGACGACCTTCAAAGGTGATGATGTGCTGAAGATGACCACTCAGCCCCTGTTGGGAGAAGGTGAGCGGGCGGATCCCCACTTCGCGCCCCAGCAGCTGTTCCTGCTGGCAACCCAGATGATGGAGTGCCGCCTCGTTGGCGTAGAGCAGTTGACTCTTGTCATCGAGCAGCAGGCAGCCCTGATCCATGTTGGTCATCAGATTGAGGAACACCTTGTTGACCCCGTCCGACAGCCCGCGTGAATCGAGCAACTTGGCCACAAAGATGGTGGAGATATGGCGCACATAGTCACACACATCTTGCAGATTGTTGTTGAGGCGCGCCTGCTGCTCGTCGCTGAAGGCTACCAGACTGATCACCCCGATACAGCGCTCGTCCACCATGATGGGCACCCCGAGGAAGGCGCGCTCACGACAGCTCTCCTTGCAGGTACAGCCGTCACACACGGGATCATCGCTGGTGTGGGTAACGATCTTCTCCCGTTGGTTATCAATCACATAGCGCAGCAGGCGGGAATCTCCCTCCAGCTGACGTCCGAAGAACTTGCCATAGGGCCCGGTGCCAGCCACCCGAACCATATCGGCATCCACAATCTCGACCTCAAGCTGCAGCACACTCGCCAGCATCTTGGCAAAGCGCAAGATGGTCGGCTGGATCTGCATCAATAGACACTGGTTGCTCACGGATCTCATCCATCATTCCTTTTTGTTCTTGTTATCCTCCCCCTAAAGGGAGTCATGCTGGCCAGATACTAAGGGATATCAGGGGGAACTACTTCGGGGGGGATCACGAAAAGGGAAAATGTTCCGCATCCTCCACGACTTCAGAGGTACAGATAAAATTCAATAAAAACATAAAGATGAAAACATATGCAGTGAGATAAACCACTTGGGTCAGCCAAGCCTGCTGATCTGCGGACGCCATCGACGGATCATGCTGAATGTGGGGAAAACAACCTCTGATATGACATTTGGTTCACGCGCCGCGTACCTGTTTCAGGACTTGGCACTCATGGTCGAAATCCGCTTTATCTTGCGGCTGAATGTAACTTTGCCAGCGGGCAAACAGCTCGGCCGTCGGATAACGATGCAGACGAATACCGGTGCGATAGAGTTTGGGAAAGAGTGGGTCTGGCTGGGATCTCACGACCAGACCTCGCAGCATCTCGCCAGAGGGACTGGCAATCACCAGCTCATCCCCCTCCTTCAACCGTATGGCCCCCAGAATGCCTATGCCGCCGATGGCTATATCACGCACCACCACATAGGGTATCGGATTAAGCAGCTCCAGAAACCAGTTGCGACGGCTGCATTGTGCCTTGTAACCACCGCCACTGAGGATAAAACGGCGGTGTCTGCGCCAGTCATAACCGGTAGGCAATGTCGGGTCATAGCGCGATTTTGTCTGCCCCACAGGATCAGATTGCTCACTTGTACTCATCCGGTTTCCCTCACTGGCATTGGTTAAACAGTGTCAGTCAGCTCTTTTTCAACTATAGCTGTCGCCGTTAGGCCCGTTCTAAGGGGCCGGATACAGGGACGGCACATTCATCACAGAGGTAATAATGAACAAAGAGGACATGGAACAGCTTGCTGATCCTGATAGGCTCACTTTTCTAGGCATTGCTAATGTGCGAGCAGCTTCAACGAGGAGAGTCGCACCGCCGCACCAATGCCATCTGGCTTAGCCGGGCAGATGAAGTGCCAGCCAAACCGCCAGCGGGATCACCAGCACAGAGAGGGCATTGCCACCGAGCACGATACTGGCCACCTTGTCCGGCTGACAGTGATACTGCTCGCAGAGCATGTAATTCAAGACCGCAGGGGGCAAGGAAACCGACAACATCAACAGCGGTATCCACTCCGTCTTGAGCGGCAACAGCCAGATCGCCAGCAGCAGCGACAATCCCCCCGCCAGCAGATAGAGCAGGTTGCACTTGAGCGCGAGGCCAAGGTGATCGAGTTCTCCCTCCATCAGGCGAATACCCAGCGCAAAGAGCATCAGGGGCACCGAGATCTGGCCGAGTAGCGAGGCCGTGGTCACCACATATTCCGGCAGCGTAATGTGCAGGTTGGCCACCAGCAAACCGGCCAGCGCGGCCCACAGTACCGGGCTGCGCAGCCACAGCCAGCGAGAGGTATTGGCCGAGAGGATAAACATGCCGACCGAGAAGTGCAGCAGATTGGAGAGCACAAAGAGGATCACGATGGCCCCCAGTTGCTGCTCGCCAAATGCCAGCACCATCAAGGGGATACCGAGATTGCCGGTATTTCGGAACATGGCGGGCAAGATCAGCGCTGCCCGCTCAATCCCTTTGAGTTTGAGCAGCGCGAGCAGCAGACCGGGTAACAGAATAACCAGCGCCCCCGCCGCAATCAGCGGCATATGCTCCGCCAGCGCCAGCGGATACTTGACCAGCGCGGAGAAGACCAGCGCCGGGGTAAACAGCTCGATATTGGCCCGATTGACGTAACCGAGAGCGGCCCCCGGTCGCAATCGCCCATAGAGGGCGCCGAGCCCGACCACACCGAACACCGGGATGACGATATTGAGCAAGGCGCTGAACATGGGCGGCGTCCGTTACAGTTCGCGGGCCGGCTTGCCCATCAGCACCACCGGATCCAGCGTCACTTCCAGTGCGCCGTTACTGACCCAGAGCTGACCATCGGAGATAGTGCAGGTGAGCTGCATGGTGCGCTCGACCATGGCGGTGAGCGGCAGAGTCTGGCTGTCGGAGAGTTCGATGATGCTGAGGTTGTCATGCTGGCTCAGCTTGCCCTGGTTCTGCTTCCACCAAACGCTGGTGCCACGACCACCGTAGAGATAGAGCACCACCTGACGGGCGCGGTTACAGGCCTTTTTCAGCCGTTTTTCATCGGGTTGGCCCAGCTCGATCCAGAGCTCTATTTCGTCCGAGTAGTTCTTGCACCAGAGCTCAGGTTCGTCATCGGCGCTCAATCCCTTGGTGAACTCCAGTCGCTCAGCGGCGTGCCAGGCAAAAGCCGCCAGCCGGATCATCATCCGCTCATCGGTTTCGGAGGGGTGGCGCGCCAGCGTGAGGGAGAAGTCCTGATACAGATTGCGATCCATATCAGACAAACTGATCTGGGCCTTGAATACGGTTGCCTTGAGAGCCATAGAAAACCTTGAACACCTGATAAGAGAAGGGTGAGTGGGAAATACGGGCGCCAGTGTAATCAAAATCGGCGGCAGGTTCGACCATCCTGACCAAAGATTTCCCCTTCCCTACCGGGATAAGTGCTTTAAAAGACACAAAAAACAAATGCCAGTCCGAAGACTGGCATTTGGCGGCATGGAGAAGCGACTCACTTCTCGGCGGACTGTACCCCGAACGCATTCAGCAGCATGCAACAGGTCACTGCCACCGCCACGAATCCGCTCAGAAAGATAAAGGGCATGGCCCCATATCCCAGTACTGTCCAGATGGTGTGTTCAAGAAGACTCATTGTTGTGTCCTTCATCCGGTGAAAGGTGTGTTCCTTCTGGCGGATATTGGCTCCGCTCTTGATGCCTCCATTTGACCTCAATCAGCGGTTGGGTCCTATGCCACCAAAGTGATAAATGCAGGGTTCATTTGCGCTGGATCAAGCTTTTTGGCCAAATATCCATGCAGTTCAAGCAATTACCACCTCCAATCAAGGATAGACACAAACACGGCAGAATAAAAAAACGCGCCGGATGGCGCGTTTCTTGGAGAGCACAGGCAAGGGATCAGTTGTCGCACAGATCGCTTGGCATGTCCTGACGCAGGCGGGTCCAGAGCTTGCCGGACTCGATACCGTACTGACGCACCGTCATGAACACGGCTTCGTGGTTCTTGGTCTCCGCCAGATTGAGCAGGGTCTTGTAGTAGGCATCTGCGGTCTCGCGAGCCTGCTTGTCGGAGAAGTAGTAGCTGCCGACTCTGCTATACAGCCCTTTGAAACCGTTCAGGATCAGGGCGTAAATCGGATTGCCGGAAGCAAACGCCAGCTGGTGGTGCAGGCGATAATCGAACTCGGCATAAGCCTGTGCGTTGTTCTCGACCCCATCTGCGCCACGCAGGATCTCGGCGGCCTGTTCCGGATTGTGACGGATCGCCCCGCGGATAAAGATGGTGCAGATGTGGGTACGGGCGGAGAGCAGCTGAGCTATCAGATCAGGTACCTTGTCCTGATCCAGACGGGCCAACGTCTCCAGAATATTGAGGCCGGAGGTTTCCCAGAAATTATTCACCTTGGTCGGCTTGCCATGCTGTATGGTCAACCAGCCATCACGGGCCAGTCGCTGCAGCACTTCGCGCAAGGTAGTCCGCGTCACCCCGATCAACTCGGATAATTCACGCTCGGCGGGCAGAATAGATCCGGGAGGAAAGCGATTGTTCCAGATGGACTCGATGATGTATTCCTCGGCAAACCCAGCTGGGCTCTGCGCTTTTATAACCATGAATTGACTCTGTTGTAATGCGTAAAAAGGCTGACGAATGATATCAAAGCGATGATGGCTGGCAAGCATAAGGTCAGTCCTCTGCTCACATATGGCAAATATAGTGTTGGGAATATGTATCTAATCGCCACGAGGGAGCCAGCCAACCCCGACAAGGTGGTTATAAAACAGACAGATGGGCAGAGATCCATCGGCTATCATTTATAATCGTCACGCTTTTTGATTAAAATCACGAGGAATCAGACAGATAAAGGCCAACATCCGGAGGCACAGGTCGAATCATCCTTGACTGCATAGAAGCAGATCCTAACAACAAAGTTGAGACCCATTATCATGCCAATAAGCCTAGGGCAGGCATTCGCCAAGAACTTCTTGGGCAATGCACCACAGTGGTATAAAAGCGCCATCTTGCTATTTCTGGTGATCAATCCGATTGCCTTCCACCTTGATCCTTTCATTGCGGGCTGGTTACTGGTCGTTGAGTTTATCTTCACCCTGGCCATGGCCCTCAAGTGCTACCCCCTGCAACCGGGTGGTCTGCTCGCGATCGAAGCCGTGTTGATCGGCATGACCTCCGCCGATCAGGTCAAGCACGAGCTGGTCGCCAATATCGAAGTGCTGCTGCTGCTGGTGTTCATGGTGGCAGGCATCTATTTCATGAAGCAGTTGCTGCTCTATGTCTTCACCAAGCTGCTGATCGGCGTTCGCTCCAAGATCCTGCTCTCCCTCTCCTTCTGTCTGGTCTCCGCCTTCCTGTCGGCTTTTCTCGATGCACTGACGGTCATTGCCGTGGTGATCAGCGTTGCCACCGGTTTCTATGCCATCTATCACAAGGTCTCTTCCGGCAAGGAGTTTGGTCACAGCCATGACCATACCGACGATAAGGAAGTGGCCGAGCGCAATCGCCAGGATCTCGATGATTTTCGCGCCTTCCTGCGCAGCCTGATGATGCATGCCGCTATCGGGACCGCGTTGGGCGGTGTCTGCACCCTGGTGGGCGAGCCGCAAAACCTCATCATCGGCGAGCAAGCCAGCTGGAACTTCGGCGAATTTGCCATTCGCATGTCCCCCGTGACCGTCCCCGTCTTTATCTGCGGTCTGCTGACCTGCGTGTTGGTGGAGCAGTTTCGCTGGTTTGGCTATGGTGCCCGCCTGCCGGACACGGTGCGCGCCATCATGGAGGAGTACAACCGCTACGAAGAGGCAAAACGCAGCCCGCAAGACAAGGCCAAGCTGATCGTTCAGGCATTGATTGCTGTCTGGCTGATCGTCGGTCTGGCCATGCATCTGGCAGCAGTTGGCCTGATTGGCCTCTCGGTCATCGTGCTGGCAACCTCCCTGACCGGGATCACCGAAGAGCACTCGCTGGGTAAAGCCTTCCAGGAGGCACTCCCCTTCACCGCCCTGCTGGCGGTTTTCTTCAGCGTGGTCGCCGTCATCATCGATCAGCAGTTGTTCAAGCCGGTGATCCAACTGGTACTGGCTGCCAAACCGGAGAACCAGCTGGCCCTCTTCTATCTGGCCAATGGGGTGCTCTCCATGGTCAGTGACAACGTCTTCGTGGGGACTGTCTACATCAACGAAGTCAAGACTGCCCTGCTCAACGGCGCCATCGACCGCGCCCAGTTCGATCTGCTGGCGGTAGCCATCAACACAGGTACCAATCTGCCATCGGTCGCCACCCCCAATGGTCAGGCCGCCTTCCTGTTTATGCTCACCTCGGCATTGGCGCCGCTGCTGCGCCTCTCCTATGGCCGCATGGTCTGGATGGCGCTGCCCTACACCCTGGTGCTGGGGCTGATCGGCTTTTTCTCTGTCGAGTTGCTGCTTGGGCCTGCCACCGACTGGTTCTATCAGCACGGATGGCTGTTGATGGAGAGTACGCTGCCAGCGGTACAGCCGGCGCTGCATTAATCCGTTGCGACGGTTTCCGAGGGCCCTTTCAGGGCCCTTTTCTTTTCTGCCCCGCTCTGCTCTAATTCAGCCACTGTTTTTTCTGAGAGATCAATGAGATGATCGAGTTTCTCCGCCGTATCGCCGCCCATCGGCTGGCTTGGGGCCTGTTGGCAGCATCAGCCCTGTTCCTCGAGTTGTGTGCCCTCTTCTTCCAGCATGTGCTGGGCCTCTCCCCGTGCGTGATGTGCGTGTACGAACGCTTGGCGACCCTGGGTGTGCTGGCCGCCGGTCTGCTCGGCATGGTGGCCCCCGAGAAGTGGTATGTCCGCTGGAGCGCCATGTTGCTGTGGGGCTACAGTGCCTTCCGCGGCTTCCAGCTGGCCCTCAAGCATGTGGACTATCAGGTCAATCCCTCCCCGTTCAACGTCTGCAGCCCGTTTGCCGACTTCCCGAGCTGGGCTCCGCTCGATCAGTGGCTCCCCTGGCTCTTTATGCCGGAAGGGGATTGTGCCCAGATCACCTGGCAGTTCTTCGGTTACTCCATGCCCCAGTGGCTGGTTGTCATCTTCGCCGCTTACCTGCTGGTCTTCACCGTGGTGGTCATCGGTAATCTGGTAAAAGGGCGTTGCTGCAACTAATCATCATGCCCATGTGGAAATAAAGAGGGGGAGCCATGATGGCTCCCCCTTTCTCGTTCTGGCTGACCGTATTTCCGGTTACGCTTTGGCTGTGCCCATCTTGGCCTTGACCGCGCCAATCACCATGGGCAGCAAGGAGATGCCGATAATGCCGAAGATCAGCAGGGTGAAGTTGTGACGCACCACCGGCAGATTGCCAAAGAAGTGGCCGGCATAGACAAAGGAGAGTACCCACAGCAGACCGCCAACCAGATTGAACGCAAGGAAGCGCGGATAGGTCATGGCCCCCATCCCCGCCACGAACGGCGCAAAGGTGCGCACGATAGGCAGAAAACGGGTGATGATGATGGTCTTGCCGCCATGCTTGGCATAGAAGGCGTGGGTCTTCTCCAGATAGTCGCGGCGGAAGATTTTGGAGTCCGGGTTGCGGAACAGCTGCTCGCCGAAGAAGTGCCCAATGGTGTAGTTGACCACATTGCCCAGCACGGCAGCAATGATCAGCACGACCGCCAGGGTATGGACGTCCAGCACGCTACCCACGGTCAGCGCACCGGCGGCAAACAGCAAGGAATCGCCTGGCAGGAACGGCGTCACTACCAGCCCGGTTTCACAGAAGATGATCAGAAACAGGATGGCGTAAACCCAGACGCCATAGTTCTCGAACAGCTCTTTTAAATGCACGTCAACGTGCAGGATAAAGTCGATAGCAAAGAGGATCAGATCCATTTTTTCCATACCCATAGAGTGAACGGCGTGGAGTCTACGCCAATGCGATCCGGGTCACAATCTTCGGGACTGCCTCTTTTTCATTCCGCTGCGGCAGAGGTCAAATAAAACCGTTTTACCGCAGATTGCCATGCGATGCATCGAAGCAACCCGAAGAAGCGGACCGCTCTATCAATGAGGCACCTGTTCCAGATCGCTGCGCACGGCGGGGGGAAGGCAACGCTCCCAACCCCACAGCAACACCAGCAGCAGGGTCACGTCATCGAACCAACCCAGCAAGGGCACCACGTCGGGAACAAGATCCACCGGGCTGATGCCATAGAGCAGGATAAGGATCACCAGGCCCCTTGCCCACCAGGGGGTACCGGGATGGCGAAAGCCATGATAGAGACGACACAGTCGTTGCCAGACAACCCAGCGTTTGCGGCTCATGACTCGATCAGCTCGCCGCGCAACCGCTGGATCTGATCCCGCAGTGCCGCCGCCTGCTCGAATTCCAGATCTCGCGCATGCTGGAACATCTGCTCCTCCATCCGCTTGATCTCTTTGGCAATCTCGCTGGCAGAGCGGACATGGTACTCCCCTTGCGGCTCGGCCGCCTTGCGCATCCCCTTGCCTGCTTTGCCTGCAGTGCGGCTGCCTCCCATGTCCATCACATCGCCAACGGATTTGTTGAGCCCTTTGGGGGTGATCCCATGCTTGAGGTTATAGGCATGCTGCAAGGCGCGGCGCCGCTCGGTCTCCTCAATGGCGACCTTCATCGAGTTGGTGATGGTATCGCCGTAGAGGATGACCTTGCCGTTGAGGTTACGCGCCGCCCGGCCGATGGTCTGGATCAGCGAGCGGGTCGAGCGCAGGAAGCCCTCTTTATCCGCATCCAGAATCGCCACCAGCGACACCTCCGGCATGTCGAGTCCCTCCCGCAACAGGTTGATGCCCACCAGTACATCGAACTTGCCAAGGCGCAGATCGCGGATGATCTCCACCCGCTCTACGGTATCGATGTCGGAGTGGAGATAGCGCACCTTGACGTCGTGCTCCGCCAGATACTCGGTCAAGTCTTCCGCCATCCGCTTGGTCAGGGTAGTAACCAGCACCCGTTCCTCGACGGCGACCCGCTTGCGGATCTCGGAGAGCAGATCGTCCACCTGAGTAGTCACCGGACGCACCTCGATCTCCGGATCGAGCAGGCCGGTGGGGCGCACCACCTGCTGTACCACATCGCCGCCGGACTTCTCCAGCTCGTAGGGGCCGGGAGTCGCCGAGACAAACACTGTCTGCGGCATCAGCGCTTCAAATTCGTCAAACTTGAGTGGCCGGTTGTCGAGCGCCGAGGGGAGCCGAAAGCCGTATTCCACCAGGGTCTCCTTGCGGGAGCGGTCCCCTTTGAACATGGCGCCGATCTGCGGCACCGTGACGTGGGACTCGTCGATGATGAGCAGGCCGTCCCCCGGCAGGTAGTCAAACAGGGTGGGTGGCGGTTCCCCCGGCGCACGGCCGGAAAGGTAGCGGCTGTAGTTCTCGATGCCGGAGCAGTAGCCCAGCTCCTGCATCATCTCCATATCGAACTGGGTACGCTGGCTGATCCGCTGCTCCTCCACCAGTTTGTTGAGGGACAACAGCTGCTCGCGGCGGCTGCGCAGCTCTTCCTTGATATGTTCGATAGCTCCCAGGATAGTCTCTCGCGGGGTGGCATAGTGAGTCTTGGGGTAGATGGTGTAGCGCACCACCGTCTGCTCAATGGCGCCGGTCAGCGGGTCGAACAGGGAGAGCCGCTCCACCTCCTCATCAAACAGCTCTACCCGCAGCGCCAGCTTGTCCGATTCGGCGGGGTAGATGTCGATCACCTCGCCGCGTACCCGGAAGGTACCGCGCTGGAAGGCCATGTCGTTGCGGGTGTACTGCAATTCGGCAAGACGGCGCAGGATATCCCGCTGGTTGATCACATCCCCCACTTTGAGATGCAGCATCATGCTCAGATAAGCTTGGGGATCCCCCAGACCATAGATAGCCGATACCGAGGCGACAATCACCACGTCGCGCCGCTCCAGCAGTGCCTTGGTGGCCGACAATCGCATCTGCTCGATGTGATCGTTGATGGAGGCATCCTTCTCGATGAAGGTGTCGGTGGTCGGCACATAGGCTTCGGGCTGATAGTAGTCGTAGTAGGAGACGAAATACTCCACTGCATTATCCGGGAAGAACTCCTTCATCTCGCCGTAGAGCTGGGCGGCCAGGGTCTTGTTGGGCGCCAGAATCATGGTGGGGCGGTTGAGGGTCGCGATGACATTAGCCATGGTGAAGGTCTTGCCCGAGCCTGTCACCCCGAGCAGGGTCTGGTGGGCCAGTCCTGACTCGATGCCGTCGAGCAGTTGGGCAATCGCCGCAGGCTGATCCCCGGCGGGTTTAAACTGGCTGGCTAACTTGAACAATTTGCTCATGAACACTCCCGACACAAAACAGCAGAGGAGCAGTGTAACCGAGGGTTTGGCAGCGGTATACCCGCGCCATCATCCCGCGAATGGCTTGACCACCTCGGACACCTTCTGTATGATGCCCCTCCTTGCATGATGTTCCCCCGTAGTTCAGTCGGTAGAACGGCGGACTGTTAATCCGTATGTCACTGGTTCAAGTCCAGTCGGGGGAGCCAATTCCTCACCATCTCGGTGCAAGTTATCCACTTTAGTGCCCTCTCCTGCCAAATTTAATGCACAAGATCCTTCTTGCTGCCGATGCTCCCTTTTGTTACCAGTTCCGGCTCGACAGAGTTTTCTCCTGTCACACCTAACTATTTGATTTTTATGCAAACATTTTTCTTCCGGTATTTTTTGAACAGCCCTTGCATCCCAGTACTGGCGCGGCTTTGAGGGCGATGAACAAGATTCATAAACAGGGTTATCCACAGATTCTGTGGGTAAGTACAGCAAACCCTGTCAGGACGCGGGATTGCCCGTGATAGCCCCCGACGAAGAGTCATTTTGCTGGCCAACCTGATTTTATGCTGTTTTTTTGCCCCCTCAGGAACAGCGGGGTGACAGGCTCTATTGGCACTTTTCGGAGGTATCTTTTTGCCAACCCTTTCCCCGAGGGCGGGTGAGTAGATATCAACCTGATTTGGCCCTCTGCCAGCAATGACTGCTATCGGTTGAATCTGCTGAAACTGATCCCTGTCGACCGGCTGGACAGCAGAATCTAAAATATCTGCCTGCGCCAAAGAGCTTCGGTAGCGGGCAGCATATTTCACTAATTGACATCGGCAATGGCAGTAAAAATCCCCTGATTTCATTCGCGTGTCTCCCTATCACGCCACCAGCGTCATAAATAGCGCCCAATAACAACCGATTAATCGTCCCTTTGCGCTTCTTTATTGGGGATAGATCCGGCACAATATCGGCCCCACTTTTTTCCTCGGTTTTTCCGGGCATGACCATAGATTTTGTGACACTGCTACATCAAAGCGACTCCCTGCTGCTCTTCGTGGTACTGGCTTTTGGCCTGCTGCTTGGCAAGGTGCGAATTGGCAACTTTCAGATTGGCAACACCATAGGTGTGCTGTTTACCGCCCTGCTGTTTGGTCAGATGGGCTTCGAGTTCACCGCCACGACCGAGAACGTCGGCTTCATGCTCTTCATCTTCTGCGTGGGGATCGAAGCCGGGCCCCACTTCTTCAGCGTCTTCCTGCGCGATGGCATCCACTACATCACCCTGACTCTGGTGATCCTGCTGACCGCCCTCTTTCTGACGGTAGGGCTGGCCAAGTTCTTTAATCTGGGGCCCGGGATGGCGGCCGGCATTCTGGCGGGATCGCTCACCTCGACTCCTGCGCTGGTCGGTGCCCAGGATGCCCTGCGCAGCGGTCTGCTCAACCTGCCCCATCAAACCGACATGCAGGCGGTGCTCGACAACATGGGTATCGGCTACGCCCTGACCTATCTGGTGGGTCTGGTTGGCCTGATGCTGGTCGTGCGATACCTCCCTTCGCTGGCACGGCTCGATCTCAACACCGAGGCGCAAAAAATTGCCCGTGAGCGGGGTCTCTCCGACAGCGACAGTCGCAAGACCTACCTGCCCATCATCCGCGCCTATCGGGTTGGCCCCGAATTGGCAGC
The DNA here is from genome assembly GCF_049175515.1 of Aeromonas sp. 600479. Lineage (NCBI taxonomy): Bacteria > Pseudomonadati > Pseudomonadota > Gammaproteobacteria > Aeromonadales > Aeromonadaceae > Aeromonas > Aeromonas sp. 600479. The sequence goes on from NZ_JAAKVF010000007.1 coordinate 130,839, forward strand.
CTGGATCGGTGGCCGCACCCTGCGCGAGACCGGCATCTACCCCCACACCGGCTGTTATGTGGAGCGGATCCGCCGCAACGGCATTCTCGCCAGTCCCGATGGCGATGCCGTCATTCAGGAAGGGGATGAGATCGCTCTGGTGGGCTATCCCGAGAGCCACGAGAAGCTGGACGTTAACTACCGCAACGGTAAAGAGGTGTTTGATCGCAACCTGCTCGACCTGCAGATCGTCACCGAAGAGATCGTGGTAAAGAACGACTCCGTGGTCGGCCGTCATCTGGTGGAACTCAACCTGACCGAGAAGGGGTGCTTCCTCAACCGGGTGGTGCGTTCCCAAATCGAGATGCCGTTCGATCGCAACATCATGCTGCAAAAAGGCGACGTGTTGCAGATCAGCGGCGAAAAACAGCGGGTCAAACTGCTGGCCAACAAGATCGGCTTTATCAGCATCCACAGCCAGACCACGGATCTGGTGGCGTTCACCACCTTCTTTGTGCTGGGGCTGCTGATCGGTTCCGTCTCGCTGGTGTTCGGCCAGATTGAATTTGGCCTCGGCAACGCGGTCGGTCTGCTGCTGGCAGGCATTCTGATGGGGTATCTGCGGGCCAACCACCCGACGGTCGGCTACGTGCCTCCGGGCGCCCTGCGACTGGCCAAGGATCTTGGTCTGGCGGTCTTTATGGTGAGCACCGGTCTCAAGGCGGGTGGCGGCATTCTGGACCACCTGAGCGAAGTGGGTGCCGTGGTGCTCTTCTCCGGCATGCTGGTCACCACCCTGCCGGTACTGGTCGGCTACCTGTTCGGGGTCTGGGTATTGAAGATGAACCCGGCCCTGCTGCTCGGCGCCATCACAGGTGCCCGTACCTGCGCCCCCGCCATGGATGTGGTCAACGAGGCCGCCAACAGCTCCATTCCGGCGCTTGGCTACGCTGGTACCTATGCGGTGGCCAACGTGATGCTGACGCTGGCAGGCTCCTTTATCATCGGCTTCTGGTTCTAACCAACTGCCATCAAGTTACCGCTAACAAAGAAGGGAGCCTCAAGCTCCCTTCTTGCTATCTGCCTTTCTCCCAAGATGCGGAGCTGGCTCATTGGTGTGATCTCACCTGACACCAACCATCTGCGCTGTCTGCCCCCTACCCACAATGGTTGATGCTCTGCTCTGCTCTGCTCTGCTCTGCTCTGCTCTGCTCTGCTCTGCTCTGCTCTGCTCTGCAATGAGTGATGGCAGATCACGGAAACAAAAAAAGCGCCCTGAGGCGCTTTTTTCATATCAACCGGATGATCAGCCTTTGAACTTGCTGAACACCAGAGAAGCGTTGGTACCGCCAAAGCCGAAGCTGTTGGACATGACGGTGTTGAGCTCGGCCTCTTCGTACTCGCGCACGATGGGCAGACCTTCCGCTTTCTCGTCCAGAGTCTCGATGTTGATGCTGGGGGCGATAAAGCCGTGCTCCATCATCAGCAGGGAGTAGACAGCCTCGTGCACGCCGGCAGCGCCCAGCGCATGACCGGTCATCGCCTTGGTGGCGGAGATCTTGGGACCGTTGGCGCCAAACAGAGTCTGGATAGCTTCCAGCTCCTTGGTATCGCCAACCGGGGTGGAGGTACCGTGGGTGTTGATGTAATCAACCTTGCCGACACCCTGCATTGCCATCTTCATGCAACGCACAGCACCTTCACCACTCGGGGCAACCATGTCGTAGCCATCAGAAGTAGCACCGTAACCTGTCAGCTCGGCATAGATGTGAGCACCACGGGCCAGAGCATGTTCCAGCTCCTCAACCACCAGGATGCCGCCGCCACCGGAGATAACGAAACCATCGCGGTTCGCATCATAGGTACGGGAGGCTTTTTCCGGCGTGTCGTTGTACTTGGTAGAGAGCGCGCCCATGGCATCAAACTGGATGGTAGAGGACCAGTCCAGCTCCTCGCCGCCACCAGCGAAGACCACATCCTGTTTGCCAAGCTGGATCAGCTCCAGCGCGTGACCGATGCAGTGGGCAGAGGTTGCGCAAGCTGAGCTGATGGAGTAGTTAACCCCCTTGATCTGGAACGGGGTGGCCAGACAGGCAGAGGTGGTGGAAGACATGGTGCGCGGCACCATGTAAGGGCCCACACGCTTGACCCCTTTCTCACGGGCGATGTCCACTGATTCGGAGGTATTCTTGCCGGAGGCACCACCAGAACCGACCACCAGGCCGGTACGCTCGTTGGATACCTGATCTTCCGCCAGACCGGCATCTTCAATGGCCTGCTGCATGGAGAGATAGGCGTAGGCCGCAGCGTCGCCCATGAAACGCATGACTTTACGGTCGATCAGTTCAGACGGATCGAGTTTGATGTTACCCCAGACACGGCTGCGCAGGTTGTGCTGCTCGAACTGCTCGGAATAGGTGATGCCGGATTTACCTGCTTTCAGGGAGGCCAGCACTTCTTCCTTGTTGTTGCCGATACTGGAGATGACGCCGATACCGGTGATCACTGCTCTTCTCATTAATTCATCTCGTCTGGAAAAACTGGCGCCAAGTCTACCCGCTTTCGGCTGCCAAACTGGTCTGCTTTCACGTAGAATGCCCGCGATTTTGTGACGCGAGCCGAGGAAAACGTGAGTCAAACATCCTTACATCATGCCCGATTGGACTGGAATGAAGCGGGAACTCCTGTCTCCAGTGACTTCGGGGATGTGTACTTTTCCAATGATAACGGTCTAAGTGAAACCCGCTACGTCTTTTTGCAGCAAAACCGGCTACCTGCGCGATTTTCGCACCACGATAGTGACAGTTTCGTGATAGGTGAAACAGGTTTCGGCACAGGCCTTAACTTTCTGGCGACAATGCAAGCCTTCCTGGAACAGGCGCCTCAATCCGGCAACGGCTCCCGTCTGCACTTCATCAGTTTCGAGAAATTCCCCCTGACCCGGGACGATCTGCGCAAGGCGTTGGCCGCCTGGCCTGAACTTGGCCACTTGAGTCAGGATCTTGTCGCCCAGTGGCCGCTGCCGGTCTCCGGTTGCCACCGCCTGCATTTTGCGGATGGCCGCATTCGCCTCGATCTCTGGTTTGGCGACATCAAGGATATGCTGCCGCAAGTGCCTCACTGGGCAGAGGGGCTGGTGGATGCCTGGTATCTGGATGGTTTCTCCCCGGCCAAGAACCCGGAGATGTGGACACAGGAGCTGTTTGATGGTCTCGCTCGCCTCGCCCGTCCCGATTGCTCCATCGCCACCTTTACCTGTGCCGGTTTTGTCCGTCGCGGCCTGATTGCCGCCGGTTTTGCCATGAAGAAGGTGAAGGGCCACGGTAGCAAGCGGGAGATGCTGGTGGGGGATCGCACCGACAAGCAGCCGCAGCAGACCATAGTCCCTTGGTATGCCCGTCCTGCCGGACGCGCTGGCGAGGTGGTGATCATCGGCGGCGGCATCGCCTCGGCCATGACGGCGCTCTCTCTGGTGGAGCGGGGTCGCAAGGTGACGTTGCTGTGTGCAGATGGCGAACAGGCCACCGGCGCCTCCGGCAACCGCCAGGGGGCGCTTTATCCGCTGCTCAACGGCGAGCACGATGCCCTGTCACGCTTCTATTCGCTCGCCTTTGGCTATGCCCGTCAGCGGCTGCTGGCATTGGCCGAACGTCATCCCATCGCTTTTGCACTGTGCGGGGTAACCCAGCTCGGCTATGACGACAAATCGGCCGCCAAGCTGGCGAAAATGAGTCAGGGCCCCTTCCCGTCCGAGCTGATGCAACCACTCTCGACCGCGGAAGTAGAACAAGTCGTCGGCCTGCCCTGCGGCCACAGCGGCGTCAGTTACCCGCTGGGGGGCTGGCTCTGTCCGGCCGATCTCACCCGAGCCGCTATTAAAGAAGCACAAGCCAGCGGCCTGCTTGAGGTGGTGTTCAACAGCGAGGTCGTTGCCATTGCCGAGCAGACAGATGCTTGGCACATAGAGAGCCAGGATGGCCGCCACTGGCAGGCCCCCAATCTGGTGGTCGCTGCCGGTCATAAGTTGCCAGCACTGCTCCCCTTTGCCGAGCTGCCGCTCTATCCAGTGCGCGGTCAGGTGAGCCATGTGCCGACCTCGGCCAGCTTGCGTCAGCTCGAGACCGTGCTCTGCTACGATGGCTACCTCACACCTATGCACAACGATCAACACTGTATTGGTGCCAGCTATGGCCGCAACCAGAGCAGCCTTGAGTTTCGTGCCGAGGAGCAAATCCAGAATCAGGTGCGGTTGCAAGCCTGCCTGCCGGAGCAAACCTGGCCCGCCGAAGTGGATGTGAGCGGCAACGAGGCGCGCGTAGGGGTGCGTTGTGCCAGTCGGGATCACCTTCCGGTGGTGGGGCCAGTGGCCAGATTGCAAGGTCTGGCGGATCACTATGCGCAGCTGCAGCATGATCAGCACAATGCCCAGCCACTCCCCCTTCACCCCGGCCTCTATGTGCTGGGGGCGCTCGGCTCACGGGGCCTCTGCTCGGCGCCGCTTTGTGGCGAGCTGCTCGCCAGCGAGATTTGCGGCGCTCCGCTGCCGCTGGCCGCCGATCTGCTGGAAGCGCTCCACCCAGCCCGTTACTGGGTACGCAAGCTGCTCAAGGGCAAAGCGCTGGTCTAAACCGGACTCTGTAAACAAATAGAATGGCCGCCCATCGGGCGGCCATTCTATTTATCAAATCGTGCGATGCTGGATATTGCGTCTTGAGATAGCGCTCACTTGGGCCAGTGCACACCCAGCTGCTCGCCGTAACCCGTCTGACGCTGGAAATCGTCTACCCTTGCCTTAACCTTGTTCAATTCGCCACTGCCCGCAGCCCAGGCGGCATAGCGCAATGCCTGGCAATCTGCATGGCCTGGTAGTGCCGCAATCGCCCCGCCCACCTGATTTCCGCCTTGCAGCACCATCTCTTTGAAACGGGATTCATAGTCAAACATGCTGGAGAGCAGCCGCCCCCAGCGTTGGCGAGCAGGGTCACTCCCCTCCGAACTCTGACGCCAGCGGGGCAACAATACGGTGGCATGAGTCGTTACCGTAACCCGTTTGAGCTGGCAGCGTCCCGGCAACTGGTCGGTTTCCAACTGCCACTCCATCTGATAACTCGCCTTGCCGAGAACAGGCTTGCCATTCACCTTGGGGGCACTCTGGGCAATCGCCCGGGCAAGCTGCTCCGGACTGGTTGCATTGACCTCATAAAAACGGACATTGATGCGGGACTCTGGCACCACTTGCGGCCGGCTCGGCTGAGCCTGACTCATCAGGGGTAACAGCAACAGCACGCTCCCCACTACTCCATAAACCTTGCTGACCATGCCAGACTACCTTCCTTGATTGCACGGGCGGAGTACCAACCTTGGTGAAACTCACCGCCACACAGATGACGGGTATAGCCTATGTGTGACCAAGAGGCGGCGCAATACAATGATGAGCCCAGAAATCAGAGCAAGCTCACAGGTTGCGTGAGCAAAGTATGGCACAAGGATGAAACTGTATTTTTATTGAGCAGCAGGACTGATGCGCTGCCAGTTGAGGTGATAGTTTTTCACATTGATGTCATGACCATCTATCTGAATAAAATGATCATTTTTAAGACGATTGGCAAAAAAGTCCTGATCTGCCCCCTCATTGAGCCACAGTTCGCAAAGTCCCCGTTTTTCCTCTTTGGCATAGAATCTCGGGGTGACCAGCAGCGCGACCCCATCTACCCGAATGGCATGACGGGCCAGGCAGTTTGCTTCGGTGGTTTTGGATGCCAGCGCGGCAAAACGGGGTTTCTTCCCCTCGGCAACCACCAGTACGCCGTAAGAGTGAGGAGCCATGAGACGCCGCATGGCGACCGCCTGATGAGGACCGGTTTGATGAAAACCGTCATTGGTTACTGCAAACACGCAAGTAGGTGAAAATAGCATCGCGAGCAGGAAAAGAGAGCGTTTAATGCCTGAAAAATCACCAACCACCATATAAAAGCCTCAAAAGACAACCAAGGCTGGCAAGGGTAGGTAACCAAACCCGCTGGGTAAAGTACCTTTACCTTTCTTTAATTCTGTTCATGGGGTTAAACGTTGATTTAGTTCACACAACATCCTGTTTCCAGTCGCCACTCTACCCCTATCGGAATAGACTCCCTCCACTCTCATCCAATCAGAAGGCAACATATGCTGGAACTCATCGTTGGCACCCTGGTCACCCTGGTGGTGGGCCGTGCCATTTTCAAAGGATACTCCGCGACCGGGGTGCTGCTGAGCGGCGGCTTGCTGCTGCTGGTCATCACCGCCATGATGGGCAAGCCGGTGCTGCCGAGCAAGGTAGTCAGCACCGGTTATATCGCAACCGATATCTTCGAATACGTCCGCTTCCTGCTCAATGACCGTGGCGGTGGACTGGGGATGCTGATCATGGTGCTGTGCGGCTTTGCCGGCTACATGAGCCATATTGGCGCCAACACCATTCTGGTCAAGCTGGCCAGCAAACCGCTCGGCATCATCAAGTCCCCCTATATCCTGCTGGTGGCTGCCTATCTGGTGGCCTGCGCCATGTCGCTGGCGGTGAGCTCCGCTACCGGCCTCGGCGTGCTGCTGATGGCCACCCTGTTCCCGCTGATGGTCAACATGGGGATCTCCCGTGGCGCGGCTGCGGCCGTGTGCGCCTCGCCAGCCGCCATCATTCTGGCACCGACCTCAGGGGACGTGGTGATGGCCGCTCAGGCCGCCAACATGCCACTGCTGGATTTTGCCTTCAAGCTGACCCTGCCCATCTCGCTGGTGGCGATCGCCTGCATGGCGGTGACCCACTTCTTCTGGCAGCGCTACCTTGACCAGAAATCCGGTGAGCACAACGAGCCGGTCGCACCGGGTGATCTGGTGACGACTGCGCCTGCCTTCTACGCCATCCTGCCCTTTACCCCCATCATCGGGGTGCTGGTGTTTGACGGCAAATGGGGTCCGCAGCTGGACATCGTCACCATCATCGTCATGTGCATGGTGCTGGCCAGCCTGCTGGAGCTGGTGCGGATCCGCAATGGCAAGGAGCTGCTGGACGGTCTGCAGGTCTGCTGGCGCAACATGGCTGACGCCTTTGCCGGTGTGGTCATGCTGCTGGTCGGTGCCGGCGTCTTCGCCCAGGGTCTGATGACCATCGGCTTTATCGACACCCTGCTGGCTCACGCGCAGGATCTCGGCTCAGGTGGCCTGATCATGATGCTGTCGCTGGTGGTGATCACCACCCTGGCCGCCTTCACTACCGGCTCGGGCAATGCCCCCTTCTACGCCTTCGTGGAGCTGATCCCCAACCTGGCCAGCAGCCTTGGCATCAACCCGGCCTATCTGGTAATCCCGATGCTGCAAGCCTCCAACCTGGGTCGCACCATTTCTCCGGTCTCCGGGGTGGTGGTCGCCTGTGCGGGGATGGGCAAGCTCTCGCCGTTCGAGGTGGTCAAGCGCACCAGTATGCCGGTCGCCGTCGGCCTGCTGGTGGTGATCGTCGCCACCCAGATCATGGTACCCGCCTGATCATTGACCAGCCCGGCACCCTGCCGGGCTGGTATCCTCCCCCCCCTTTGCAGTAGACTCGGTGCTCATTTTCCCCCTAAGGAGGACCGAGATGAGTATTACGGTTCAACTTGCCCATTTCAGTGATTGCCACTCCCACTTCGATGGCGCGCCCATGAGCTTCTCCCCTGTCGGTGAAGGCCAATGGCGCACCCAGTGCGGCGGTTATGCCCGGATCCTGACCCGACTGACCCAACTGCGTGCCAAAGCCGCAGCAGCCGGCCAGCGTTTTCTGTTTCTGCACGGTGGCGACTCCTTTCAGGGCTCTCTCTATTTCAACCGCTTCAAAGGGCGTGCCAACGCCGACCTGCTCGCCATGCTGGCCCCCGATGCCATGGTACTTGGCAACCACGAATTCGATCTGGGCAACGGCCCGCTGGTGGAGTTCTTGCGCCAGCTCGATTTTCCGGTGCTGGCCGCCAATCTGGATAACAGTCAGGAGCCTGCCGACACAACCCTTGGGCTGTGGGATATTCCCCATCTCTACGACGCCCATCAGCCCTGGCATCGCCGGGTGATCGATGGGGTTCCCTTTGCGCTGCTCGGCATCACCCTCGCCCAGATGGCTGCCATCGCCAACCCGGATCCCCACACCCGTTTCCACGCGGTCGCCGAGACCCTCACCCGGGTGTTGCGGGAGATCAAGCGCGAAGGGATCCACCATATCGTGCTGCTGAGCCACCTCGGGCTGGATCAGGACAAGCTGCTGGCCGAGCGCTTCCCCGAGCTCAGCCTCATCATTGGCGGCCATACCCACAGCCTGCTCGGCGATCTCGCGCCGCTGGGTCTGCCAAGTGAAGGCAGCTATCCGCTGATGAACAACGGGGTGGCCATTTTGCACGCTGGCCACAGCGCCCTCTGCCTCGGTGTGTGCGAGCTCACCTTCGATGAGACAGGCCGCGTCGTGCAAAGTGAGGGGCAGCTGGAGTGGCTCCCCTGGCAGCCCTGGCCATTTGCCTCCACGCCACCCGCCGGGCTCACCTTCTGCGAGCCGGATCCACAACTTGAACAACATCTGGCCAAACGCTACCGGCCGGAGATTGAAACCATGAGCCAGCGCATCGTCACCCGACTGGCGGCGCCACTGCCCCATCAGCGGCTGCCGGATGCCACCCTGCCCCACGGCAGCCAGCTCGCCCCGCTGGTGGCCCGCGCCATGCTGACCGCCGCCCGTGAACAGGTAGGCGAGGTGGACTTTGCCCTGCACAATGCTGGCGGAGTGCGCTGCTCGCTGGAGCCGGGCCCCCTGAGCGAAGCGGATATCGCCGGTCGCCTGCTGCCGTTTGCCATTCCCCTCACCCTCTATCGGGTGCACGGTCACGAGTTGGCGGAGGCGCTGGAAAATGCCATCGACAATGCCACCAACAATGGCGTGGTCGGCAATGGCAACGGCAGCTTCCCCTACACCGCGGGGGTGCGATTCACCTATCAGGCCGATCGGCCCAAGGGCCAGCGCATCACCCGACTGGAGTGGGAAGCCGCTCCCGGCCAGTGGCAAGCGGTCAATGCCGAACAGGTCTATCGCGGGGTGTCGAGCGCCTATACCGCCTCCGGCAAGGAGGGCTACACCGCACTGGCGCGGACCCTGACCCAGCACAATCAGGAGCTCGGCATCACCCTGGCCGACGCTTTTATCCGCTGGGCCCGTCACCTGCCGACACTGGAAGCGCAGCCGCCCCTGCTTGAGTACTTCAGTTGATATCGGAGGGATGCCTTTGCCACATCCCCTGACGGCCAATATTGCCGCAGCCAGCGCCCGGTTCCCTGCAAGAACCGGGCTTTTTCGAGAATATTTGCCCCACACGGGCCCGCCCCATTGCATCGCACTCACTAGCTCGGCAAGATAGGCCCGCTTTCAAGACCAGCTGCAGGAACAGGCGACTTCATGAATCACTCCATCCGTTTCACTCCCCCTCGCGTCAACCCGGGTATCAAGCCAGCCATCGTGCTGCTGACCGCCCTGCTGGCGCTGCTCTTCTGTCTGCGCAACCCGCTCTTCCACGCCATGGCGCCGGGCTTTGATGCCTCGCTGTTTGCGGTGATGGGCAAGATGTGGAGCGAAGGGGGCGTGCTCTATCGCGACATGATCGACATCAAGGGGCCGATGATCTTCGCCCTCGACGCGCTGGGCTATGGACTGGGGGGATTTGTCGGGATCTGGGCGCTGGAGTGGGTGCTCTGCTGGCTCGGACTGCTGGCCAGCTGGCAGGCCTTTGCCCAGCTCGGACTCTCGTTCAAGGCGCGGCTCGGCGCCATGCTGGCGGTGCTGGCTCTCTACGGCACCCGTTACTACTACGGCAACATGACCGAGGACTGGACCTTCCACCTCGCCCTCATCGCCCAGTGGGCCTTCATCACCCTGCTGCTGGACAAGGAATTTCGCTGGTGGCCGGCGCTGGTGGCGGCCCTTACCTTCGCCATCGTCGCCTGGATGCGTACCAACAACGGCGCCTTCTGGGGCGCCTGGTATCTGGTGCTGTTCTGCCACTGGTGCCTGCACGAAAAGTGGCGTGACGCCATCTTGCTGCTCATCTCCAGCCTGCTGGGGCTAACGCTGATTGGCGGCCCGCTTTACGCCTACTTCCAGCAGCATGATCTGCTGGCGGCCTTCAAATACTACGCCTTCGACATCTTCTTCGAGGGGAGCTATGGCAACGGCTTCTCCCCCATGGTGGGCGCCGTCGGCCTGCTGCGCACCGGCCTTGTGATGCTGCTGCCCGCCTTCATCATTCTGATGCTGAGCCGCCGTCAGGAGTGGTATCTGCCCGCCCTGCTGGCGACCCTGTTTGGGGTGCTGTTCACCCTGATCGCCAACTCGGTCTCCGGCCATGTGTTCGATCACTACGACGTGCTCTATCTGCAACTGGCAGTGCTGCCGCTGGCGGTATTGCTGGATCGCAGCGAACAGCAGGCTGATGCGATCGGCCTGCTCTGCATCTCGCTGGTGGTACTCACCGCCAGCTGGCTGCTGGCCCAGCAGCTCGCCTTTGGCTGGAGCACCAAGGAGTGGTCCCTCGAGCGGGTCAACGAGGTGCTCGGCACCAGCCTGCTGTGGGCGCTGCCGGTGCTGATCCTCATCCCCCTCTGGCGCGCCTGGGATGTGCGCAGTGCCACCCCCTGGCTGGCAACGCTGGCCATGCTGCTGCTGATGATCAACAACGCCTGGGAAGGCACCCTCAAGGGTCGCCCTTTCAATCCGGCCGCGCAGGTACGGGTTGATCGCATCAAAGCCGAGACAGTCCCGAGCGACAAGATCTGGGTCGATGGCATCCAACCGCAATATTATCTCTGGACCGATCGCCAGCCGGCTTCCGCCTACCTCTTCTTTGCCAACGTCAATCCGCCCTATGACGTGCGTGAGCGGGTACTGGCCGATATCCAGCGCCAGACTCCGAAGTTCATCATCGCCAAGCCGGACCGGGTGAGCGAGGAGCTGAAAAAACCGAGCTCCCCTTCCCATCTCGCCTTCTATCAATACCTGACCAGCCACTACGAAGAGGTGGATCCGGGTCTCTATCGCCGACGCTGATCGTCAATACGCCCCGCAGGGCGGCCATTGTTGCAATGGCCGCCCTTTTTCTTGCGCCAAAGCCCCTTGCAGCAGCGGCCCGCAGTAGGCAAGCCCGCCCGAGATAACTACAATGACGCTCTTTTTGATGTAACGAGTGACACCATGGCGGAACTGACTTATCTGGGCGGCTATCCAGACCCCCTCAAGGCACAGGTACAGCAGCTGATTGCGGCGGGCAAGCTGGGGGAGATGCTGGCCAAGCGCTACCCGGATAGCCACCCGATCCAGAGCGACAAGGCGCTGCTTGCCTACACCATGGAGCTGAAGAACCGCTACCTCAAGAGCTCGGCGCCCCTGTCAAAGGTAGTGTTCGATGGCAAGATCAACGTCATCAAGGATGCACTCGGCCTGCACACCTACGTCAGCCGGGTGCAGGGCAGCAAGCTCAAGGCCAAGAACGAGATCCGCATCGCCGCCCTGTTCAAGGAGGCGCCGCCCCCGTTTCTGAAAATGATCGTGGTGCACGAGCTGGCCCACATCAGAGAGAAGGATCACAACAAGAGCTTCTACCAGCTCTGCCAGCATATGGAGCCGGACTATCATCAACTGGAGTTTGATCTCAGGCTCTGGCTCACCTGGCGCGATATCGGCAAGGCCAGCCGCTAGGCTGACACCCGTTTCAGGGAGGAAACATGTCATTTGCCGCCACCCGCTTTATTGCCACTTTGGTAATGACCAGCTTGGGCCGCGCAGCCCATCCCCGCTGCGCGTCACGCGGGCTGCTGGCCCTGCTGCTTCTGCTCGCGGGACACAGCGCCTGGGCCGATGAGCGCTGGCAGAGCGACAGCTATCTCACCGAGAGCTTTATGGCCATCGCCATGGAGCGGGAGTATGGCGAAGCCAGGCAGACCCGTTTTGCCCGCTGGCAACAGCCGATCCGGCTGCAGCTTGTCAACGAGTCGGGCGACAAACCCCTGCAGGCCGATGTGGTGAAGGTACAGGCGGCCCATCTGGCTCGCATCACCGGCCACCCCATCAGCATGGTGACCGCAAAGCCCAACCTTACCCTGATCATGACCGACTACAGCAAGATGAAGAGCTGGGCCAACCGCACCATGGGGGGCGCTCCGTCGGTCGGGATGGCACTCAAGGAGGGACTCTGCCTGGCCAACTTTGCAACCAATGCAAAACACGAGATCAGCCGTGCCACCATCATCATTCCGGTAGACTACAGCCGGGCCAAGGGGCGCTTTCTCGACTGCGTGGTGGAGGAGTTCACCCAGGTGATGGGGCTACCCAACGACTCGGACAAGGTGTTTCCCTCCATCTTCAATGACAACAGCATCGACAGTTTCCTGACCGGCCTCGACTATGTGCTGCTCAAGCTAGCCTATCACCCAGCCCTCAAGGCCGGGATGAGCAGCGATGAGGTACGCGCAGCCCTGCCGCTCGCAATCAAGGATCTGCGCGCCAAAGGGGAGATCCGCGAAGCCAATCGCCGGGTGCAGCAGCAGAGCCTGAAAAGCTGGGCGGGGTTGTAACGGGCCTGGCTCACCCCAGAGCCAGACAAGCCACCGCGAACCTCTCACCACCCACAAAAAACGCAGCCACCTGGCTGCGTTTTTTGTTATCCGAGGATCAACGGTGCGTTATCGGGCATGCACGTTTATACGCCGCCCATGTATCCAACGCCCGTGTTATCCACTGACCGAGCGGGATCAGGATGCGACATTCTCTTCCGGCATCCAGCTCTCGGCGTTCTCCCACACCTCCTGCACCATGGCTTCGGCCAGCTCTTTGTCTTCCTTACTGGCACGGCTGACGGTCAGAGCCATGGCACTGCCCGGCGCGACCCGCACATGGATGTCGGGGAATTTTTCACCAAGCTGCTTGAGCAGCTCCTGACGCAGCGCCTCCATGGTCGAGGTCGGGATCTGATGTTTTCTGTCGATGATGATTTCAAGACGCATAGGAAACTTCTCCATGATTTATAACTGTATTTTTATACAGTATTCATGGGAAGTAAAGTGCCATCTTGCACCAATCAGAAAAGATCCAGCTGCTGACCACAGATCCGGTCGAACGACTCGCCGATAAAGGGCAGAATGGCATCGGCAATGGGCCGCAACTGCTTGTCTATGTAGTGTTCGTAATCGATGGCGCTGCGCCGGTACTCCAGCGGCTCTGGGCCATTGAGGGTCATCAGATAGGCGATGGAGCCCCGATGCTGATAACGCAGGGGCAAACCGCGACGCAGGTTCTCCTCATCGGCCAGCCGCGCCGCCCGCACATGGGGTGGCACGTTCTTCTGATACTCCTCGAGCTTCTGGCGCAGCCGTTTGCGGTAGATGAGCAGATCGTCGTGACGACCGGCGCGAGTCTCATCCACCATGGTGCGCACATAGCCGCTGGGATCTTCATCGTGAAACACCAGCTCATAGAGGCGGGTCTGGAATTGCTTGGCCAGCATGGTCCAGTCGGTACGCACCGATTCGAGCCCCTTGAACACCAGCTGTTCACTCCCCTCGCTGGCCTTGCCAACCAGCCCCGCATAGCGCTTCTTGCTGCCCTTCTCCAAGCCGCGGATGGTGGGCATCAGAAAGCGGCGGTAGTGGGTCTCGTACTGGATCTCCAGATAGCTCGGCAGATCGAACTCGCGCTTGATCAGTGCAGCCCAGTTATCGTTGATCATTTGCGCCAGTCGCTGGCCGATCTCGTCCGCCTCATCGGGGCTGGTCTCGCGCCCCAGATGAACGAAAGTGGAGTCGGTATCGCCATAGATCACCTCGAACCCCTTCGCCTCAATCCACTCGCGGGTCTGCTGCATGATGCTGTGGCCACGCAGGGTGATAGATGAGGCAAGGCGCGGATCATAGAAACGGCAGCCCCCCGACCCCAGCACGCCGTAGAAAGAGTTCATGATGATCTTGATGGCCTGGGAGAGCGCCTTGTTGCTGGCGGCCTTGGCCCGATCCCGCGCCGCCCACAAGGTAGCGATGAGCTCCGGCAAGAAGTGCCGCTCGCGGGAGAACATGGCGCCGCGAAAGCCCGGAATAGCGTGCTCGGGATGCTGCAGCCCCTCGATGAGCCCCATGGGGTCGATGCAGAAGGTGCGGATGATGCTGGGATAGAGGCTCTTGAAATCGAGTACCAGCACATGGCGATAGAGACCGGGTTTGGAGTCCATCACATAGCCACCTGGGCTTGCGAGCCCACCGTCGGCTGGCAGATTGGGGGCCACGTAGCCGCCGCGATGGAGCCGCGGCAGATAGAGGTTGGTAAAGGCCGCCACCGAGCCCCCCACCCTGTCCAGCTCCAGGCCGGTGAGGGAGGCGCGTTCAATGGCAAACGGGATGAGGTGGCAGAAATCGAAGATCTCCCACACCAGCTTGCAATCTTCCAGGTTGTAGCGGGCGAGCGCCTCCTTGTCGGAGTGGAACAGTTCGGTGATCTTCTCCCCCCGATTGGCCACATCTTCGATATCCTTGCCACGGCCGAGCAGTTCGCTCGCCACCGCATCCAGGCTATAGCTGGCAAACTGCCAGGTGGCGCTTTTCAGGGTATCGATGCCATCGAGCACCATGCGCCCGGGGATAATGACGTTGCCAGTCTGGGGATCGCCCCGTGACGAGCGCCAGAAGCAGAGCTCGCGCCCCCGCCCGAGCCGCAGCCGCCGCTTGTTAAGCTCGGCGCGGCGTAGCAGCAGGCGAAAGTCAAAATTGACCACGTTCCAACCAATCACCAGGTCGGGGTCATGCAGGCTGAACCAGTTCTCCAGCGCACTCAGCAAGGCGCTCTCGTCCTCTACCCACTGGACCTGAGTGCCCCAGCTCTCGGCATCCGATTCCGGGGTGCCGATCATGATGACCCGCGCATCCTGTTCACTGTAAAGGCCGACCGAGAAGAGGGCACCGTCCATGGCGCACTCCACGTCGAGGGACACCCAGGAGAGGGTTGGCGTCACCGCCTGCGGCGCGCAGCGCGCCTCGTTCACCTCCCAGTAGCCCTGCTTGCCTCCCTTCTTCACCGCCCGGCCATCGAAACGCACACCAGCTGTGATGAAACGCTCCATCAGAAACCGCTCCGGCAGCCGGATATCCGCCTCAAAGTGCTCCAGCCCGCGAATAAGCAGCAGCTCGATGGCGCGGTGAAAGGCACTCAGGGTGGCGAAATAGCAGCCCACCACAGGGCGGCCATCGAAAGTGTGCATCGGCAGGCGGCGAAACCGCCCGCTCACCCCGGCCCCTTTGAATAGCTCGGCGGCTTCTGCCATATGGCTCTGTGGCAAAAAGAACACCGGCTCCTGCCCCGGCACCACCACCCGCACCGGCCCCTGCGCGCTCCAGAGCCACATCACGATTTCGGTGGTTGCAGCCTGCCCGTTGCGACCGCGCACGTCCCGACCGTGGCGGGTCAGGATAAAACCGTCGAGGGGCGGAGTGGCGGGTACGGTGGGCTGGGTTGCAGTCATGAAGCGTAAAGGGGCTGTCCGAGAATAGCACCATTGTACGTTCATACAGTACCTGCTCGCAATCGTCACGCTGGCTGCGAGGCGGGAGTCAAACTGGTAAGCTCGATCCGGTCGTTATTCCCGCCCATCCCGTTCTGACCACTCTTCGCCGACAAAAGGAGTCTTTGTGGCAATCTATTCCCTGCTGGATCAGCTGGCTATCCCCTACCAGCGTGTTGAACATCCCCCGGTGTATACCTGTGAGGAGGCGAGCAGGCTGCTGCCCGACCTGCCCGCCGCCAAGACCAAGAACCTCTTTTTGCGCGACCCGAAAAGCGAGCGGCTGTTTCTGGTGGTGAGTCCGGAGGAGAACCGGGTCGACCTCAAGGGGCTGGCAGCCATGCTCGGGGTCAAACGGCTGAGCTTTGGCTCACCCGAGCGACTCGATGCGGTGCTCGGCCTCACCCCGGGCTCGGTGACCCTGCTCGCCATGGTGCGCGATAGGGGAAAAGCGGTAGAGCTGGTGGTAGACGAAGCCATCTGGCAGGCCGAACAGGTGCAGTGCCATCCGCTGGTCAACACCGCCACTCTGATCATCCGCCTCGACGACGTGCGCCGTCTGCTGACCCATCTGGGCAGGGAGGCCATCGTAATGCGCTTGCCTGCTGCAACCTGCGATTAACACGAGGGCTGGCGGTGGGGGCAACAGTGTCGCCAACACGGCCATATTTCTCGCAGCACAATTGCCCGATAAAACAATAAGATCTCCCTTTATCCCCTGATAAATCGAGTCAGCTGTGGCCATCGTGCAAGAAGTAGAGAGCAAACAGATTCGACCATTTAACCAATTGATCATAGGTTGAATTCATGTTGTGATCGGATCCTGCCAGCGGGCGATACCCCATCGCCCGTTCGTCCACAGGTGACTTCCCAGAGAGCCCCTTGATGCCAAGTCTGTTTTCCTCGGCCCAGTTGTTGAGTCTGGTGCTGTTTGTCACGCTGTCACATGTGGGGGTCGCCACCATTTTCGCCGCCATGTGGCACTCCCATCGCCATATCCGAGCGTTGAGCTACTGGTCTGCGGGGGAACTTGTAATCGCGGGGGCATTCAGTTGCCTGCTGCTGCGCCCCCTTGAGGGAGATGCTTCCCTTGCCAATATTCTCTGCACCAACTTGCTATTGATGACGACAATCCCGCTCTATGAAAGGGGGATGCGTCATTTCTTTCGACGTGAAGCGGACCAGCTGGGCTGGCTGCTTCCCGCCGTTACCCTCGGCGGTTTCGCCCTGTTTGCCCTGACCGCCCTGCAGCACCCCCTCTCTGATGTTCACAGCCGGATCATCGTACTCTCCGGCGTGCTCTCGCTGCAGATTGCGCTGCTTATCTGGCAGCTCTGGCGCTACCAGCGGCTGGTCCCTGTCTATCGGGTACTGCGCTTTGCCATCCTGTTGCTCGGCCTGCAACTGTTATTGCAACTGCTGCGGATCGCCAAACACCTCTGGTACCCCGAACTGGCGGCCAATACCTTCACCGACCCCCTGCTCGGGCCGGTGATACTGCTCAGCCTGCTCTTTACCATCGCCCGCAGTTATCTGCTGCTGAGCCTGGTTCATACACGCCAACAGCACGCGTTAATGCAGGCTCAGCGCAAACTGGAGCTGCGCGCCAATCAGGATGAACTGACCGGCCTGTTCAGCCGCCACTATTTCGAACAACAAGTGGCACAGCGCGGCGGCACAACATCCCCTTGCCAGCTGCTGCTGATCGATCTGGACAACTTCAAGCAGATCAACGACCGCCACGGCCACCCCGCCGGTGATGACATGCTGCGGGCCGTGGGGCAGGTGATCGCCAATACCCTGCCTGCCGAGGGGGTGGCCGGTCGGCTTGGCGGCGATGAGCTGGCGCTGCTGCTCGCGCAGCCACTGGATCTCACTCACTACTGCCACACCCTGCAGCAACAGATCGCCGATGCGACGCGGGAGCTGGCCGGTGGCCCCATCAGCCTCAGCATCGGCCTCACCTCGCTGCATCCTGACGAGGGATTCGAGCACGCTTACCTGCGGGCCGATCGTGCGCTTTACGCCGCCAAACAGACAGGAAGGCAACGGGCCTGTGTGCAGGAGCCCCACCACAGCGAACCGCAGCCACTGCAGCCCGATCATCTTCTCTCATGAGCCCTGCTGGCCGGATAGAATAGATGTCTCCACCATATTGCCAACTCTCTGTCATGCCATCACCCCGACAGGAGTCAACCAGGCAGATAGCACAATAAAAAGAGCGCCCCGGAGGCGCTCTTTTTGCGAACGTGGCAAAACCGTTAGTAGCTGTCTTCCTGCTCAGCCTTTAGCCTGGCCTGACGTGCATAGGCCTCCTCTTCGGCGCTCTCGATCTCCTGCAGCACCGAATCGAGATCGATGGCGGCGCGGCTCTCTTCAAAGTGACCGGTCAGTTCGCTCTCGGGGGTCAGTTTGCCATCTTCAAACAGCGCCCACATCTCCTGGGCATAACGGGTCTTGAGCAGCTCGGGTGCATACATGCCGTAGTAGTTGCGCATGTTGTTGACGTCGCGCTCCAGCATCGCCTTGGCCTGGTTGTTGGCGGCGGCATCCACCACCTGGGGCAGGTCGATGATGACAGGGCCATGTTCATCCACCAGCACGTTGAACTCCGAGAGATCGCCGTGAATAAGGCCGGCGCAGAGCATCCGCACCACATAGCGGATCACCTTGTGGTGATCGATGACCGCCTGCTCGGGAGTGAGCGCCACATCGTTGAGGCGTGGCGCGACATTGCCATCCTCATCGGTGATAAGCTCCATCAAGAGGACGCCATCGAGGCAGATATAAGGCTGTGGCACCCGCACACCGGCCGCCGCCAGCTTGAACAGGGCATCGACTTCGGTGTTCTGCCACACCTCTTCATGCTGCTTGCGACCGTACTTGGAGCCCTTCTCCATGGCGCGAGCATCTCGGCTGCCCCGCACCTTGCGCCCCTCCTGATAGACCACGGCCTGCTTGAAGCTGCGCTTGGATGCCTCTTTATAAACTTTGGCGCAACGGATCTCGTCGCCGCAGCGCACCACATAGACATCGGCTTCTTTGCCGCTCATCAACCGGCTGACGACCTCATCGACCAGGCCGTCATCAACCAGAGGTTGGATTCGATTTGGAATTTTCATGGCCGCCCTTCTACCCTATTTCCGCTCTCGAAGATAGCTCCGCGCACACGCACCTGCCTATCCCTGACATAAGACACCCTGTTATCCCCTGTTTGCGCTGTTTTTGTCCACCCGTTCACCTTAAAAACCACCGGCAACAGACCACATACGAAAGATCTCGATGCCAACAAAATTGGCCCGCAAGCGGGCCAATTTTCAAGGCTCGGGCGGCAAGCCCTGACGAATACGCTGAATACCCGCTTCATAGAGTCCGTCATCCCCCTCCTGATGCTCCAGGGTTTCGAAGATCTTGAGAAACCACATGTACTGCTCGGGATGACGTGCCACCTGCATCTCCACTACCCGGTTCATGGCGTTGACGTCTGCCAGCAGATCGGCGGTGGGATAAGGGTCAAACGGCGGCTCGATCTCCAACAGATAGCACCCCTCATCCTCGTCATAGCTGGCGAAGATGGGCACCGCTCTGGCGCCAGTCAGCTTCACCAGCTTGGGCAGCGCCGGCAGGGTTGCTTTGGGGCGGCCGAAAAAGGGAACAAACACGCTCGCCTCGCGGCCGTGATCCTGATCCGGCAGATAGAAAAAACTGGCGCCAGCGCGGATCGACTTGATCGCCGGCTTGATACCGACACTGCGCTCATAGACCTTGCCCCCTTTGGCCCGCTCGCGGTTGATGTACCAGTCAAAAACCTGATCTTTCGGGCTCTTCATCATGGTGCACATCTCGATGCCCATCATGGAGAAGTAGCGACCAATCATGTCGACCGCCCAGGTATGAGGCACCACCAGGATCACCGGACGGCCTGCGGTCTGCTCCGCTTGCACATGCTCCCAGCCGCTCACCTTGACGCGGCGGGTCAGGCGAGCCTTGCTGCGCCAGCTGAGCTCGCCAAAGCCCATAAAGGTCTTGAGACCGACCCGGATCGATTTGAGCAGCAGTGCCTGCCGTGCGGCGGCGTCCAGCTCGGGAAAACAGATCCTGAGGTTGGTGTCGGCAATATAGGCCTGCTTTTTCGAGAAACGCAGCAGGGTTGGAGAGACCAGATCGGCAAAACGATCCCGCAGCCTTGCAGGAGTAAATGCCAAAAGGGAGAGCAGGCCCAGCGCGCACCAGCTGCCCCACCATTTGGGATGCAGCAGGCGAATATGAAATGAGGTATCAAATACCGGATCTAACGGGGACATGGCGGCCATCAAGTCATCAAAAACAAGCGGTTATTGTAGTTATCCTGACATTTTTTTCTACCCTGAGCAGGCTGTCCGCCGATCAGCAGGTACTGATCAGACGAGTGACCATAAAAAATGGCCCACAACGGGCCATTTCAATAAATCCGGTGTCAGGGTCAACCATGGGGCGACAATCCCTTGCGGATCCGCTGGATCCCCGCTTCGTAGAGGCCATCCGGCCCCTCCTGATCTTCACGGGTATCGAAGATCTTGAGGAACCACATGTACTGGCCCGGATGGCGCGTCAGCTGCTGTTGCACCATATCGTTCATCCGACAGGTATCGGCCATCACCTCCTCGGTGGGATAGTTGTCAAACGGCGCATCTATCTCCAACCGGTAGCAGTGGTGCTCTTCGTCATAGCAGGCGAGTAGCGGCACCGCCTTGGCGCCGCTCACCTGCACCAGACGGGGCAAAGCTGGCAGGGTCGCCTTGGGGTGGCCAAAGAAAGGGGCAAAGATGCTCTTCTCGCGGCCATGATCCTGATCCGGCAAGTAGAAGAAGCTGCGACCACTCTTGATGGTTCGGATCACCGCCTTGATCCCGGCGCTGCGCTCATAGACGCGGCAACCGTTCTTGGCTCGCGCCCGGTTGAGGTGCCAGTCAAACACCGGATTGCGCGCCCGTTTCATCATGGTGCACATCGGCACCCCACGCTGGGTGAAGCAATAACCGGCCGCATCCACCGGCCAGGTGTGGGGAACCACCAGGATCACCGGCCGACCGGCAACCCGCTCAGCCTCGATGTGTTCCCAGCCACTCACCTGCATCCGGCTCATCAGATAACGCTGACTGCGCATGGTGAACTCGCCAAATCCCAGCAAACTCTTGAGGCCGACCCGGATCGAGGTCAGCGCAATGGCATCCCGCTCTTCCGGGCTCTTGTCCGGGAAGCAGATTTCTAGGTTGGTTCTGGCGATATAGATCTGTTTTTTAGAGACGCGAAACACCAGCGGCGCCAGGGCATCGGCCAAACGATCGCGCAATCGTACCGGCACAAACGCCAGCAGCATCAATACGCCGAGGGCCAGCCAACTGAACCAGTAACGGGGATGCAGAAAACGGGTTTCAAAGGAGGAATTAAATACGGGATCTTGGGGAGACATGATTCGGGGTCAAGCAAAAAAGTTGTGCTGCATTGTAGTCATCCTGACAGGTAATACCAGTTAATTCCATGGCCAGCAGCCCGACACGAGCGCGAGGTCAAAGAACCACAAAAAAATGCCCCGCACTACGGGGCATTTTGTTCGTTACACAACCAGAGTGGTGGCTCTTGGTCCAACCATCGTATGACTGGCCGTTTATCCCGTCGCTCTCGGAGCGCACTGCTTGACCATTTTTCGATATCACATCGTCAAGCGTCAGCGATGAGCACCCTGGCGGGTAATGCCGTTATTCATTTCGGTATCACGCTGCGGCAGAAAAAACATCAGGTAACGCAGCGCCACATACCCGACGATCACGGTAGCAACCCCAAGCTCGAAGTGGGCCAGCAATCTTATCTGCTCAACGTAGTGACTCCCTTGCGCAAACCCTTCAACCAGATGGGCTACTTTGAACAGGGCAGTGGCACCGATCACCAGCGGGAAGGTGAAGGCGGCATAACCTGGCGAGAAGGGCAGACGCAGCAATTTGATGAAAGCCAGATAGATGATACCGGTCATCAGAATGGCAATCCCCAGCAGCACGGCCACCAGCAGCAGTGACGGCTCCTGGTTGACGGTCAGGTAACCGGCCAGAGAGAGGCTGGCAGGGGCAGCCAGAATGGCGATGGTCGGTTTGGCGGCATCCGGCACTTCATGACTGAAGATCAGGCGATAGAGCATCAGCGGCAGCATCAGGCCGTAGCAGATGATCCCGAACCAGAGCAGACCGTTGGCCAGCGGCGCAAACTGACCGCCCGGGAAGGCGACGTCAGCCACGATGATCCCCACCGGCGGCACGAACCAGCTCGGCACCATGTGGTGGATTTCAAACTCTTTGGCGCGATGCCAGATAAAAGTGGCCAGGAACAGCAGGTGAACTGCCACGGCAAACAGCCAGAGGGCTTCGCCCGCTTGCGGTGCAATCATACCCAGCGCTTTCGAGACCACCATGGTGCCCATGGCATAGGTCGGTACCACACTACCCACCACGGGGTGAGCGAGATCCTGCAACAGCAGGCGGGGGTGAAGCAGAAACTTGAAGGTCAGGATCACCAGCAGCACGGCCGCAATGGCGGCGCCCAGCAGCTGCATCCGGCCATCGAAGTGACCGGCATTTTCCCAACACCAACCAAGGCTGGCGATGCCCAGCGCCAAACCCGCCATAGGGGTTGGGGCGGCAGCCAGTGATTTACGGGTTCTTGCGATCATGATGACACCTTTCTATTGATGACGATGGCGATAGGATAATGGCCCCTTATCGTTTACGATATCTAAATGAATTGAATCAATCATTCAGGAAAACCAAACACAATGAAACTGACCCTGCAGCAGCTGAAAGTGTTCGCCACCATTGCCCGCTATGGCAATCTTGGCCTTGCCGCCAACGAGCTATGCCTGAGCAAGGGGGCTGTCTCCCAGTCGCTGCAGGAGCTGGAGCGCCAGCTCTCCACCCCGCTGTTTGACCGCATTCACCCCAGATTGCAGCTCAACAACGAGGGGCGCCTGCTGCAACCGGCCGCCGAAGAGCTGCTGACCCGGATGCAGGATATCGAGAACCTGTTCAGCCCCGATGCCGAGCCGAGCGGCCAGTTGCGCCTTGGTGCCAGCCAGACCATCGGCAACTACCTGCTCCCCACCCTGCTCGCCAGCAGCAAACAGGAGCTGGGGCTCCCCCCCAAGGTGACCATCAACAACACTCACCTGCTCTGTCATGCGCTGGCCAACTTCGAGCTGGATATGGCGCTGATCGAGGGGGAGAACCACCACCCCGACCTGCTCGCCGAACCTTGGCTGCAGGACGAGATGCTGGTGGTGGCCCCACCCGGTCACCCGCTTGCCAACAAGAAGGAGCTCTCCCTCTCCCGTCTGGGGGGCGAGACCTGGGTATTGCGTGAAGCGCAATCGGGCAGTCGCGAGCAATTTATCCAGCAGATCCAGCCCGAGCTGCCCCGCTGGCAACCAGGGCTTGAACTCAACACCCTGGAGGCGGTGATGCTGGCGGTGGAGAAGGGGCTTGGCATCTCCTTTATCTCCCGGCTGGCAGCCTCGGATCGCCTGGCAGATGGGCGACTGATCGCCCTGCCCCTCTCCCGTCGCTTCCCGCGCCAGCTCTCCCTTATCTGGCACAAGCAGAAGTACCACTCCACCTCCCTGCGCCACTTTATCCACTTCTGCCGAGCTCAGGTGAAGGATGCCGAGGTGAGCCACGCAGAGTAACGCCCGCTCGGAGCGCCGCTGGCCGGCCCGCCCGCCAATGACAGAAAAAGCAGAGAGGGAGCCACGGCTCCCTCTCTTTGATTCACCTGTTCGGTATCACTGCGCCAGACTGCGCAACCAGCTGATCTCCTCACCCCAGATGGACTCGTCTATAGTTTCGAGGATAAGCGGAATGCGATCGAAGCGATCATCATTCATGATGTGGTGGAATACCGCCTCCCCCAGATTGCCCTCGCGCAAGCTGTGATGGCGATCGACCCGGCTGCCGAAGGTGCACTTGGCACCGTTGATATGCATCCCCTTGAGATAGTGAAAACCCACCGTGCGGTCGAACTCGGCAAAGACGGCGGCACAGCTCTCGGCGGTGCGCAGATCGTAGCCGGCGGCAAAGGCGTGGCAGGTATCGAAACAGATCCCGACCCGGCTCTTGTCCTCCACCCCCTCGATGATGGTGGCGAGGTGCTCGAACGACCAGCCGAGATTGGTCCCCTGCCCGGCGGTGTTCTCGATCACCGCCGTTACCCCTTCACTGCGCTCCAGTGCCCAGTTGATCGACTCGCTCACCAGCTTGAGGCTGGCCGCCTCTGGGATCTGCTTGAGATGGCTACCTGGATGGAAGTTCAGATAGCAAAGCCCCAGCTGCTCACAGCGCTTCATCTCATCGAGAAACGCATCGCGGGATTTTGCCAGAGCATCGGGATCCGGGTGGCCCAGGTTGATGAGATAGCTGTCGTGGGGCAGGATCTGCTGCGGCAGAAAACCGGCCTTGTCACAGGCCGCCTTGAAGGCGCGGATGGTGGCATCCGACAAGGGGGCCGCCTGCCACTGACGCTGATTCTTGGTAAAGAGGGCAAACGCGTTGGCCCCGATGGCCTGGGCACGGGCGATGGTATTCTCCACCCCGCCGGCCGCACTGACGTGGGCTCCGATATATTTCATACAATCTCCTCAATACGGCAAGCCGCCATTATGCCGATCCCGCCCCTCCGGGCCAAACCGGGATATCCGATAGCAGGTATCGACAAATAGCGCCCCCTTCTGCGAGGCGTAGCAATTCACGACGTAATTTACCTGTGTGGTGGCCACCTCTCCCCACAAGGGGGCTGATCCATCCGGTCCATACCTGCATAGCATGCATAAAAAACGCAGCGCTATCGCACGGGCGATAACTGCTGC
This sequence comes from Aeromonas sp. 600479, assembly GCF_049175515.1. Taxonomy (NCBI): domain Bacteria; kingdom Pseudomonadati; phylum Pseudomonadota; class Gammaproteobacteria; order Aeromonadales; family Aeromonadaceae; genus Aeromonas; species Aeromonas sp. 600479. Next base: position 155,277 of record NZ_JAAKVF010000007.1, read on the forward strand.
GTTTTGGGGTCCCTCGGACGTATCCCTTGCCATGGCCAGAATGGCTAGCGACAAGGGAGCAAGAATGCGCGGGGAAAGTCGCCTTAGAACGGCATCTTGAACCCTGGCGGCAGTTGCATGCCACCGGTCAGTTCGCCCATTTTGGTCTTATTCTGCTCTTCCACGCGGCGCACGGCATCGTTGCAAGCGGCGGCAACCAGATCTTCCAGCAGCTCTTTGTCATCTTCCATCAGGGAGGGATCGATCTCGATGCGACGGACGCTGTGGCTACCAGTCATGGTGACCTTGACCATGCCGGCACCGGCTTCACCGGTCACTTCCATCTGGGCAAGCTGCTCTTGCATCTTCTGCATACGCTCTTGCATCTGCTGGGCCTGTTTCATCAGGTTACCCATTCCACCTTTACCAAACATATGTCGTCTCTCGTCTTGAAATCCGGCATCCAGCGCCGGGCTGTGGGCTTGTCTGTCCTAGATGGGGACAGCCAAACTGCTTTTCAACCGGGAGCCAGCTCCCGGCCACGGAATTTAGCGGTTGAGGGGCTCGATGCTCTCGTGATGGAGCACGGCACCAAACCGCTGAACTAAAAACTGTACGTTGGGATCCTGCTCCAGATCCCGGGTCACCTGCTCGCGTACCCCCAGATAGAGGCGATGCTCGATCTCAAGGGGAGTCTCCTTGTCAGGCACCACACCGAGCGTTACCTCGACCTGTACCGGTTGCCCCAGCGCAGGCCCGATGATCTCGGCCAGATCGGCGCGCGCCTTGTCGCTCACCAGATGGCGCTGCTCGGGCTTGAGGGTTAGCAGGACTTTATCCCCTTCCCGCGTCATCACCGAGTTGATGGCGAGCTGGCGCAGCCGACCACCCACCTGGGTGTGAGCAATCAACTCGGCCCAAGCGTCACCACAACCATTGAGCAACGAGGAGGGAATAAGGCGGGTCGCCTCCCCCTCTTGCGGCTCGCTGTCGCTCTCGAGCTCATCCCAGTCGATGGTCTCCATCACCGGCTGAGGAGGAGCAGGCTCACTCTCGAGTTGAACCTGGGGCAGTAGAGCTGGTGCCAGCGGTGCTGGTTCCTGACGAACGCTATCATGCCAAGCAGGCTGCCCCTCCAGATCCCAGGGTGGCAGATCGGTCGGCTGCGCGGGTTGGATCGCAGTAGGTGTGGTGTGATTGGATGAACTACGAACAGGATCCGGCACTGGCGAGGCCATAAAGCTCTGGCTGAGGTACTCCTCGTAATCCCCGTTATCGCTGGACTCGTCGTAGCTGTCGGTATAGAGATCCACCGGTGGCTGCTCGCCAAACTGCCCCATGGCGGAGCCACTTGGGGTTGCAGCCTGACTGATAGCAGACGACGCTGCACGCTTCGCATCTGGCGCAGGGACAGCAGCCTGACGCACAGGCACAACCGGCACCGCACGGGGCGCAGGTGCTGGCGCGCTGCTCTCTCCACGTTGACGACTACGCAGCATATTGCGCTTGCCCAGCAGACTCTGCATGGTCGACACCGCCGAGACTGGCTCAAGCACTTCCGGAGCTGGCGCAGTCGAAGCGCAATTCATCTGTACAGGCGCCATCTCCCCTGCAGCCATCTGAGCGGCGTCACTTGGTACCGAAAGTGTCGGGTTTGCAGCAGCCCTCTCTCCCCAACTCGCAGCGTCAACCGCCATGCCGCTATTCACGCCAGAGAGCGTGGCCGACTCGGCCTGATAACCCATACCGGTCGCCTCGCGCAGCAGCTCATCCTGCTGACTGAACAGCTCGGCGGCTTGCGCCTCTTCCTCGCTGTCTGCGAGGTTGCCGGTGTCATCAGTCATCGCAGGCAGGGAAAGATCCACCACGGGCACAGCACTGGTAGCAACAGGGCTGGCTAACGGTGCAGGCACGGCGCCGCTGATCGGTGCCGGAGCGGCCGATTCAGCGGCCGGGCGCTTTCCCGGCAAAGAGACTACCGGAGTTGCACTGCTTGTCATTGACGGGGGCAATGCGGTGAGGCTGGCAGGATGCAGGGCATCGCGCCTTGGCGAGAAGGCGAGCATCCGCAGGCAGGTCATCTCCAGCGCGGTGCGGCCATCAGGTGCCCAGGGCAGATCTTTGCGGCCACCCAGCACAATCTGGTAGCAGAGCTGCACCTCTTCCGGGCTCATCGCCTTGGCCAGTTGCAGCAGGGCATCAGCATCCGCCCCCTGCTCCTGCACGCTGGCAGGTAGCAGCTGGGCCATGGCTATGCGATGGAGCAAGCCTTCCAGCTCTGCGTGGAGCTGATCAAAATCGGGACCAAGGGTGGCGATCTCGGTGATCTTGGCCATGGTTGCCGGCGCATCTTGCCGCAAAATGGCTTCCAGCAGCTGGTGCAGATGACGGTGATCGAGCGTACCCAGCATGGTTAGCACGCTGTCGAGGCGGACACTACCATTGCCGTGGGCCAGCGCCTGATCGGTCAGGCTCAGGGCATCGCGCATACTACCGTCAGCCGCTTTGGCCAAGGCCAGCAGGGCGCGCGGTTCGAAGGGTTGGCCCTCCTGATCCAGCACCCATTCGAGCTGCTTAGCGATCTGGGTCTGATCCAGACTCTTCAGATGAAACTGCAGGCAGCGCGAGAGAATGGTAATGGGCAGCTTCTGCGGATCCGTGGTGGCCAGCAGAAACTTCACATAGGGGGGCGGCTCTTCCAGGGTTTTCAGCAGCGCGTTGAAGCTGTGGCGCGACAACATGTGCACTTCGTCGATGAGATAGACCTTGAAGCGACCGCGGGCCGGACGGTACTGCACGTTGTCGAGCAGCTCGCGGGTATCTTCCACCTTGGTGCGGGACGCCGCGTCAATCTCCAGCAGGTCGACAAAGTTGCCCTGATCGATCTCGCGGCAGGTATCGCAGACGCCACACGGATGGCTGCTGATCCCCTGCTCGCAGTTGAGGCTCTTGGCCAGAATACGGGCGATGGTGGTTTTGCCGACGCCGCGGGTGCCGCTCAGCAGATAGGCGTGATGCAGCCGTCCCTGATCCAGGGCGTTGGTCAGGGCAGTCAGCACATGTTGCTGACCAACCACTTGTTCAAACGTATGGGGGCGCCATTTACGCGCCAGAACCTGATAGCTCATAAATCCATCATGCAGGGAAGACAGGGCATTGAGGCCGGATGCTAACACAAATGGCGGGCTGGCTGTATCGGCTATCGGTCAGAGCGGGAGGGATCGCTTGATTTTCAAACCGATGCCCACATAGGCATCGGTTCAACGCAGGCCCGATGCAGAGGATCGGGCCGAAGAGGCATTACTCGCCAGCCAGTTCGACCAGTGAGACCACCTTGATACCAGAGGCAGTCAGGCGGGCATCACCACCGAGAGAGGGCAGGGAGATGATGAAGGCCGCATCGGCCACTTCACCACCGGCACGGCGGATCAGCTTGACGGTGGCATCGACGGTACCGCCAGTGGCGAGCAGATCGTCCACTACCAGTACCTTGTCACCGGGCACGATGGCATCGGTGTGCAGTTGCAGAGTATCGGTGCCGTACTCGAGGGCATAGGACTCCTCGATCACTTCGCGGGGCAGCTTTCCCGGCTTGCGGACCGGCACAAAGCCCAGCCCCATGGCATAGGCAACCGGCGCGCCAAAGATGAAGCCGCGAGCTTCGGTGCCAACAATCTTGGTGATCCCTTGATCACGATAATGATTGGCCAGCAGATCGATGGTGGCCTTGAAGGCCTCGGCGTTCTCAATCAGGCTGGTGATGTCACGAAACAGAATGCCCGGCTTCGGATAGTCGGGAATGGTCTTGATGCTTGCTTCGATAAATTTCAGGGTTTCCGGATTCATGTGTTGACCGCTTATTTTTTTGACCCAGGGGTGGCCATTTTTTCTCAATTCCCTTCTGCGGGAAATAAAAAAGCCTGTCACGCAAAAATGACAGGCCGACTCCATAGCATTATTGCTGCAATAGCTTAGGGACTTCACTTCACCATTGCAACTGGCTCCAGCACCGGCAGGCGCATTAACCAAGTGAGCAGGATCACCATTATGATAACCAGCAACCCCTTGACCCACAGCAGTGGCACCACCGCCAGCGACACCGAGAAGGTGAGCAGAATGAAGATAATGGCGCGCCGCCGTGCATGACGGCGAATACCGCGATACTGCTGCCAGTCTGCAATGGGTGGGCCAAACCAGGGATGGGCCAGCAGCCAGTGGTGAAAACGGGGGGACGAGCGGGCAAATAGCGCCGCCGCCAGCAGCATGAAGGGCGTGGTCGGCAACAGGGGCAGCACTATGCCGATGATGCCAGTTACGAATGCCAGCCAGCCCAACCCCATCAAACACCAACGTTTCATCGCAGCCCCTCTTGCATGCTCTTGCGCCATCCTAACAGGATCAGCCCCCATGTTGACAACGATTCCCATTATCACGGCAACTGATGCCCCGGATTACAGGGCTTGTGAACCAGTAATGACCTGAACCTGCCCATTCCCATGGCGTGACGGCTGACAACCAGCCCCGTTACCACTACAATCTGCGCTCTTTTTTCTCTGTTTGTCCTTCGGAACCGGTTATGCGCGTTATTTTGGCCCCCATGCAAGGGGTGCTGGATCACCTGATGCGGGAGGTACTCACCTCCGTCAATGATTACGACCTCTGCGTGAGTGAATTTATCCGGGTGGTCGACCAACTGCTGCCCGCCAAGGTGTTCCATCGCCTCTGCCCTGAACTGCTGCAAGATGGCAAAACCCGCGCAGGCACCCCGGTGCGGGTGCAATTGCTGGGGCAACATCCCGAGTGGCTGGCCGAGAACGCTGTGCGCGCCATCGAGCTCGGTTCCCCGGGGGTCGATCTCAACTTCGGCTGCCCCGCCCCCACGGTCAACAAGAGCAAGGGCGGTGCGGTGCTGCTCAAAGAGCCCGAGACCATCTACCGCATCGTCAAAGCGGTACGCGAGGCAGTGCCCGCCCATCTGCCGGTGAGCGCCAAAATTCGGCTCGGTTACGATGACAAGGAGCTCTATCTGGAGAACGCCCAGGCTGTCTTCCAGGGGGGCGCCAACGAGCTGGCCGTTCATGCGCGCACCAAGCGCGAAGGGTACAAGGCCCCCGCCCACTGGGAGTATGTGGACGCCATTCGCCGCGCCCTGCCCATCCCCGTCACCGCCAACGGCGAAATTTGGGATCACAAAGATGCCCTCACCTGTGCCAGCGTCTCTGGCTGCGATGCCCTGATGGTAGGGCGCGGCGCCATCTCCCTGCCCAATCTGGCCAATGTGATGAAAACCGGCTGCCCGCACATGAGCTGGGCCGAGGTGCTGCAGCTGATGGTGAGCTACACCGAGCAGGATCTGGCCAGCGAAAAAGCCGACTACTACCCCAGCCGTATCAAGCAGTGGTTCAGCTATCTCAAGCGGGAATATCCCGAAGCGGACCTGCTGTTTCAGGAGATCAGGATACTCAAAGAGACCGACCCCATCCGCGATGCCCTGCTGCAAGCGGCCAAAAGCCACGGCTAACCACGTTTAACTTGACGCATGTCATCTTGATAGAGTTATCGGATCCCTATACTGCCCCGAAACTGCTGTCTGTCCTGTGGGGGATAATGTGTGTGAAATGACGCAAGCACAGCTGGCTGGCTGGCGTAATCGCCTGCTGTCCGACTGGGCCCAAGAACGAGAAACGCTGATCGGTCAGCTCAAAGCCTGCCGCCGTGATGAATGGGCCGAACAGGTCGGTCACTGCGAGCAGGATCAACTTGTAGAACTGACCAGTCGGCTTGATCTGCCGAAGGTAGAGCAGAGCGTGGCCCGCCTCAAGCGGATCGATGCAGCACTCTGCCAGATGGATCTCGGCCTCTATGGCCTCTGCTCCGATTGTGAAGAGCCGCTGGCCATTGAACAGCTGGAACAGGATCCGACCCTGCAACGCTGCCCGCGCTGCGAAGCCCGTTATCGCAAGGGATTCCACGCCCACGAGCTCTGAAAGATGCACCTGCCGGTGCATCCTCTCTTTACCGTATCACTGGTGACACTCCCATTCCTGTCCAATACTCGACTATATGAGCCGGTTCGAGGGGATGAGTCGTGTACAGACTCTTGTTGTTATGGTGTTTATGCTGCCAGGTTACTGCACAGGAGTCTTTGGTCGTTGGCTGGAGCAACTGGCAACCGTTCAGCTATCGCAACGAACAGCATCAGTTGCAAGGGTTGGATATCGAACTGCTCAACGCCATCCTGCAGCGGGCTGACTATCAACCCCGTTTCATTGAAATGCCATGGACCCGGGTACTGCACGAATTAGAATTTGGCACGGTACAACTGGCCATGTCAGCCAACATCACCATCGAACGGCAGCAATATGCCCGCTTCAGCCACCCCTATCGGGAAGAGGAAACGGTCATCATCATCCGCAAAGAGGATGAACCGCGCTGGCGCAAGATCACGACTCTGGAGCAGCTGATCAACACTCCCGATTTTCATATCGGCCTGCTCAAGGGGTTTGACTACGGTGAGGCGTTCCGCCGCCTTGTCGCCGACCCCAAAGTTCAACCTCGGCTGCAGGAACGGTTCACGTTGGAGCAACTGCTCAAGATGCTCAATGGCGGGCGGATCCAGGGGTTTATCCTCGACCCGAACAGCTTGCAAGAGTGGAAAGATCAGGGCATTACCTTGAAACAGCTCCATATCCTGCTTCGTATCGAGCGCACCCCAGTCCATCTTATGCTCAGCAAAAAGAGCACATCGCAAGCACAGCTGGATCGACTCAATCAGGCGATTGACCAACTCAAGCAAAGTCCAGAATATCAACAGATCCTGACCCGCTACACCCATACCTCGCTCGCAGAATAACAACAGGAGAGCCGATGGCTCTCCTGTTCTCTAAGCGGGTTCCTTTCAACGGCACATCATGCACAACTTAATCTTCACTCCTGACCGAGCACGATGTCAGTTAGATGGGAGAAGTGATGGATCTCGTGGGTGGCATCACATTCGTCACCCTGCTTGCGCGGGTTATACCAACAGGTAGCAAGCCCCTGTGCAGCCGCACCGGCAATATCGGTCTTGGGATTGTCACCCACCATCAGCACTCTGGCAGGATCCGGAGCCCCCATCAGCGAGAGGGTGTGCTGGAAAATGGCTGGCGCCGGTTTGGTCACCCGGATCTCGTCGGAGATCACCAGCGGCTCGAACCATTCGCTCCAACCCAGTTTACCGAGCCGCCCCCGCTGAGGCACGCTGAAACCATTGGTGATGATCCCCATCCGCACCTTGCTGCGTAGCTGCTGCAGGGTCTCGACCACCCCTTCGAGAGGCATGCTAAGGGCAATGATCTGCTCCAGAAAGGTGTTGTTCATCGCCATGGGATCGGCGGCAACCTGCTGGGCAAAGAGGGAGAAGCGGGTCTGCTGCAACGCCGTTGCATCGATCTCGCCGTCGTTGTATTGCTGCCAGAGCCCGTGGTTGAGAGCGTGGTATTGCGCCATACTGGCGTCATCAGCCTGTACGCCATAGATCTGCAGAGTGTGCGTCAGCGCAGAGGCGACCGGAAAATCGAGCAGGGTTTCATCCAAATCGAACAGCACCCAGTCATAGCTTGGTTGTTTCACATAAATCCTTGTTATCATTCAGATTGTTCAGAGGCTTGGCGACCTACTCTGCCAAGCGGGCTGGCCAGCAGATCCAGCGTGAGACGCACACCAAAGCCGGTCACTTCGCTGGAGACCACCCCATTGCCCCCCTTGTTGCGAAAACCGCTCAGGTCGAAGTGCAGCCAGGGGGTCTGCTCGGGCACGAAGTGGGCGAGGAAACGGGCCGCATCAATGTGATCCGGCGAACTGCCCGGCGCACACTGCAACAGATCGGCCCACTCGCTCTCGATGTTGTCGTCGAAATCGTCATCAAGCGGGAAGGGCCAAACTCGCTCGCCACTGTGCTGACCCAGCTTGACCAGTGATGCCAGCCATTCACTGCGATTGGTAAAGACGCCACTATAGCGGCTGCCCAGCGCCCGCTTGCACGCCCCGGTCAGGGTCGCATAATCGATCAGCAGATCAGGGGTATCCTGCGCCGCCATTACCAGGGTATCGGCCAGCACCATTCGCCCTTCAGCATCGGTATCAACCACCTCTATGGAGATGCCATTGATAGCGGTCACCACTTCACCTGGACGATAGGCGTGAGGGCCGATATGGTTCTCGGCAATGGCCAGCCAGCAGTGCACCTCGTAGGGTAATTGAGCACGGCTGATGGCGTAGAGAGCACCCAGCGCCACTGCGCTACCCCCCATATCGAGATGCATGCCATACATGCTGCCGGAAACTTTGAGGTTATAGCCCCCGGAGTCATGGCAGATCCCCTTGCCCACCAGCGCAATACGGCGCACCGGCTTGGGTGGGTAGTAGCTGAGCTTGACCATGGCACCCTGATTATCTTCCGAGCCACGGGCGACGGCCAAAAAGGCGCCGGCCCCCAGCTCGGCCAACTGTGCCTGATCATAGTGATGGCACTGCCAACCTTCGTCATGGGCAAGCTGGCTGACAAACTCGCGATAGCTGGCCGCCGTCAGCTCGGAGGCGGGCAACACCGCCAGATGACGGGCCAATCCATTGCCCCCCGCTTCGCTATAGATACGAGCCAGATCCAGCACCACCGCAGGAGAAACAGACAACTGCTGATAGCTCCAGCCACTTCCGCTGCGGCTTTTGCTGGTCGGCAACGAAAGGTTGGCGGCCAACAGAGCGGACAACATCAATTCTGCCAGCATCACCCGCTCGGAGGGGGAAAAACCTTCCAGATGCAGCCCGAGCCGTTCAACCTTGAGCCCGGAAAGAGGGGCTATCCAGCCTCTGACCTGCTTATAAAGACGGTGATCCCGCGTCACATTGCCAGCCACAAATATGACCAGCAACAGGGTGGAACCATGCATCAGGGTGAAGGGTGCTTTTTGCCCAAGCGCCAACTGGGTGTTGATCCCCGACAGGGCTGGTAACGACAGTAATGCCTCCTTCTGCTCTTCGGCGATCAGCAGCAGTTGCAACGGCAGTCCCTGGGCAAGGGCTTCGGCCAGCGTGGCATCCCGGCTTTCAATAGCAGGAGGAAGATAAGTGAAGGGTGTGATCACAGGCGAGAGCCTCATCCATGAAGAGATACCTGATGATACCCAACAAATGGTTGATACGACCAGTTTTGGTCTTGAAAAAGCGTCAGAAATAGCAGCAATCACCAGATGGTGACGAGCATCAAGAAGGATTGTTCAATGATTGGCAATGCAGGAAGGTAACGTTCAGAGAATTGGTTGCGGGGGCCGGATTTGAACCGACGACCTTCGGGTTATGAGCCCGACGAGCTACCGGGCTGCTCCACCCCGCGTCCGAATTGTCACCCTCAAGCCGAGCAGTAGCTTGATGGCGTTTGTCTACTTTCGATTCTTTACACAATCGCAAGCTGACGAAAAGTTGGTTGCGGG
>NZ_JAAKVF010000008.1:0-163023 GCF_049175515.1 Aeromonas sp. 600479
GGGAAGTCGTACTCGGACAGCAGTTCGCGAACTTCCATCTCGACCAGTTCCAGCAGCTCTTCGTCATCTACCATGTCGCACTTGTTCATGAACACGATGATGTACGGAACGCCTACCTGACGACCCAGCAGGATGTGCTCACGAGTCTGCGGCATCGGGCCGTCAGTCGCTGCTACTACCAGGATCGCGCCGTCCATCTGGGCAGCACCGGTGATCATGTTTTTAACGTAGTCGGCGTGACCCGGGCAATCTACGTGGGCGTAGTGGCGGGTAGCGGTGTCGTATTCTACGTGGGAAGTGTTGATGGTGATACCACGCTCACGCTCTTCCGGTGCCTTGTCGATCTGGTCGAAGGCGAAAGCTTTACCACCGAAATGCTTGGCCAGCACGTTGGTGATAGCTGCAGTCAGGGTGGTTTTACCGTGGTCAACGTGGCCGATGGTACCCACGTTAACGTGCGGTTTATTACGCTCAAATTTTTCTTTAGACATGATCGTCCCTCTAAACTAACGCTGAGTACGCGGTGGCAAGCTAACCACAGAACAGTTTATATGATGGATTTGAATCTGGTGGGAAAGAGAGAGGTACTGATGGCTGGTTCGCTTGCCGAACTCACCCTAGGGTGCGGCTCTGCTAACGCCTGAGCCATATCAGCATCTTGGAGCGGGCAGCGGGAATCGAACCCGCATCATCAGCTTGGAAGGCTGAGGTAATAGCCATTATACGATGCCCGCATTTCTCTAACCCAAAGAACTCAAACCGCAGAGAAATATGGTGGAGGGAGAAGGATTCGAACCTTCGAAGGCAGAGCCGTCAGATTTACAGTCTGATCCCTTTGGCCGCTCGGGAACCCCTCCAGACGCCAGATTGTCACAGCGGTAATTCTGCTTGCACCCACTGTTTTTATCGCTTTTGCACGGCAAATAGACGACAGACATCCAAGCGTCGCGCATTTTATTGTAAGGATTTGGGGGATGCAACCATTGAACCTGGCAAAATACGCTTTATTGCTGGGAAGTTTGCAAAAAAGCGGCTGGAAATCAGCCAATCCTGCTGCGTCCCTTGTCGCCCCCCCACCCTTGGTGTATGGTCGCCCTGCCCAAGAAACAGTGATGACACCATGACGACAGAGCATAACCCCTATCTGCAATTCACCCGCGATCAATGGGCGTTATTGCGCGATTCGGTCCCCCTGACCCTGACCGAACACGATCTGCAGACCCTGCGCGGGATCAACGAGAAGGTGTCATTGCGGGAAGTGGAAGAGATCTACCTGCCCCTCTCCCGCCTGCTCAATCTCTATGTCAAAGCCAAGCAGCGTCGTAGCCGGGTACTGGAGCAGTTCCTCGGTCAGTCCCGCGGCAAGGGCACCTATATCATCAGCATTGCCGGCAGCGTGGCGGGGGGCAAAAGCACCACGGCCCGTATTCTGCAGGCGCTGCTGGAGCGCTGGCCGGAACACCCTCGGGTGGAGCTGGTCACCACCGACGGCTTCCTCTATCCCAACAAGGTACTGGAAGAGCGCGGCCTGATGCGCCGCAAGGGGTTCCCGGAATCCTACGACATCCGCCATCTGGTGGAGTTTGTCGCTAATATCCGCGCCGGTCACGAGAAGGTGGAAGCACCGGTCTACTCCCACCTTATCTACGACATCATCCCTGACGAGAAGAAGGTGGTAGAGCAACCGGACATCCTGATCCTGGAAGGGCTCAATGTGCTGCAAAGCGGCATGGATTACCCTCAGGAGCCCCATCGGGTCTTCGTATCGGACTTCGTCGACTTCTCCATCTATGTGGACGCCGATGCCGACCTGCTGCGTACCTGGTATATCGAACGCTTCCTCAAGTTCAGAAGCGGCGCCTTCTCGGATCCCGACTCCTATTTCCATAACTACGCCAAGCTGACGGAGAGTGAGGCAACTCGGATCGCCAGCAATATCTGGCAAGATATCAACTATCTGAATTTGCAAGAGAATATCCTGCCAACTCGTGAGCGAGCCAACCTCATCATGACCAAGGGCCATGAGCACGCCATCGAGCAGATCAAGCTGCGCAAATGATGACTGCCGTTGCCGGATAACGAAGAGGGGGCCCGCGGGCCCCCTCTTCTATTTGGTATCATGAGCGGCCTTGCTGAACCTCAGTCGCCCCGGCGCAGGGAGAGCTCCCCCCCCAGATAGAATTTGACCCCTTCGCCCGTCTCCAGCCGCAGGGCTCCGCGATCGTCGATACCACGGGCGATACCGCGGATCTCCTGCTCCCCCATCAACAGACGGACGGGGCGACCAGCGAAATGGTCGAGCCGATTCCACTGCTCGACAAAGCTCGCCAGACCGTGTTGCTCGAAGGTCTGCAGCGCCTGCTGCAGATAGACGATCATCCGGGCGGCAAGCTCATTGCGGTCGACCAGCTCGGGATTGATGTGGCGCAGCTCGGCCCAGGCCTGATCAATCTTCTCACCTTCGCGGGCAGGCATCGCCAGATTGAGACCGATGCCGATCACCAGATGACAACTGGCCCCGGCGCTACCGCTCATCTCTACCAGAATGCCCGCCAGCTTGCGGCCCTGATAGTAGAGGTCGTTCGGCCACTTGAGCTCGACGCCTTGATAGCCAAGGGACTCCAGCGCTTCAACCACTGCCACGCCGACCGCCAGACTCAGCCCCATGGCCGCCGCCATGCCTTGTTCGAGTCGCCAGTACATGCTGAGGATCAGCTGGCAACCAAACGGCGAAATCCAGGGTTTGCCACGACGACCGCGCCCGGCTGTCTGGCACTCGGCCAGACAGCTCTCGCCAGAGCGCAGCTCATTGACCCGATCCAGCAGGTGTTGGTTGGTCGAGCTAATGACCGGAAAACAGTGCACCGGCGCCATCGGGGCCTGTGCCTGCAAGGTGGCCTGATCATAGAGCGCCATCGGCACCGCCAGCCGGTAGCCCTTGCCGGTCAGGCTAAAGAGATCCAGCCCCAGCTCCTTGAGCGCCGCCATGTGTTTGCTCACCGCCGCCCGGCTGATGCCGAGCTGCTCGCCCAACTGTTCGCCGGAGTGAAACTGGCCGTCGCTAAGCAGGGTGATCAGGGTCTGTCTGATGGGAGTCAACGTCATGAGAGCACCTCGTCGAGCCAGGTTTCACCGTGCGCGCCCATAAAGCGCACCTCGTGCTCCAGCACCACGCCAAACGTCTGCTCCACGCAGTCGCGGACATGGGCCGCCAGCGCGATCAGCTCCATGGCACTGGCGCCCCCCAGATTGACCAGCACCAGCGCCTGCTCCTGATGAACAGCGGCACGGCCAATGGCGAAACCTTTCAAACCGCACTGATCGATGAGCCAGCCCGCCGCCAGCTTGGACTGCCCTTCTCCGGCCGGATAGCAGGGCATCTGCGGATAGCGCGACTTGAGCGACTCCGCCAGCGCGGCAGGCACCACCGGATTCTTGAAGAAGCTGCCCGCATTGCCGAGCACCGCAGGATCCGGCAGTTTGGCCATGCGGGTGGCACAGACGGTATCGAAGATGGCCTGCGCCGAAGGCGCGTCACCGAGCGCAGCCAGTGGGCCATAGCCCTGCACCGGTTGCCACGCCTTGGGCAGTTTGAGCCCGACGGCGGTGATCAGGTGGGAATCCTGATACTCGTGTTTGAAGATGCTGTCGCGATAACCGAAGCGGCACTCTGCCGCCGCGATCCGTTCAATCTCGCCACTCTGCCAGTTGAACGCCTCGACATAGGCGCAGAAGTCGGCCAGCTCAACGCCATAGGCACCGATGTTCTGCACCGGCGCGGCACCGACCGTACCGGGAATGAGCGCCAGATTCTCTAGCCCGAACCAGCCCTGTTGCAAGGTATGGCGCACCAGCTGATGCCAATCTTCACCGGCCGCCACATGGAGCAACCAGTGATCGCCACCATCTTCAGCGGTAATCCCCTTGAGCCGGTTGAGCACCACCAGACCGAGAAAATCGGTGGTGAAGAGCATATTGCTGCCGCCGCCCAGATTGAGGCGAGGCAACTGGTTGAGTTGTGGATCAGCACGCAGGGTCGCCAGATCGGCAACCTGCTCCACCTCGGCCAGCCAGAGGCAATACGCATCGAGGGCAAGGGTGTTGAGCTTCAACAAGGAGGCGTTGGCATTCAGTTTCATCGGTCTATCCCGGCTTGGTGCAAGGGCGTAGTCTACCTCAAGTTGCCCCATGACGAAAAACCCGAGCCCTTTTCGGGGGAATAGCAGTGGTTTAGAGTAGGCGACTTCAACTGCTGAGGAATAACTCATGAACAACCAGTTTGCCGTCATCGGCCTGGGCCTGTTTGGCAGCGCGCTGTGCGAAGAGCTGCAACGGCAAGATGCCGAAGTACTGGCCATCGATATCGACGAGAGCAAGACCCGGCAAATCGCCGCCCTCTGCAATCACGTTATCGTGGCCGACGCCACCGATGAGGCCACCGTGGCCGAGCTGGGACTGGCCAATTTCGATATCGTCTTCGTTGCCATCGGTGACAACCTGGAGACCAGCATCCTCACCACCCTCGTCTTGAAAGAGGCGGGCGTGAAGAAGGTGTGGGTCAAGGCGCGCGACAAGTTCCACGCCAAGATCCTGCAGAAAGTGGGCGCCGACAAGGTGATCAACCCGGAGTGGGACATGGGCCGCCGGGTCGCCCAGAGCATGCTGGACAACCGGCTGTTCGACTATCTGGAGCTGGGCCACGACATGGTGCTGACCGAGTTCGTGATTGGCCTGCAACAGAACGGCCGGGAACTGGGCGACTTCCATCTGCTGCAACAGAGCGATTTCCAGCTGCTCGCCATCAAGCGTGGTGACGTGCTGCACAACGTGCTGACCGGCAAGATGGAGCTGCAACTGGGCGACATCCTGATCCTGGCGGGCAACAAGCACGCCATCGACCACTGGCTCGAAACCCTATGATCAACTGGCGCAGCAGCTACGCCTTCGCCCTCCATCGGGAGCAGGACTCTCGCTGGAGCGAAGCCCGGCTGATCCTCGGCAGCTTTCTGATCATTCTGCTGATTGGCACCATCTTTCTGGTGCAACCCTCCAGCCACAATGGCGAGGTCACCTTCGTCAACGCCCTGTTTACCGCCACCTCGGCCATCAGCGTGACAGGTCTTGGCGTGGTGGATACCGGCACCGCCTTTACCCTGCAGGGGCAGATTTTCCTGCTGATGCTGATGGAGATCGGCGGTCTGGGCCAGATGACCATGACCCTGCTGCTGATCGCCATCTTCAGCAAACGGGTCGGCCTACGCCAGCAGGTACTGGCCAAGGAGGCGCTGGGACAGGAGGGCTCGGTCAACATCATCCAGCTGGTCAAACGGATCGTGCTGTTCGCCTTTATCGCCCAGCTGATCGGCACCGGCATCATGGCGATCCGCTGGGTGCCCGAGATGGGGTGGGTGCACGGCCTCTATGTCAGCTTCTTCCACGCAGTATCGGCCTTCAACAACGCCGGGTTTTCGCTCTTTGCCAACAACCTCATCGACTATAGGGACGACCCCATCATCAGCCTGACCATCGCCGGTCTGCTGATCCTGGGGGGGATCGGCTTTACCGTCATCGTCGATCTGGTGCGCAACCGCCGCTGGCGCAAGCTCAAGCTGCACAGCAAGCTGATGCTGCTGATGACCCCGGCACTGCTGCTGGCCGGTACCCTGATGTTCTGGCTGCTGGAACACAACAACCCGGGCACCCTCGGCAAGGCCGGTGTCGGTGGCCAGCTGCTGGCTGCCTTCTTCCAGTCTGCCAGTGCCCGTACCGCCGGTTTCAATACCATAGATATCGGGCTGATGACCCCGGCGGCGCTGCTGTTCCTGATGATGTTGATGTTTATCGGTGCCGGTGCCACCTCGACCGGTGGTGGTATCAAAGTCACCACCTTCGCCGTGGTGCTACTGGCGACCAAGGCGTTTCTGACCAAACGGCCCCATGTCACCGCTTTTGGCCGCACCCTGTCGCCCCAGATCGTGACCCGCTCGCTGGCCATCATTATCGTCAGCACCATGGTGCTGATGCTGGCGATGTTCCTGCTGATGGTGACCGAGGATCTGCCGTTCGACAAAATCATGTTCGAGACCATCTCGGCATTTGCCACCGTCGGCCTCTCCACCGGCATCACCGCCTCCCTGAGCGAGCCGGGCAAGCTGATCCTGGTGCTTGTGATGATCTGCGGCCGTCTCGGCCCCCTGACCCTGGCCTTTATGCTGGCCCGCCCGGTCGAGACCCGCATCCGTTATCCGGAAGAGAACGTCTATACCGGCTGACCAGCCATGAACACGGGGCAGCCATTGGCTGCCCCGTTTTTTTATTCGGCTTGTTGCTGCGCCTTGAGCCAGCGCCCCGGGCTCACCCCCAGCTCCCGCTCGAATGCCCGACCAAAGGCGACACTGCTGCTGTACCCCGCACCCAGCGCCACCTGCATCATGGGCTCCCCCGCCAGCAGTTGCTGGCAGGCTAGCGCCATGCGCCAGCGGGTCAGATAACCCAGCGGCGCTTGACCAACCCGCTCCTGAAACCTCGCGGCAAAACGGGCCCGCGACATGCCGGCCTCCCGCGCCAGCGTGGCCACCGTCCAGGGTTCATCCCCACGCTGATGCATCACCGAGATCGCCTTGGCCAACTGGGGATCGGAAATACCTGCCAGCATCCCCTGCTGACACACCCCTTGCTCGACCAGATGACGCAGCAGCAGGATCAACAGTACCTCCAGCAAGCGGGAGATCAGCGGATCCTGCCCGTAGCGGGGGTGAAACGCCTCGTCAAACAGCTGGTTCAGCACCGGCGTCAGGGCAGGCAACTCACGTAGCGGCAGCACCAGCGAGCCCGGTAATGCCAGTTGCAACGGCGATGCTCCCCCCTTGCCGAATGCGACATTGGCGCACACCAAATCACAACCCCCCAGCGTTCTGGGTTCAAGCTTGTGGGGACGTCCCCGAGGGAACAGGATCAGGGTCGGCTCCTCGAGCAGCAAGCTGGTTCCCCCCTCTTCACGCAGCATGACGGCACCGCTGCGCAGCAGATGAAGATGTCCGCCACTCGGATAATCATCACTGGAGGAGTTCTGGCACAGGTTGCCGGCGAAGAAGATCTTGGCTTCGGGGGAGGCATGAACCAACAGGGCAGAGAGCGGATCCATATTTGAGATGAATAGTATTTATTTGCAGACGATGAGTGATAAACCGTATCACGAATGACGGCACACTGTCTCCCGTACCTTCACTACCACAGGAGAAGATCATGAGCCGTATCCAACCCGTATCCCAGCCACAACCCGCAGCCGCCCAGACCCTGGCCACCCTGCAACGCAATCTGGGCATGGTGCCCAACCTCTACGCCACCTTGGCCCACTCGCCAGCCCTGCTCAATGGCTTCCTGGGCTTTGCCGAGGCGCTTGGCAAGGGGCGCCTCACTGCCCCACAACGGGAGTTGCTGGCACTGGCCATAGGTCAAGCCAACGCCTGCCAATACTGTTTGTCTGCCCACACACTACTGGCGGGCAAGGCCGGATTCTCGGCTCAGGAGATCCGGGCTGCCCGGCTCGGCCAGGCCTCGGCTCCCCTTGATCACGCCCTGCTGCAACTGGCAACAGCGCTGGTCAGTCAGCGCGGGGTGATCAGTGACGAGCAGCTTGCTAGCGCCCGTGCCGCAGGCGTAGATGACGAGCTGCTGCTGGAAGTACTCGGCCAGGTGGTGGTCAATACCCTGACCAACTATGGCAACCACCTGGCGGCGACCGAGATCGACTTCCCGCCCGTCACTCTGACCCCTTAAACAAGGAGCCCCCATGCAGCAACATGACAAAGGCTTTCTGGTCGCCCTGACGGGCGTGGTATTGACCCTGCTCTGGATCGGCGTCTTCAAGTTTACCCCGACAGAGGCCGCCGCCATCAAACCACTGGTAGCCAGCCACCCCTTGATGAGCTGGCTCTATGGCCCCCTGTCGGAACAGAGCGTATCGAACCTGATCGGGGTGGTCGAGATAGTGATCGCCATCGGACTGGTCGTGGGTCTGTGGCAACCTCGCATCGGTTACTGGTGCAGCATGGGGGCTATCGTCACCTTCCTGGCGACGCTGAGCTTCCTGCTGACTCTGACAGGTGTCTGGAAAGTGGTTGATGGCGTGCCAGTCACCGAGTTCTTCCTGTTCAAGGATCTGGTGTTTCTCGGTGTGGTTCTGCACTACCAGCACAGGATCCGTGCCAGCTTGTCCACTCAGGCAGCCTGACAACAATGCCTTTGGCGCCCGGGATGGGCGCCTTTTTTCGTTATGCAGCCCTGGTCTGGCGCTTGCTGGCCGTCTTGCGCGGTCGGGGCCCGCCAGTCGTGCTGGCCGCCGGACTCTTTCGCTTGGTAAAACGCCGCTTGCCGGCACCCGGCGCCTCCTTGGGCAGGGCGCTGAAGCTGGCGCCAGAGTCCTGCCGCACCCCCTCGATCAGGCCGTTGAGCTGCTCGGTGAGCGGCCCCATAAACTGCTGATAGCTGCCGTGGCGCTCGGCGATCTGGCCGAGGCTCTGCTCCCACAGCGCCGTCATATCCGGCGTGGTGGCCGTCGCAGGCAGCGCCTGTACCAGCGCCCGCCCGGTCGGGGTCGCCTTGATGCTCTTGCCCTGACGCACCAGAAAGCGGCGCTTGAACAGCAGGTCGATGATACCGGCACGGGTCGCTTCTGTGCCGAGACCATCGGTGTCGCGCAGGGTCTTGCGGATCTCGGGATCCTGCACATAGCGGGCGATGCCGGTCATAGCCGCCAGCAGGGTGGCATCGGTGAACGACTTGGGTGGCTGGGTCATCTTCTCCTGCAGTTCGCCCCGCTCGCACAGCAGTTGCTCTCCCTCTTTCAGGGCAGGCAGCGTGCCCGCCTTCTCTTCGTCGTCATCCTCCTCCACCCCGAGCAGCGCCTTCCAGCCCGCCTTGAGAATGCGCCGCGCCTTGGCCTGAAACAGGCCACCGGCGATGCGCAGCAGCACCTTGCTGTCGTTGTATTCGAACGGGGGATAGAACTGCAGCAGATACTGTCGGGCAATCAGGCCATAGAGCTTCGCCTCGTCGGCCCCCAGTGTGGCGGGGTTGCCCTGCTTCTCGGTGGGGATGATGGCGTGGTGGGCATCCACCTTGCTGTCGTTCCACGCCTTGCTGCGGATCTTGCCGTCCGCCTCGGCAACTGCCTTGGCCAGCGCGGGCGCAGTAACGGCAATGGCGCCGCGCACCTGCTCGGCCCGCTTGAAGTGGTCGGTCGGCAGATAGCGGCTGTCGGAGCGCGGATAGGTGATGAGCTTGTGACGCTCGTAGAGGCTCTGGCAGATATCGAGCACCCGCTTGGCATCCATGCCGAAGCGCTTGGCGGCATCGATCTGCAGACTGGAGAGGTTATAGGGCAGCGGCGCCGCCTGCTTGCGGGCCTGCTCCTCCACCGATTCAACCTGTGCGCTCTGGCCGTTGATCCGGCTCACCACCTTGTCGGCCAGCGCCCGGTTGAGCACCCGCCCCTCCTCATCCTGCCACGGCAGGCAGGCTTCCGATGGCAGCCACTTGGCAGTGAAGCGCTCGTTGCCGTCGGTCAGCAGATGGGCCAGCACCTCGTAGAAGGGTTTGGGCACGAAGGCCTCGATCTCGAGATCCCGCCGCACCACCAGCCCGAGTAGCGGGGTCTGCACCCGACCGACCGAGAGCAGCTCGCTGCAACCGGCCTTGCGCCCGAGCAGGGTATAGGCGCGGGTCATGTTGATGCCGTAGAGCCAGTCGGCCCGACTGCGGGCCAGTGCGGAAACCGCCAGCGGCACGAACTCCTTGTTATCCCTCAGTTTGTCTAGGGCACGGCGCACTGCGGGCGGGTTGAGATCGCTGATGAGGCAGCGCTGCACCGGCTTGGTTTTCGGGTAGCCGAGAAAGTCGATCACCTCGTCCACCAGCAGTTGTCCTTCCCGGTCCGGGTCACCGGCGTTGACCACGCAGTCGGCCTGCTTGATCAGCCGCTTGATGACGGTGAGCTGGGTTTTGGTCTTGGGCTTGGCCACCAGCTGCCACTGGGCGGGGATGATGGGGAGATGCTCCATCCGCCACTGCTTGAAGGCGGCGTCATAGGCATCGGGCTCGGCCTGCTCCAGCAGATGGCCGATGCACCAGGTGACCACATCCCCCTGGGCTGTTTCGATAAAACCGTCGCCCTTCTTGTGGGGCTTGGGCAGGGCATCGGCAATGGCGCGGCCCAGCGTGGGCTTCTCGGCGATAAAGAGTCGCATCGGTGGCTACCTGCAATACTGTATATGCAGACAGTATACAACTGCCACCGCGAAAGCCCAACTGCCCCTACTCGTCGAACGGGTGATCGTGGATGGCGGCAAACAGCCGCGCCTGATTGAGCAGCGGCGCATAGTGGAAGGCATTTTCGCCATCTTCCGCCAGCAGGTAGTCGGTCAGCTGTTCGCGCACCGCCTCTTGCAGGGTCTCCAGCTTCCACGGCTTGGCGAGGTAGTAGTGCAACCCGCCGCGATTGACCGCTTCGACGGTGGCCTCCAGCCCCGCTTGTCCGGTCAGCAGCAATTTGCGGCTGGCCCGAGTGGTGGCACGCCGGTTCAGCTCCACCAGAAAATCGACCCCCAGGGTTCCCGGCATGATGTGGTCACAGAGGATCAGCGCCAGCTTGTTGCCGTTGCGCTCCCACTCCTCCACCACCGCACGCGCCTCATCGACGCTCTCGGCGGCTTCCAGTTCGAAGTGGGAACGGAACGGGGCGAGATCGTGGATCACCGCATCCAGCACCTCCCGCTCATCGTCCACACACAGGATCAGATAGTGTTTGTTCATTGCTCCTCCTTGGCGACATGGTTTGGCACGCCGCGCGATTGATGCTGGCGACGGCTCAGGCCGCATGCTCCTTGTTGTGATGAGGTTCGCCCCCGTAACCGGCCTGCCCCATGCCGTCCAGCGGCAGACAGACCCGCATCCGGGTGTAACGGCCCGGCTCGGAGGCCACCTCAATCCGGCCGTGGTGCTGCTGAACTATCTGCAGTGAGACGCTCAGACCAATCCCGAGGCCGAAATGTCCCTCCCGCTTGGTAGTGAAGTTGAGATCGAAGATCCGCTGCCACAACTCGGGCTCGATGCCGCAACCGCTATCCTCTATCTCCACCATGACCCACTCGGGATCCAGCAATCCGGTACGGATGGTGAGTCGCCCCGGGCCGCTCATAGCATCCAGACTGTTGGCGATCAGGTTGGTCCACACCTGTTGCAGGGCGATGGGGTGACAGCGCACCAGCGGTAGCGGCTGGTACTCCTTGCAGAGCTCATGATGCTTGAGGCGGTTTTCGAAAATCATCAGGGTATCTTCCAGCCCCTCGTGCAAGTCCACCAGCGAGGGCTCGGCCCGATCCTGCCGGGCATACTGCTTGAGGCTCTTGACCAGATCGCCGATGCGACGGGCACACACTTCGATATTGCGCAGGAAGCTGCCGGTCTGCTGGAACAGCTCCAGCCGGGAGAGCAGCGCCTCCCGCTCGTCGGCAGTGCGGCTGGCAAACCAGCGCTGCCAGTTCAGCTCGTCATCCAGATTCATCTGCACCGCCAGCCGCGCCTGCTGACGATCACCAAAGCGCCCCTCTGCCTGCCGGGTCTTGTCACGGATCTCGCTGGTCGAGACCGGCTGGGAGGAGAGCGCCTGACAGAGGGTCTGGTTGCCCAGCCCCTTGATGGGGGCAGGCAGCTCGAGATTGACCAGATCGGGGATGGCGGCCCGCAGGGTCTCGCTGCCACGGATAATGGCCGCCACCGGGTTGTTCAGCTCGTGGGCGACACCGGCCACCAGCTGACCCAGCATCGCCATCTTTTCGCTCTCCACCAGCTGGGCGTAAGCGGCATCGAGGGAGTTGAGGGTCTGTTGCAGCCGCATCTCGGTGCGGATGCTGTTTTGCAGACGGCGGTTGAAGTGGCGCAGCAGCAGGTTGGTAAAGGAGGGGAGCAGTTCGCTGCGCGCCTGCATCACCCGGGAGAATTGCAGCTTGTCGAGCTTGATCACCTCGGCGCCGGTCAGAGTCACGCCGGTGGTGAAGGCGGGTTCGCCGGTCACAAATGACATGCCCCCCACCAGCGAGCCGGTACGGTAGTGCACCACCTCCTGATCGATCCCCTGCTCGTCCCGCTTGCGCAGCACCACCTCCCCCTTGGCGATAAACCAGAGGAAGCTGTTGGGCTCCCCCTCGCGGGTCAGCACATGGCCCGGGCTGTAGTGGCGGCAGACCCGCTCCTCGTCATTGCCCTCGAAAAACTGGTAGAGGCCGTCGATCACCACCCGCGACAGCTCTTCATCGCTGCAGTGGGTGTAATCCATAAAGCCCTGCCGATAGGCAGCCAACTGGCGATCGACGTGGGCTCGCAGCAGCTTCTGGTTGTCGAGCACGGCGGCATAGCTCAGCAGGTCCGCCTCGGGACGCTGCAATACAAAATGGCTGGCCTGCTCGATCACCGCCCGGCGCAGGCTGCCATCGCGCCAGGGGCGTTGCAGGTAGTAGTCGAGACGACCGAGGTTCACCGCCTCGATGATCGATTTCATCTCCGGCTGGCTGCCGAGCAGGATCTTGCGGCACGCCTCGTGACGGCTGCCGAGGCGGATCAGAAAATCGGCCCCTCGCCCATCCCCCAGCTCGCTGTCACACACCACCACGGCGGGTGGCTGCCCCTTGCGATCCAGTTCGTCCAATGCCAGCTCCGCCGACCCCTGACCGACCACCACCACCAGCGCGAAATGGCCGAGCAGCGGAGCCAACTCCTGTTCGAATTCGGCCAGCAGTTGCACGTTGGCGGCGACACACAGCAGTGAGAAAGGGCTCATCAGCGACACTCCGTTGAGGCTCACTGCTCACTATATCAGCGAATCTTGTGGGGTTTTGCGAGGGCGCTAACAGCTGTCGCGGAAAGTGCACAAATAGATAAAACAGAAAACAACTGAATTTAATTCGACAATTAAATCAATAACAAAATAAAAGACAAAATGTGACAACAATCAAAAATATAAACCATGATGGAGGTCAACGCCTTATCCCTGTCATTACTACTACTATTGGACTAGTACTATGTAGGTAATTATTGACCGTAGGAAAACGCCGCCATGATTGGAAAACTGATAAGAAAAACCTGGTTCTGGCTCCTGCTGCTCGGGGCCCTGCTGGGTGTCGCGGCACTGGGTGTCACCGTGACCGTGCTGCACAAGACCAGCTCCACCGAATTCTGCGTCTCCTGCCACTCCATGCAGACTCCGCTCGCCGAGTATCAGGGCAGTGTCCACTTCCAGAACACCAAGGGGATCCGCGCCGAGTGCGCCGACTGCCACATCCCGGGCGATCCCACCTCCTACCTGTGGACCAAGATCCGCGCCGTGAAGGATATCTATCACGAGGCGATCGGCACCCTGGATACCCCGGAAAAGTATGAAGCCCACAAGCTGCGGATGGCCCAGTCCGTCTGGGACGAGTTGAAAGCCAACGACTCCGCCACCTGCCGCAGCTGCCACAGCTACGAGGCGATGGATATTCTGGCCCAGCGCCCCAATGCCCGTGCCGAGCACCCGGTCGCCATCAAGGAGGGTCAGACCTGTATCGACTGCCACCGCGGTGTCGCCCACATCATGCCTGACATGAGCGGCCTGGCTGCCGCCGGTGCCAGCGAGCTGGCGCAGGCTGCGGCCCAGACCCCGGCCAACGTCACCACCCGTTACGCCATCGCCACCACCCCGCTGTTCCTCGATGCTGCCGCCAAGACCGACGAAGGCACCCTGATGCCCTCCACCAAGGTGGAAGTGCTGGCCAACGAAAACGGCCGAGCCAAGGTGCAGATCGAAGGCTGGCAACAGGATGGTGTGAGCGAAGTATTCTACGCCGCACCGGGCAAACGGATCCTTAGCGTACTGGTCGGCGATGCCGCCAAGAAAGCGCTGGTCACCGGCCAGAGCGAAACCGACAGCGCCACCAACCTCACTTGGCATCAGGTCAAGCTGACCGCCTGGGTCGACCAGAGCCAGCTTATCGGCGATCAGGGCAAGCTGTGGCAATACGCCTCCACCCTGATGTCCAACAACTGTACCGGCTGCCACGGCCTCACCGCGCTGGATCACTTTAATGCCAACCAGTGGATCGGCGTCATCAAGGGGATGGAATCTCGTACCTCCCTGACCCCGGAACAGGCTCGCATGTTGACCCAGTATGTCCAGAAACACGCCAGTGACATGAGCGCGGCCCACTAAGGCTGGCACAGAGGAAAACCGTTATGACTTTTTTCAATGACAAGAAGACCAATCTGTCCCGCCGCAACCTGCTCAAGGGGCTCGGCGCCTGCGCAGCCCTGCCCCTGCTCGGCGGCATTTTTCCCAAGAGTGCGCTGGCGCAAGCCATCAGCACCGCATTGAGTCAGTTCCCGACCCTGATGCCCGCCCAGAAGGGCATTCTGACCGGCGCCCACTGGGGGGCTTTCGAGGCGATCGTCGAAGATGGCCGCATGGTGCGCGTCCAGCCGGTGGCCGATGATCCGGCGCCGAACGATCTCATCGACATGGCGCCGTTCCAGGTGCACGCCAAGAACCGCATCAAGTACCCCATGGTACGCAAGAGCTGGCTGGAGCATGGCCCGGGCGCCAAACCCGAACTGCGCGGCGCAGACGAGTGGGTGCGAGTGAGCTGGGACAAGGCGATCGAACTGGTGGCCGGTGAAATCCAGCGCGTGCAGAGTGACTTCGGCCCGCAGGCGATCCACGCCGGTTCCTACGGCTGGAAGAGCGTCGGCATGTTCCACAACAGCCGCACCCTGCTGCACCGCTTGATGAACCTCTCCGGCGGCTTCACCGGTTATGCCGGTGACTACTCCACCGGCGCGGCCCAAGTGATCATGTCCCACGTGATGGGCTCCATCGAGGTGTACGAGCAGCAGACCGCCTGGCCCAACGTGGTAGAGAACGCCGAACTGGTGGTGCTGTGGGGGGTCAACGCTCAAGTAACTCTGAAGAACAGCTGGAACATGCCGGATCACGAAGGTCAGGCCGGTTTCATGGCGCTGAAAGAGAAAGGCACCCGCGTCATCAGCATCGACCCCATCTACAACGAGACCGCCAAGCTGGTCGGTGCCGAGTGGATTGCGCCGAACGCCTACACCGACGTGGCCATGATGCTGGGTGTGGCCCACACCCTCTACAGTGAGAAGAAGCACGATCAGGCTTTCCTCGATCGCTATACCGTCGGCTTCGACAAGTTCCTGAACTACCTGCTCGGCAAGGATGATGGTCAGCCGAAGAGCGCCGAGTGGGCGAGCACTGTCTGCGGCGTCGATGCCAAGGTGATCCGCCAGCTGGCCCTCGACATGGCCGCCAAGCGCACCATGATCATGGCCGGTTGGGGCATGCAGCGTCAGCAGCATGGCGAACAGCCGAACTGGATGCTGGTCACTCTGGCCTCCATGCTGGGCCAGATCGGCCTGCCAGGCGGCGGCTACGGCTTCAGCTACCACTACTCCTCCGGTGGCAGCCCCACCGCCAAGGGCGGCATTCTGGCCGGTATCTCCGCCGGCAACGCACCGAAGAACAGCCCGGCACCGATCCCGGTGGCCCGCATCGCCGACTGTCTCGCCAATCCGGGCAAGACCATCGACTTCAACGGCCGCAAGGTGACCTATCCGGACATCAAGCTGGTCTACGTGGCGGGCGGCAACCCCTTCCACCACCATCAGGACACCAACAACCTGCTGCTGGCGTGGCGCAAACCGCAGACCGTGATCGTTCACGAGCCTTACTGGACCGCTACCGCCAAGCACGCCGATATCGTGCTGCCGGTCACCACCAGCTACGAGCGCAATGATCTGGAGATGGGGGGCGACTACTCCCAGCGCTATGTGTTCCCGATGCACCAGTGCGTACCGCCCCAGTTTGAAGCCCGCAACGACTTCGACATCTTCAGCGCCATCGCCGCCAAGCTGGGCGTGCAGGAGCAGTACACCGAAGGGAAGGACGAGATGCTGTGGCTCAAGCAGATGTACGACGGCATGGCGGCACAGGCCCGCGGCGCCCGCGTGGCGCTGCCGCCGTTCAATATGTTCTGGGAATCCAACAACTACATCCGCTTCCCGATCCCGGAGGCCAACCGCCAGTGGATCCGTCACGCCGATTTTCGCGAGAACCCGCTGCTCAACCCGCTCGGTACCCCGTCCGGCAAGATCGAGATCTTCTCCAACACGGTAGCCGGGATGGGTTATGCCGACTGCGCCGGCCATCCCAAGTGGTATGAGCCCAAAGAGTGGGTGAAGAGCGAGGTGGCGGCGCGCTATCCGCTGTCGCTCAACACCTCCCACCCGACCCAGCGGCTGCACTCCCAGCTCGACAACACTCCGCTGCGGGACAAGTTCGCCATCGCCGACCGCGAGGCGATCATGATCCATCCGCTGGATGCCAAGGCTCGTGGTATCGCCCAGGGGGATCTGGTGCGTGCCTTCAACGAGCGCGGCCAGATCCTGGTGGGCGCCCTGCTCTCCGAAGATGTGCGCCAAGGGGTGGTGCGGATCTGCGAAGGGGCCTGGTACGACCCGGCCAAGCCGGGCGAAGCGGGCAGCATCTGCAAAAACGGCAACGTCAACTGCCTCACCTTCGACGAAGGCTCGTCCAGTCTGGCACAGGGCAACTGCGGCCACATGGCCCAGTTGCAGATCGAGAAGTACACAGGACCTGTGCTGGCCAACACCGCCCACGCGGTACCGGCCAACGGCTAAGGCGATTGCCACCCAATAAAAACGGCGCCATCAAGGCGCCGTTTCTTTATCTGTCTGCCAAAGAGCACACATAGTCCGGACAGATTTAAAAATCCCCCTCTTCCATATACTCCTGCGCGCACTCCACCAGCTGCGGCCACAGCTCTTCCGGCACCCAGGCGTCCGGGTCATCTTCATCGCCATCGTACTGACTCCAGAAGTAACGGCGCAGACCGGAAGCAAAGTCGTCGCTGATCTCCGCCAGCTCCGAGAGTGGCCCCAACCAGGCGATGCGGCGCAAGCCGGAGGCGAGATCGTTGATGGCATCCATCAGGGTGCGATCGTCAAAGCTCTGCTCCACCAGCAGGGTGAAGCGCTCACGCGCCTGCTCGGTCTGCTCCTCGTCCAGCTCGCCCACATCGGCCAGCAGATCGACATAATCTTCCAGCAGATAGGCAATCAGGCCATCCCGATCTTCAAACCACTGGATCTGGGCGCCCTTGACCCCCAGTACAGAGGCATCGAATGAATCGTCAAGATGGCACAGGGCCCACGGATCGTCGGTCATGGTTCTCTTCCTCAGGCTAAAACAAATGCCATATCTTATGCCTAGCTCTCGACCCTTGCCACCTTGGGCAACGAGAGGGAGGCGGCCAGCCCGCCCAGTTCGGCGCGGCCCATAATAAAGCTGCCTCGATAGGCTTCCGCCAGATCGGATACGATGTTGAGACCGAGACCGGAACCCGGCACCTTCTCGTCGAGCCGCACCCCGCGCAGCACCGCCTTGGCGATCTGATCCTCGCTCATGCCGGGGCCGTCATCCTCGATACGCAGGGTGATCCAGCCCCCCAGCTCGGCGCTGGAGATACGCAGCTCGCTGGCTGACCACTTGAAGGCGTTCTCCAGCAAATTGCCCACCATCTCGTCGAAATCCTGCTCCTCCACCCCGACCGCCAGATTGGCGGGCACCTGCAGATCCACCGTCTTGCCCGGATAGAGGCGGGAGAAGGCGCGGCAGATATACTCCACCCGCGCCCGCACCGGGGTCGAGACCCCGAGGATCTTGGCGGCGCCGGTCACCCGCGCCTTGCCGAGGTGATAGTCGATATGGCGCTGGATCTGGTCGAGTTGCTCGCCGATGGCGGCCTGATCCTCCGGCGGCAACTGTGCCACCTGATTGCGCATGATGCTGAGCGGCGTCTTGAGGGCGTGAGCAAGATTGCCGGTGTGGGCACGGGCCCGCTGCAGCAGCTCGCCGTAGTGGTGCAGCAGCCGGTTGATATCCTCCACCAGCGGCTGGATCTCCAGCGGATAGCGCAGCCGAAATCCCTCCTGATGACCCTCGTGAACCCGCCCCAGTTCACGGCGTAGCAGGTGCAGCGGCCGCAAACCGTAGACGATCTGGAACATGAAGCCGAGCACCAGACCGGCGGCGGCAAAACCGAGACCGAGGAACAGGCTGATGCGGGTTTTCTTCAGGGTCTGGATCAGGGTGCTGCTGTCCTTGGCCATCACCAGGGTAAAGACCCGATCCGAACCGGGCAACAGCACGGTACGGGTCATGATCAGCAGCGGCTCCTTGTTGGGTCCCTTGCCAAAAAAGAGGTCAGGATCGCCAAAGGCAGACTTGAGGCCATGGCTCACCAGATGGGTGTCCCACAGGGAGCGGGAGCGGCCCACCACATTTTCCCCCAGTTCCAGCTGCCAGTAGTAGCCGGAGTAAGGTTGGCTGAAACGGGGATCGGCCATCGGTTCGATCACCACAGGCAGACCACTCTTCTCCACCTCCAACCGGGAGAGCAGATCGTAGAGTTGCAGGCGCAAGCCGTCAGCCTCTGCCTCCTGCCAGTAGTTGCGCATCATGGTCTGCAGGCTGAAGCCGGTAGCGAACAGAAACAGCCCGCACCACACCAGCGCGATGGCGAGCAGTCGCCCCCGCAGGGTTCTCACCAGCCTCATTCGTTGATCCGGTACCCGAGGCCGCGCACTGTCTCAATCAGATCAGGGTTGGTCTTCTTGCGGATCCGGCCGATGAACACCTCGACGGTGTTGGAGTCGCGGTCAAAATCCTGAGCGTAGATGTGGTCGATCAGCTCGCTGCGCGACACCACCTTGCCCCGATGCTGCATCAGATAACCGAGCACCCGGAACTCGTGGGCGGTCAGCTTGATGGGGGTCCCTTCGTACCACACCTGCGACGCAGCCATGTCGAGGCGCACCCCGCCGATCTCCAGAATGGAGCTGGCGTTGCCCGCCGCCCGGCGCACCAGCGCATGCACCCGCGCCACCAGCTCGGCCACCTGGAACGGCTTGGTGAGGTAGTCGTCGGCACCGGCGTTGAGCCCCTCGATCTTCTCGTGCAGCTGGCCACGAGCGGTCAGTACCAGCACCGGGGTATCGATCCCCTTGCTGCGCCACTCCTTCAGCACACTCAGGCCATCGCGACCCGGCAGACCGAGGTCGAGAATGATGGCGTCGTAGGGCTCGGTCTCGCCGAGAAAACCGGCCTCGTTGCCATCGTGGCAGAGGTCGGTGACAAAGCCGGAGAGGCGCAGCTGTTCAGCCAGCTGGCCGGCCAGAATTTTTTCGTCTTCAACAATCAGAATTCGCATGAACAGGCTTCCACAAAGAGGTTACTCATCATCCTCGACCGGGGGCTTGGGTGGCTCGAACAGCCGCTCCAGATGGTGGCCCTTGGCCCACACCATCTCCAGGTTGTCGGCCCGATAGGCCACCTTGAGCACGCTGTTCTCCCGATCGATCACGCGCAGTTCATAGAGCCAGATACCATCCTCTTCCCCCAGATCGACCCGCAACACCCGCACCGGCAATCTGGATGCCACCTCCATCATTTCGTGGAAGGGCCGAGCCCGTCCCTCATGGACAGCTTGCTGCAACAGGGCTTCGTCAGGCGTCAGCGCCTGCGCCAGCACTGGCAACAACAACCCGATCAGAGGGAGCGCTCTATTCATGGATGATTCATCTCCAAAAACCTAACATAATGGCGTTTATAGTCTGCCAGCCATGAATCCGGAATGAATATGATCCCGCGCAGTTTCCTGCTGATCCTCTGCCTGCTGAGCGCCTCAAGCTGGGCTGCCCAGAGCCGCCTCGACATGGCCGGGCTGGTCAAACTGTTGCTGGCGCAAGGGTACCACGACATTCGCGAAGTGGAGCTGGAAGGGGACAAATTCGAGGTCAAAACCCTCGACCGCCAGAATGAAAAGGTACATCTCATCGTCGATGCCTACACTGGCGAGATCAAAAAACAAGAGGCCGATTAGGCCTCTTTTGCTTTCCAGCGCAGCCGCCACGGGCGCAGCAGCTTCTCCCGCCTCGGCCAGAGCAGGGTGCAGGCCAGCAGCAGGTAGATGAGCGGCTCCAGCCAACCGCTCTTGAGCGACCACCAGTAGTGCACCGGCACCAGCAGGGCCACCGCATAAACCCAGTTGTGCAGCTTCTGCCACGCAGCCCCCAGCCGCCGCTGCAACGCCGGCAGCGAGGTGATGCCCAGCGCCAGCAACAGCAGCAGCGCCACCATCCCCACCACGATATAGCGGCGTTTGACCAGCTCGCCACCAATCAGCCCCCAGTCAAACTGCAGATCCAGCCCCAGCCACACCATGAAGTGGAGCAACGCCCAGACCATGCACCAGAGCCCGAGGGGGCGGCGCAGCTTGATGAGCTGCCCCTGCCGCCAGCGTTTGGCCAGCGGCGAGACCAGCAGGGTGAGCAACAGCAGGTTGAGCGCCCCCTTGCCGAGGTAGTGGATAAGCTCGGGTACAGGGTCGCCCCCCAGCAAACCTGCCGGAATGGCAAAAACCAGCCAAAGCAGGAAGCCGAGGGAGCCCAGATGCACCAGCGCCCGCAAGCCGCTAACATGGGCCGGTTTCAATCTCAGTACCATTGGCGCAGATCCATCCCCTGATAGAGCGAGGCGACTTCGTCACCATAGCCGTTGAACATCAGGGTCGGCTGACGCTTGGCGCCAAACACTCCACCCTCGCCGATAAAGCGCTCGCTGGCCTGACTCCAGCGCGGGTGATCCACCTGCGGGTTGACGTTGGCGTAGAAGCCATATTCGTTAGGAGCCAGCAGGTTCCAGGTGGTCGGAGGCATCTCCTCTACCAGCCGGATCGAGACGATGCTCTTGATGCTCTTGAAGCCGTACTTCCACGGCACCACCAACCGGATCGGCGCGCCATTCTGGGCGGGCAGGGTCTTGCCGTAGAGCCCCATCGCAAGGAAAGAGAGAGGGTGCATCGCCTCGTCGATACGCAGACCTTCCACGTAGGGATACTCGATGCCGCCCCCCAGACTGGAGGCCTGCCCCGGCAGCTGTTTCGGGTCAAACAGGGTCTCGAAGGCGACAAACTTGGCGCGACTGGTGGGCTCGGCGCGGCGGATGATCTCTGCCAGCGAGATGCCGTTCCAGGGCAGTACCATGGACCAGGCTTCAACGCAGCGTAGCCGGTAGATCCGCTCCTCCAGCTCGCTCTTGTTGATGAGATCCCACACATCTAGGGTAAAGGGCTTGGCCACCTCCCCCTCCACCTTGAGGGTCCAGGGTTCGGGCTTGAGGTAATGTGCGTTGCGAGCCGGGTCGGACTTGTCGGTGCCGAGCTCATAGAAGTTGTTGTAACTGGTTGCCTTCTCTTCCGGTGTCAGCACCAGATTGGCCGGGTGCTCCGCAGGCTTGCTGTTGAGCGGCTGGGTGGCTAATTGGGGAGCATCCTCTTTACCGCGCAGCAGATCGAGTACACCGGCCTGAGTGGGAAACGCCAGGGTGGCCGCCCCCAGACCCAGCCCCTTGAGAATGAGGCGGCGGTCCTGATAGACGGCTTCCGGGGTGACATCCTGTTCGGTGAGGGGGTGGGCGGTACGACGCTTGATCAACATGAAAAACTCCCAGGGCTGAGTGAGGCACTATGGATAAGACCCGCCCCGGCAGATTTTTATTTCACACAAGATTACATTATGTGGTGCAGAGGCAGCGCCTTGGCCATATTGCCGACCAGAAACAGGACTACGAACACCAACAGGGGAACGATCACATTGGGCGCCATCAGACTCACTCCATGAGCAGGACAGGGCCTCTAACTATGGTCGAGTGTCAGGCCGGTCACCAATGAATTTTTTTCGCGAGCGCAAGCGTATTCCTGAGTTGAAAAGAGTGATGTAGATCACACACAATTCGGCCCCCGCTTGCCGGCCCGATTGCCGGAGGTAGGCTGCCCCTTTTGCGAAGCCAACTGAAGAGTCGCCCCATGAGCCCACTGATCGCCATCGCCATCACCACTGGAATTCTCTCCGCCGTCTGGGGCTGGATTGCCGTCGCGTTCGGCCTTATCTCCTGGGTCGGCTTTCTCGGCTGCACCAGCTATTTCGCGTCAAGCGGTGGCTACAAGGCGCTGTTGCAGACCATCTTCTGCAACACCAGCGGCATGCTGTGGGCACTGCTGCTGATCCATGGTGACAGTCTGTGGGGGGCGGGTGTGGCGGGTTATGTGATGACGGGGGTAGTCGCAACCCTGATGTGCGTGCAGGCCAAGCAGCAGTGGCTCGGCTACATTCCAGGCACCTTTGCCGGTTGCTGTGCCACCTTCGGGGCGGCTGGCGAGTGGCGGTTGATCCTCCCCTCCCTCATCATCGGCGCCTTGTTCGGTTACCTGATGAAGGCAAGCGGCTTATGGCTCTCCCATAAAACCCAAAAAGCCGATGCTGCTCCGGCAGCGATTGATCCCGCCTGATTTATCCCTTCGATTTGAAGTTTGCTGCCTCGATACCGTGCCGATTCAATAGTTTGTAAAAATCGGTACGGTTTCTGCCCGCCATGTTGGCCGCCAGGGTCACATTGCCCTCGGTGGTGCGCAGCAAACGGATCAGATACTCCTTCTCGAATTCGGCCCGCGCCTCGTTGAACGAGGGGATGCCGCCGCCACCACCACTCAACGCGGACTCCACCATGGAGACCCCGATCACCGGACTGCAACAGAGGCTGGCGAGTTGCTCCACCAGGTTGCAGAGTTGACGCACATTACCCGGCCAGGCGGCTGCGGCCAACATCGCCAGCGCCTCCGGTGAGAAGCCCATAGCCGCACAGTCGCTGTGGCGGCAGCGATAATCATCCAGCGCCTGTCTGGCAAGCAGCGGAATGTCCTCACTACGGGCACTGAGAGAGG
The DNA here is from genome assembly GCF_049175515.1 of Aeromonas sp. 600479. NCBI lineage: Bacteria > Pseudomonadati > Pseudomonadota > Gammaproteobacteria > Aeromonadales > Aeromonadaceae > Aeromonas > Aeromonas sp. 600479. The sequence goes on from NZ_JAAKVF010000008.1 coordinate 22,908, forward strand.
GCAAAGTGATGTTGGCAACGTTAAGACGGTAAAAGAGATCGTCCCGAAAGCGCCCCTCCTCCATCGCCTTGACCAGATCCTGATGGCTGGAGCTGAGCACCCGTACCTCAGGCGTGCCCTGGCCATACTCTTCCATCACCTGCAGCAGCTTGGCCTGCAAGGATTCAGATAAGCTGCCAATCTCGTCAAGAAACAGGGTCGCCCCCTTGGCCTGCTCGAACAGACCGGATTGGCCATCTTCACCAAACAGTTGTAGATCGAGGGAAGCCCAGGGAATGGCGGCGCAGTTGATGGTATAGAGCGGCTTGTCGCGCCGCTGGCTGGCCTGGTGCAACGCCTGTGCCATTGCCCCCTTGCCGGAACCGGATGGCCCCATGATCAGCACAGGGACCTCCATAGTGGCGATGCTGTGGGCCTGAATCAGCAACTGTTCCAGCTGGGGGTTGCGGGTCAGGATCAACGACTGCCACTCCTGCTGCTGTTTCGGCCGGGTCAAGCTGAGCGCATGTTCGATGGTGGCCAGTAGTTCGTCCTTGTTGATGGGTTTGGTCAGAAAGCTGAAGACGCCGGAGCGGGTGGCCTGAATAGCGTCCGGTATGGTGCCGTGGGCAGTCATGATGATGACCGGCAGCCCCAACCACTGGGCCTGGATCCGCTCGAATAGAGCAAGGCCATCCATCCCCCCCATCCGCAAATCGCTCAACACCAGATCGGCCCGCTGCTGACGAAGCCGATCAAGGGCTCCCTCCGCACTGTCGGCGGTATCCACCTCATAACCCTGACTGCGCAGCCGCATGCTCATCAGTTTGAGCAGGCTGACGTCGTCATCCACCAACAGGATCCGGCTCATGGTATAGCCTCACGATTCTCATTCAGCTTGCGCTGGTTGAGCTGGTCGTCAATGGCAGTCAGCTGCTCGATCTGACGACGCAGCCGCTGGATCTCCTGGCTCTGGTCATCGCGACGGCTGTCGCGGGCCAGCAGCTGTTCGCCGAGGGCGATCCAGCTGCGCAAAAAGGCCTGCGCATCGAGCCCCAGCTCGGGCAGCATCTGCTTCAGGCGCGCCAGACCGGCGGTGCGATTGGCCACCGATTCGGCGGGGTGGGAGTCCACCATGGCCAGACTGACCCGGCTCTCCAGATCGTCGGCCCCTTTCAGACGCTGACGCTCCTGCACCCGTTGCTGGGGGTGACTGGCCAGCAGCCAGTCGGAGTATTGCAGACGCACCTGCATCTCCTTGTTGGCAAACTCCATCCGCTTGGCAAAAGCGATATCGGAGGAGTCCCGCTGTGCCTGCTGCGGCAGCAAGGAGCAACCCGCGAGCAGCCCTGCCATCAGAGCTGGAAATACGCGCTGTATCTTCATAGTTCTCTTTTCAACGTCAACCTGAAGCAGACATCTGCCTGTTCATCTCTTACCAGAACCAACTCACCTCCGAGGCTATGGGCAGACTCACGGGCGATAGAGAGGCCCATACCAGAGCCTTTCAATACACCTTGCCGCACTGTACTGCCCTGTTCGAAGGGTTCAAAAATACGTTGCTGATCGGCAGCGGGGATCTCTGGCCCCTCGTTGGCTACCTCCAGCCAGCTTATCTGTTTGTCCTGTCCTGCCCTGATCCAGATATTGCCCCCGCTGGCGCCGTAACTGACGGCATTGGAGAAGAGGTTATCGAGGATCAGTCGCAGCCGGTAAGGCTCCGCCCACAGGGCAACCTGCCCAGTCGGCAAGTGTACACGGATCTGCTTGGACTCCAATGCAAGCCGATATTCCACGATGAGTTCTGACAGCATGGGCTGCAGGGGAACGGACTCCAGCTCGAAGGCTTCCTGCTGGCTGAGGCGATTAAAGTCGAGCAACCGCTCGATCAGGGTCTGCAGACGACGGCTACTCTCGTCAAGCATCTGACAGATCTCCAGCTGATCCGGCGTCAACGGCCCGACCAACTGCTCGCAGAGCAGATCCGAGCCTTCCCGCAGCACTGCCAACGGGGTCTTGAGCTCGTGGGAGACATGGCGCAGGAACTGGTATTTCTGCTGCTCCAGCTCCTTGAGTTTGTCGTGCAACCAGAGGATCCTCTCCCCCAGCAACACCAGCTCGGCAGGGCCATCGACCGGATGAGGATCGGGCTCCACCCCCGCCCCCAGACTCAAGATGCGCGACTCAATCTGTCGTACCGGGTGGATGATGAGGTAAGTGAAGATAAAGACCAGCAGCAAGCTGATGGCTGCCACGGCACCGCTCACCCACCAGAGCTCCCTGGTCAATCCGGCGATGGTGAGACGTACCCGATCCATGTGCTCATCAACCCGGCTGCGGGTAACCATTTCGAGCTGCTTGTTGGCATCGTTAAACAGCTCTAGCTTGTCGCCAGCCACTGCCGCTCGTGCCAACGCGGCATCCTGCAAGCTGTCGAGCCAGGCCAGCCCCTGGTCGAGCCCGCTATAGAGCTGGCCGTCGGAGATGGAGTTGCGATGCTCTGCCAGCAATACCCGATACCCGTCGAGTTGCTGCTGATAGCTGGTGAGGCTGCGGCGATCCCCCAGCACCGCGAAGCGGCGCAAGGTACGTTCAATGTCGATAACCTGCGCCGTCAGCAGGGTGGCGCGACGGGTATCCTTGACCGCCCGCTCCATCTCGTCACTGGTGAGCTGGCTGAGGTGGGCAAGGGCAGTACTGTTGTGCCAGATCATCCCGCCCAGCGGCATCAGCACCAGCACGAATCCCATCAATACCACTTGCAGCAGGGAGCGTGGGCGAACCTTGGTCATCATCTCTTCTCTTGCTTTCTCACCGGTGCGCCAGCATAGCCGCAGCGCCCCGAAAAACAAAACCGGCCAACGGGCCGGTTTGGATTATCTGGATTGTGATGATTCACGCTAACGCGACAGAGGCCAGACAGATGGTCAGGATCATCGCCAATGCACCCGAAGCGGTCAACAGCGCCCATTTCAGCTCCACACTCATGCAAACCTCCTTTCTGCCAATCAGTGCCGGATCACAATAGATAAGACAATGTTAAGCCATAGTTAATCCGATAACCGTGAGCTGCGTATACATTTCAGATGAGCCCAACCCCGGGAAGGTGAGCATGTTCTATCTGTGTAGCATTGGTTCCAATCTTGATCCGCATATCCATGTCAGCCGTGCGCTGGCCGAGCTGCTTGCGCACGTCGGCCCCCTGCAACTGAGTTCGGTGATCCGCACCAAGCCGGTGGGAATGCACTCCAGCCACGACTTTCTCAACTGCCTGCTGGTGGTGGAGAGCCCGCTCGATGCCGTCCGCCTCAAGCAGCGCTTTGTCGCCCTCGAAGTGGCTCACGGCCGGGATCGCAGCGACCCGCTCTGCAAGGTGCACGATCGGCCGCTCGACATCGATATTCTGGCCAGCAACACGCACGGTGATTTTGCCACGGCAGAGGTCGATTCCTATCTGGCGGAGCTGCTGGCGGAACTCTACGGCCATGGCGAAGTGCATGACCCCAAGGTCGCGCTGCTGGTGGAACTGCCAGGTCTGTCTGGCAAGGGCTTGCTGACCCGACAGGTCGGTCTGGAGCCGCTGGTGCTCGGCAGCCCCTCAGAGAGTGGCCAGCGCGCGCCCGCCATCCACCTTGATGCTGGCCCCCGTCATATAACTGTTCCCCATCAGTAACTGCACCGCCTGCCAGATGGGCTCAAGCCCCCCCTCCCGCGCCAGCGGTGTTTTCGCCAACACCTGCTGGCGCCAGCTTTCGTCATGCTCGTCGAGAAACAGGATGGGACCCGGCTCTATGGTGTTGACCCGAACCGCAGGCGCCAGCTCCCGGGCAAAGCTCATGGCCAGCGAATGGGCTCCAGCCTTGGTCGCCACATAGCTGGCAAAACGGGGGGCCGGGGCATGGATATAGATATCGGTGATGTGAATGATGCTGGCGTTGGGATTGCTGGCCAGCCGGGGGGCCAGCGCCCGGTTTAGCTGGAAGGGGGCCGCCATGTGTACCCGGTAGAACTGCTCGAACTGGGCCAGTTGCGCCGCCGGATCAGTTGCCTGCGGCTCGAAGGCCGAAGCGTTGTGAATCACCAGCGCCAGATCCTGATGGGCAGCCAGCAGATCGAGCAGCTTGCCAACGTCCGCTTCCCGGCCAAAATCCGCCTGCACCAGTTCGACCCCCAATGCAGCCAACGTGGCCAGCTCCGGCCGCTCGCTGCGATAGCTGCCCGTCACCTGCCAACCCGCTGCCACCAGCTGTTCACAGAGATAAAATCCGAGTCGACGGCCACAGCCCGTTACCAATGCACGCATACGATCTCCTTTCCCTTTCATGGTCTTGCATGAACGAAGCCCGCCTGCCAGCGGATCACCGCCGATGGCCGGTGCCTATCAATCCCTGCGGCACAAGCCATTGGTCGCGGACCACCCACCCGCCTCATAGTGGCGACATCCCCCTCTTGCGGAGTCACCACCATGCTGAAAGTACACCATCACATGGGTCGTCTGACCCACTCCCTCACAGCCGGCCTTGGCCTGGCCGAGGCGCTGGATCGCCTGCATCAATCGGGCCTTGGCGGCTTGCCGGTGCTGGATGAGCAGAAACGGCTGATCGGCTTTCTCTCCGAACAAGATTGCATTCCCAGCCTGCTCACCGGCAGCTACCACTGCGATACCCGCACCCGGGTGGAGGATCTGATGAACCGCTCGCCCCTCTCGGTCGGGCCGGATGACTGTATTCTGGAGCTGGCCCGCCAGATGGCCGATGCCAAGCCCAAGATCTACCCGGTGCTGCAACAGGGCAAGGTGATCGGCATCATCAGCCGCCGTCAGGTGATGCAGGCCCTCAACCAGCAGATGAAGGTGTGCCAGCAGACCTAGATCTGGTAACGCCCCTTGTCACCGATATCGAAGTGCAGGGGCATCCGCCACTTGGCCAGCGCCAGCAAGGTCAACAGGGCCCCGCAGACCAGCGCCACCAGTGCGGCGGCCCACTCCACCCGCAACCACTCCAGCAGCCATAACACCGGCAGCAAAATGGGCACCAGCTTGATGCCGGGAATGGCGAAGCAAAACTGCTCCTTAAACGCCAGCCCGGAGAGGGTTGCCAACGCGGCTCCCAGCACCAGTGCATCCGGTGCCCCCACCGCAGCCAGCGCCAGCGAGCCCCAACCAAACCCCTGCAGAATCAGGCGAATCCGCTTGTCGTAGATATGCAGCGAGAAGCCGCAGATTGCGCTTGCCACTGCCAGCGACATCAACCATTGTGCCGACGGGAGCAGTGCCAACCCGCTCAGCAGCGCCGCACCACGGCAAAGCAGCAACAGGGCTGCCACACTCAGGCCCAGACGGTAGATCGAGACGGTCAACTTGTCGATCCCGTCCAGCGTACTTTCGATTTCAGGGTTTGCCATAAACAGTCGCTTCTAACGGATCAGGTGCCATCCAATATACTGGAATCAGGTTCTGGAATATCTTCAAACGGGCTCAGGAGACGTAGTTTGCGTGTGATCCCCCTGTTTTGGTTGCTGTTTCCACTCGGATTGCCGGCCAAGGAGCTGGTGATCTGCGGCACCATGGAGCCCCCGCTCAAGTTTCTCGATGCCGATCAGAAACCCCGTGGGCTCGATATCGATATCGTCACCGCCATCTTCGACAAGCTGGAGATGCCCTTCCGGATTGAACTGGCCGATTCGGGAGCCCGCCTCACCCGCAATGCCGGAACCGGCGCCTGCGACCTGGTGATGACCCACTCCTACAAGGCGGAGCGGGAGAGTTATCTCATCTATCCCCAACAGGCCCATCTACGCCACAGCTGGCACTTCTTCGTGCGCAAGGCCGACCTGCTGAAGATCCGCTACGAGACGCTGGCCGATCTCAAACCCTGGCGCATCGGCGTGACCAAGGATTTCTCCTATACCCCAGAACTGGCGGCGGCGATGACCGACCCGGCCTATCAGTTTCAGGAGATCACCATGAACCAGCTGCAACTGCGCAAACTGCTGGCCGGGCGGATCGATACCGTGCCCATGCCGCTGGTCACCGCCTTCGCCCAGATCAAGGAGGAGGGGCTGACGGGCAAAGTCGATTACCTGCCCAAGCCACTCAAAAGCAGCCCCTACTTCAACACCTGGACCCGCGCACGGGCCGACGCGAACACGCCCGCCCAGATGGCCGCCTACGATGCCGAGCTGCTGCGCATGAAGCGCAACGGCAGCCTCAAAACCCTCTACGACAAGTACAGCATCCCCTATATCGAACCCTGATCAACAGGTCAGGGTTTCACATCCCGCAAGATCGGGTTTTGCAGCGAGATTAACGTCTCGGTGGACTGGATCTCGTCGATGGTCTGGATCTTGTTGATCAGCACTATCTGCAGCTCGTCGATGGAGCGGGTCATCACCTTCATGAAGATGCTGTAGTGGCCGGTGGTGTAGTAGGCCTCCACCACCTCGTCCAGCGCCTGCAGCTTGGCCAGCGCCGAGGGGTAATCCTTGGCGCTCTTCAGATTGATGCCGATAAAGCAGCAGACGTCATAGCCCAGCTTCTTGGGGTTAACCTGCACCCGCGTCCCCTCGATGATCCCCGCCTGCTTCATCTTCTCCACCCGCACATGGATGGTACCCGGGCTGACTGCCAGCTGCTTGGCCAGTTCGGCATAAGGAATACGCGCATTCTCCATCAGGGCGGTGAGGATGGCCTGATCGAGATTATCGATCCGGTAATTTTCCGGCATTTTTTTGCACTCCCGTTAGCGATATCTCATTAAACGCTCGCTAATTTTGAAGAAAAAAATATAAAAAGCCTATTTCTATTATCGAATATTGAATTTAGTTGGCAATCCGTTGAAGAATCACCACATCCAACGGGGTTTGAAACAGGAATTCAGCATGAAACAGCACTACATTCGCAGCCAACAGCAGATCAGCTTCGTCAAAGAGATGTTCTCCCGCCAGCTCGCCCAGCAACTGGGTCTGATGGAGGTGCAAGCCCCCATCCTGAGCCGGGTCGGTGATGGCACTCAAGACAACCTCTCTGGCCACGAGAATGCGGTGCAGGTCAAGGTGAAGACCCTGCCGGAGCACAGCTACGAAGTGGTCCATTCACTGGCCAAATGGAAGCGCCAGACCTTGGGACGCTTCGGCTTCGGCCCGGGCGAAGGGATCTACACCCACATGAAGGCGCTGCGTCCGGACGAGGATCGCCTCACTCCCATCCACTCCGTCTACGTGGATCAGTGGGACTGGGAGAAGGTGATGCCGAGCGAGCGCCGCGATCTGGCCTACCTGCAGGAAACCGTGCGCGGCATCTGGGCCGCCATCAAGGCCACCGAGCGCGCGGTCTGCGCCGAGCACGAGCTGACCCCCTTCCTGCCGGCCGAGATCCAGTTCCTGCACAGCGAAGAGCTGCTGGCCCGTTACCCGGACCTCGATGCCAAGGGGCGCGAGCGCGCCATCGCCAAGGAGCTGGGTGCCGTGTTCCTTATCGGTATCGGCGGTGCCCTCTCCCACGGTGAGCGCCACGATGTGCGCGCCCCGGACTACGACGACTGGAGCAGCCACAGCGAGCTGGGTCTGGCAGGTCTGAACGGCGACATTCTGGTGTGGAACCCGGTGCTGCAAGACAGCTTCGAGATCTCCTCCATGGGGATCCGGGTCGATGCCGAGGCGCTGCGTCGCCAGCTGGCCATCACCGGCGACGAGGATCGTCTGCAGTACGACTGGCATCAGGATTTGCTGGCCGCACGGATGCCGCAAACCATCGGTGGCGGCATCGGCCAATCCCGTCTGGCCATGCTGCTGCTGCAAAAAGAGCACATCGGTCAGGTTCAGGTCGGCGTCTGGCCGGCCGAGATGAAAGCCGCCGTGCAAGGCATGCTGTAACGAATGAAGGCCATGCCGGCGCCATCACAGTCGGCATGGCAACAGGCAGGTGGCCGTCGGGGTTGAGCGAGCGCATCCCCGGCAGGCTGTAAGAAGCGAGGCCAGCAGTGGCCGCGCTTCGCAATCGGGGGCTTGCCCCTGCGACCCGCTCAACCCACGTCAGGTCGCTTCACTACATTCCTCCCGGCAATCTTCGGATTGCCGTTTTTTATTTTCCATCGCCCAGATATGGCAACGCCAGCCCGAGGGCTGGCGTTGCAAACATAGATACGAGACTGGTTACTGGGTCATGGTGAGGCCATTGCTGTCGGCTCCCAGCAGCAGTTTCTTGCCGGGGACGATGCGGCCGGAGAGCAGCGCCTGCGCCAGCGGGTTCTCCACCTTGTGCTGGATCGCCCGCTTGAGGGGACGCGCCCCGTAGACGGGATCGAACCCGGCGTGCACCAGCTTCTCGAGCAGCGCCTCGCTCACCTCCACCTCGTAACCCTGAGCCTCCAGTCGGCCCATCAGGCTCTTGAGCTGGATGCGGGCGATGGACTTGATGTGCTCCTCGCCGAGCGGGTGGAACACCACGGTCTCGTCGATCCGGTTGATGAACTCCGGCCGGAAGCTGCGGGTCAGCACCTCCATCAGCATGCCCTTCATCTCGTCGTAATCCTTCTCGGAGTGGTGCTCCTGAATGAGATCCGACCCGAGGTTGGAGGTCATGATCACCACCGAGTTGCGAAAATCGACGGTACGACCCTGACCATCGGTCAGGCGGCCATCGTCCAGCACCTGTAGCAGGATGTTGAACACGTCCGGGTGTGCCTTCTCCACTTCATCCAGCAGGATCACCGAGTAGGGGCGACGGCGTACCGCCTCGGTCAGATAACCGCCCTCCTCGTAACCCACGTATCCCGGAGGCGCCCCCACCAGACGGGCCACGCTGTGTTTCTCCATGAACTCCGACATGTCGATCCGCACCATGGCGTCCTGGGTATCGAACAGGAACTCGGCCAGCGCCTTGCACAGCTCGGTCTTGCCCACCCCGGTGGGCCCCAGGAACAGGAAGGAGCCGATGGGGCGATTCGGATCGGAAAGTCCGGCACGGGAGCGGCGAATGGCGTTGGAGACCGCATCGACCGCCTCCTCCTGGCCAATCACCCGGCTGTGCAGCTGCTCTTCCATCCGCAGCAGCTTGTCGCGCTCCCCTTCCAGCATGCGGGCGACCGGAATGCCGGTCCAGCGAGCCAAGACGTCTGCAATCTCTACGTCAGTGACCCGGTTGCGCAGCAGGCTGGTCTCCTGCATCTCGGCTTGAGTGGCGAGATCCAGCTGTTTCTCCAGTTCCGGAATGCGGCCGTACTGCAGCTCGGACATCCGGCCCAGGTCGCCTGCGCGGCGTGCCACATCGAGATCCTGACGGGCCTGCTCCAGCGCAGCCTTGATATGCTGGGTACCGGCGAGGGCGGCTTTCTCGGCCTTCCACACTTCGTCCAGCTCGTTGTATTCCCGATCTTTTTCGCCAATCTCCTGATTGATCAGCTCCAGCCGTTTGCGGCTGGCGTCATCGTCCTCTTTCATCAGCGCCTGCTGCTCCAGCTTGAGCTGGATGATGCGCCGCTCGAGACGATCGAGCGCCTCGGGCTTGGAGTCGATCTGCAGCCGGATGCTGGCCGCCGCCTCGTCGATGAGATCGATGGCCTTGTCCGGCAACTGGCGATCCGCGATATAGCGGTGCGACAGCTGGGCCGCAGCCACGATGGCGGGGTCGGTGATCTGCACATGGTGGTGCAGCTCGTAACGCTCTTTCAGGCCGCGCAGGATGGCGATGGTATCTTCGACTGTCGGCTCCTCCACCAGTACCTTCTGGAAACGGCGCTCCAGCGCGGCATCCTTCTCGATAAACTGGCGATACTCGTCCAGGGTGGTGGCACCGACGCAGTGCAGCTCGCCCCGTGCCAGCGCAGGCTTGAGCATGTTGCCCGCATCCATGGCCCCTTCGCCCTTGCCGGCGCCGACCATGGTGTGCAGCTCGTCGATAAAGAGGATGACGTTGCCCTCCTCCTTGGCGAGATCGCTCAGCACGGCCTTGAGCCGCTCCTCGAACTCGCCGCGATATTTGGCACCGGCCACCAGCGCCCCCATGTCCAGCGACAGCACCCGCTTGTTCTTGAGCCCTTCCGGCACCTCGCCGTTGATGATGCGCTGAGCCAACCCCTCGACGATGGCGGTTTTACCGACACCGGGTGCACCGATCAGCACGGGGTTGTTCTTGGTACGGCGTTGCAGCACCTGAATGGTGCGGCGGATCTCGTCATCCCGGCCGATCACCGGGTCGAGCTTGCCGAGTTCGGCCCGCTCGGTCAGATCGATGGTGTACTTCTCCAGCGCCTGACGGTTCTCCTCGGCGTTGGCATCCTCAACCTTCTTGCCGCCACGCACCTTGTCGATGGCCGCTTCGAGTTTCTCTTTGGTCAGCCCCTGAGCACGCAGCAGCTCGCCCAGCGTGCCCTTCTCGTCAAGGGCCGCCAGCACGAACAGTTCGGAGGAGATGAACTGGTCCTTGCGCTGCTGGGCCAGTTTGTCGCAGACGTTGAGCAGCCGGCCGAGGCCGTTGGAGAGCTGCACATCCCCTTCCACACCGCTGACGCGCGGCAGGCGATCCAGCTCCTCGCCAAGGCGGGAGCGCAGGGCATTGATATCCATCCCGGTCAGGGTGAGCAACGGACGGATAGAGCCGCCATCCTGATTGACCAGTGCGGTCATCAGGTGAACGGGTTCGATGAATTGGTGGTCACGACCCAGCGCAAGAGACTGGGCATCGGAAATAGCAATCTGGAATTTGCTGGTAAGGCGATCGAGGCGCATTGCACTCCCCCTTCAAACAGGCAGACGCCGCTTGCGCGGCAAACAACATAACTTTCTGAGATGAAAGATGAGGCCCGTACGGGCTATTTCAAGGGCATGGGCTGGTTATTTTTTCTGCAAAGCGGGGAGAGGGCAGGATCCCCGCCTCTCTCATACGGATCTGTTCTTGAGAGAGACGGGGTATTAGTTGGCGGGTGATTGCTTAGCGGGCCAACCAGATGAGGGAGGCCATACGGCCGGTCTGGCCGTCGCGACGATAAGAGTAGAACTGCTCGCTATCGCTGAAGGTGCAGTATTCGCCGCCATAGACGGCGGTAACGCCAGCACGGGCGAGGCGCAACCGCGCCAGCTGGTAGATATCCGCCAACCATTTGCCATCGTTGGACGAAGGGACGAACGCCGCTTCTGCTTCAGCCTGCTCAGCCATAAAGGCTTCGCGCACCTCGCCACCCACTTCAAACGCTGTGGGGCCGATGGCTGGGCCAAGCCAGGCCAGGATCTCACCCGGCTCGCAACCCATGGCAGCGATACTCGCCTCCAGCACGCCTTCTTTCAGTCCACGCCAGCCCGCGTGGGCGGCAGCCACTACGGTACCGGCCCGATCGCAGAACAACACCGGCAGACAGTCAGCAGTCATCACGATGCAGGCCTGCTCCGCCTCATGGGCGCAGGCAGCATCAGCATCCGGCGCCTGCTGATAATGGCTGCTGACCGGATGAACCACGGTGCCATGCACCTGATTAAGCCAGTTGAGGGGCCCCGGGATGGCAGCCGCCTGCTGCAGCCGGGCCCGATTGGCCTCGACTCGCACCGGTTCGTCACCCACGTGGGCCCCCAGATTGAGACCGGTAAAGACCCCTTCACTTACTCCGCCATCCCGGGTGGTCGAAAGGGCACGGACGCACGCTGGTGCCGGCCAGTCGGGTTCAAGCCATTTCATTGCTCACTCCTTCACGCTCTATCGTTCAAATGGAAACGGGGCGCTTGGCTGCAACCAGTCAAGACGCCCCGTTTCAAGGTTCTGTGTGCTACGCGCTGTATCGGCGGGTTACGGCAGAAGTTGTCGCAATACCGCCAGATTCATCACCCTTTCCAGACCAGCTCGTCCGGGTTGGCGAGGGCTATTCAGGAGTGCAGTGCCTCAATCAAGCCACTATTTCCAGACCAATTCATCCGGATTGGCGAGGGTGTCGGCACGCAGCACCTCCATCAGCGCCACCATGTCTTGCGGCGTGGGGGAGTGCCACTGCATCACTTCACCCGTGATGGGATGAGCCAGCTGCAGCATGGTGGCGTGCAGCGCCTGACGATGGAAGTTGCGCAGCGCCTCGGTCAGCTCGGGGGTCGCGTTGCGCAGCGGGCGCAGACGGCCACCGTAGGCGGGATCCCCCACCAGCGGGTGTTTGATGTGCGCCATGTGGACACGGATCTGGTGGGTACGGCCGGTTTCCAGACGCAGACGCAGACGGGTGTGGCCACGGAACTTCTCGTGCACCCGGTAGTGGGTCACAGAGGGGCGGCCATTGGGCACCACGGCCATATGGGTACGCTGGGTCGGGTGACGGCCTATGGGCGCATCAACCGTACCACCTGCGGTCATGTGACCGATGGCGATCGCTTCGTACTCACGGGTGATCTGGCGCGCCTGCAACGCTTCCACCAAATGGGTCTGGGCGGGTACGGTTTTGGCAACCACCATCAAACCTGTGGTGTCTTTATCCAGACGGTGCACGATACCGGCGCGGGGTACCTCGGCAATGCCGGGGTAGCGGTGCAGCAGGGCGTTGAGGATGGTGCCATCCGGCGTGCCTGCGCCCGGGTGAACCACCAGACCGGCTGGTTTGTCGATCACCAGAATGTGTTCATCTTCATAAACGATGTTGAGCTCGATATCCTGGGCATCCCAGCGAGTATCATCTTCCAGCTCGACATTCACATGCACCTGCTGCCCGGCCAAAATCTTCTCGCGCGGGGTGTTGGCAACCTGACCGTCCAGGGTCACTCTGTCCTGTAAAATCCACTCCTTGATGCGGGTGCGGGAGTAGTCTGGAAACAATTCGGCCAGGGCCTGGTCGAGTCGCTGCCCGAATTGGTGATCCTGGAATTCGCCTGTCAGTTCAATATGCTGGCTCATGTATGGTCTCTTGAGCGGGGGGTATCAATTCGAAATAATCCGGGTATTCTAGCTTTTCTTTTAGCCAAGCATAACGGATACTTTGCCAATTTCGTGGAAATGGACCGGATGTTGTTGATGGGAAAGAAGTCTCACCTGCTGATGTCGCTCGCCTTGGTCGCTACCTTGATCACAGGCTGTTCCAGCACCAAACCCAAGGTACCCGACGAACCGCCGGAGACCCTGTACCAGAAAGCACGCCTCAAACTGGACGTTGGCAATTACGTGCAAGCCACTGAATTGCTGGAGGCTTTGGACTCTCGCTATCCGTTCGGTGCCTACTCCAACCAGGTGCAGCTTGACCTCATCTATGCCTACTACAAGCAGGATGATACCGCTCAGGCGATCGCCAATATCGACCGTTTTATCCGCCTCAATCCGGCGCATAAAAATATCGATTACGTCTTCTATATGCGCGGCCTGACCAACATGGCGGCGGATTACAACTTCTTCCAGAGCCTGTTCGGTATCGGTCGGGACGACAAAGACCCTGCTTATGCCCGTCAGGCATTCCAGGACTTCAAGACCCTGCTGCAGAACTACCCCAACAGTGTCTATGCCGCCGATGCCCGCGCCCGCATGATTGGCCTGAAGAATCGTCTGGCCCGATATGACCTGAGCGTGGCCGAGTATTACGTGAAGCGTGATGCACTGGTCGCAGCCGCCAACCGGGCCAAGCTGATTGTCGAAACCTACCCCGACACAGCCGAAACCGAGAAGGCACTGGAGATCATGGTCGAGTCTTACGACGCCCTGAAGATGCCGCAGCTGGCCAAGCATGCCCGCGAAGTGCTGGCCAAGAACTACCCGGAGAACCGCCTCGGCCGTGGCTGAGTGATACGGATAAACCGGTAATAAAAAAACCGATGCCAAGGCATCGGTTTTTTTATCTTTGCAATCCACCAATCCGGCTGGGTGAAGTTCCTGCAACCCATAGCGGTCGCGGCCCCTCACACCCCATCTATCCCATTCATTAGCCACCTGCGAGATGGCCGCATCGTGAAGTTCGCTTATCACCAAGGGTTGCAAACCCGCTGTCAGCCCGACGCCAGGCCGGGAAGAGCGGAACCGTCACCACACGGCCATATTGCCTCATACAGTGCCCCTGAATGGGAATAGATGGCTTAATGGCACTGTAATCCTGTCACCAGAGTCAGTAGTTGCCCTTTGTCCGAGCGCAGAGCGGTCTGGGCCAGCAACTGATAGGGAATCCCCTCCAGCAGCTTGACCCTCTCCCCGGCCGTACCATTGACCAACACGGCATCAAACCGGGCATCACGACAGGCAACCACATCCCTCACTTTCTCCCTGTCCAGATTCATTACCCGCATCTCTTCATAGGCAGATAGCAGACCAAGCTCCGTCTCCCCCAATCGCCAGCCGGCAATGCGGTCCCGCGTCTCGGGCGGGATCCTATCAAGCAACAGGGCCATCTTTCCCGATACCCCCTTGGCGGCATCGATCAAGGGGTAAACCAGTGTAAAAGTAAGCAGAAAGATGATCGCTACCGAGCTGGTGATATGAATGGCACCATGTACTTCCTTGCGCCGCAACAATAGCTCCAGCGCTATCACGAACAGGGTAATCGCGGGAATGTAACGCCACCCCAGCTTGCCGGCGATGTGGAGCACGTCTGCCGGAATATGGCTGGTACCTGGTAGTGAAGGGCCGAGCAGAGTGATCCCCGTAACCACGACACAAAACAGCAGCATGAAACAGAGCCATCCCCGACCATAGCGAGCCGTCCATCCCGGCCAGTTCAGGCTGACCTGACCCAACATGATGGCAAATACCGGCAACAACGGAAAAAGGTAGAGGGTACGCTTGGTGGATGACAGGGTTAACAGCACAAGTGTTCCTACTGCCCAGCACAAGAGAAATATTCGCTCACGACTCCAGCGTCGCTGTTTTATGGTTTGCCAACCCCAATAGAAAATGAATGGCAACCAGGGGATGGTATACTCAGCCATCCCCCATAAATAATAGAGATAGGCCCCTTTCTTGATATGGCCGAGTTCGGTAGAGGTGCCTGTCAGGCGGCCAACCTGATTCTGCCAGAACCACTCATCCCATAAGGCATCGCCATCAACATGATTAATTAATTCACGGATCCATGCTGCCACTGGCAATATAAAACAGAGCAGTATCAACAGATGCTGCCAGATAAATTCGGGCAGTTTTTTGTCGATGGTGGCACATCTTGCAGCGAAGAAGAATAGCGGGAGCCAGCCAAAAAACACTGTCAGCGGCCCGATAGGACCTTTTGCCATAAAACAGCCCGCCAGCCCTATTCCGGCCAATATCGCCATCCACCAACGGCGTGCAAGGTAATATTCTGAAAATGCCCAGAGGGTAAATATGACAAAGAAGGCGAGCGCACTGTCCGTTCTGATCCAGTGCGTGTTGATAATAAATCCCTCCATGGTGCCCAGTGCGATCACCGACCAGATCGCGGCCGATCTATTGCCAAGCAGGCGATAGGCCAGCAGGCCGGTAAAAAGCAGTATACCCGCCGCCCAGACCACGCCCGCCAACCGCAGGCTATTGGTCACCCCCAGCCAGGATTCAAACCCATCAAGAAACGGCAGAGCGGCCATGTAAAAGAGTGGTGGCTTCTCGACAAAGCTGCGCCCGCCAAGGGTCGGTACCACCCAGTCACCACTGCGATACATCTCGAGTGCAATAGCCGCTTCGCGGGGTTCATCAGGCGTCCAGAGCTGATGGTCAAACTGGCCAGACAGCAGCACCAGTGCAACCAGCAGCAACATCCAGCAGAGAGTGCGCTGCGAAATATCAGCACTCTGCATGGCTCATCCCTTCTGCAATGGTCTCCCCACGCCCGATGGCATAGTAGGAAAAACCCAGCCCCTTCATCTTGAGCGGATCGTAGAGATTGCGACCATCGACGATGAGGGGGTGCGCCAGCATCTTCCTGATCTGGGCAAAATCGGGCGCCTTGAACTCGTTCCACTCGGTACAGATGACCAACGCATCCGCCCCCGCCAGCGCCGCCTCCCTGGTCCCCATCAGCGACAGCTCGGGCTGGCAACCATAGATACGCTGGGCCTCCTTCATCGCCACCGGATCGAAGGCCTGCACCCGCGCCCCCTCCTGCCACAGCGCCTCCATCAGCACCCGACTCGGCGCTTCGCGCATGTCATCGGTATTGGGCTTGAAGGCGAGTCCCCAGATGGCAATGGTCTTGCCTACCAGCGACTCGCCCTGCTCGTGAAAGTGGCAGGCTAGGGTGTCGAAGAGCTTGAACTTCTGCCGCTCGTTGACCCGCTCCACCGCACGAATAAGCGGCGTGTCGTAGTCGAGGGCCGCTGCAGTCGCCAGAAATGCCCTCACATCCTTGGGGAAACAGGACCCGCCATAACCACAACCGGGATAGATAAACTGGTAGCCGATACGCTGGTCGGCACCAATCCCCTGCCGCACCAGCTCGATATCCGCACCGACCCGCTCGGCCAGTCCAGCCATCTCGTTGATAAAGCTGATCTTGGTGGCCAGCATGCAGTTGGCGGCATACTTGGTCAGCTCGGCACTGCGAACATCCATAAACAGAATGCGGTCGTGATTGCGATTGAATGGCTCATACAACTCACGCATGACGGCTCTGGAGCGCTCCTTACCGGTGCCGATGACGATGCGATCCGGACGCTGGCAATCACGGACGGCCGCCCCCTCTTTGAGAAACTCGGGATTGGAGACCACATCGAACTCGAACTGCTTGCCAAGCTCGGCCTGCTGCTCCATGACCCAGTGGAATACCTTGTCTGCCGTACCGACCGGCACGGTGGATTTGTTGACGATGATCACCTCATCTGAACGATGCTGGGCAATCGATCTCGCCACCGCCCTGACGGCGCTCAGATCGGCCGAACCATCCTCATCAGGGGGCGTACCGACGGCGATAAATTGCACGTCACCGTGGGTAACCGCCATGGGAATATCCGTGGTGAATGTCAGCGAGCCATTTTGCAATGTCTGGTGTAATAACACATCCAGTCCCGGCTCATATATTGGTAATTCGCCATGGGATAATTTATTTATTTTATCTGCATCAAGATCGATACAGACAACTTGATGTCCCACGTCAGCCAATACAATTGCCTGTACCAGTCCAACATAACCACTGCCAAATACTGTGATATTCATAACAACCTTCCCATAATGCGTAATGATGGAAACTTTACATCCTTTACCCAATTGCACTATGGGCAATTTGTAACAAGCAGTGTCAATTTGAACGACAACCAACCCGTTCAGCAACAGCTGATAATTCTGGTTGTGAACCCAGGCAAATGGCTAAACACCAACCCAAAACAAAACCAAGCAATTTTTTGTTACGAGATATTTCCATATTAACTTACATCACCAAAGCGGCAGTAATTGTTACCAAGTGTTGCTGTGCGCTTGAATAAAAACTCGTTATTCAGCTACTTTCAAAATATATCGAGCAATCTCGACACTTTCCCCAGGCATATTTCCAGTGAAAATCGGTAATGCCGATTTTCATCGTCATTTTATTTTTTGCGACATTAAGACCGGAGTCGTATGAAAGACTTTCTGCCATTCTCAAAGCCTGCCATGGGCGAGGCCGAGATCCGTGCCGTCAGCGAGGTGCTGCAATCGGGATGGATCACCACGGGTCCGAAAAATCATGAGCTGGAGCAGCGTTTCTGCGAGACCTTTGGCTGCCAGCATGCGGTCGCGCTCTGCTCCGCGACCGCGGGCATGCATGTCACCCTGATGGCGCTGGGGATTGGCCCGGGTGACGAGGTGATCACCCCCTCCCAGACCTGGGTCTCCACCATCAACATCATCACCCTGCTGGGGGCCACCCCGGTCTTTGTCGATGTGGACAGGAATACTCTGATGGTCAGCGCCGACCAGATAGAACCGCTCATCACTCCCAACACCCGGGCCATCATCCCGGTCCACTACGCAGGGGCACCGGTTGACCTCGACCCCATCCTCGCCCTGGGTCGCCAGCACGATATTCCAGTTATCGAAGATGCCGCCCATGCAGTCGGCACCCGCTATCGCGCGCGCTGGGTCGGGGAAACCGGCACCGCCATCTTCTCCTTCCACGCCATCAAAAATCTTACCTGTGCCGAGGGAGGCATGCTGGTGACCGATGACCAGGTGCTGGCCGACAAGGCTCGCATGCTGAAATTCCACGGCCTGGGGGTCGATGCCTTCGACCGCATGACGCTGGGACGCAAGCCGCAGGCGGAGGTGCTGATGCCGGGCTTCAAATACAACCTGGCCGACATCAACGCCGCCATCGCTCTGGTGCAGCTGGCCCGACTGCCCGAGCTCAATGCCAAGCGGGTCGAGCTGGTGTCTCGCTACCATGAACGTCTGGCCAACCTGCCGCTGGCACCGCTTGCCATTCCCACCTACCCCCATCTGCATGCCTGGCACCTCTTCATGGTGCGGGTCGACCCCGAGCAGTGCGGCCTCAATCGCGATCAGCTGATGCAGGCGCTACAGGAGCGAGGCATTGGTAGTGGCCTGCATTTTCGCGCTGCACACACCCAGAAGTACTACCGGGAGCGCTATCCGGATCTTTCGCTACCCAACACAGAGTGGAACTCGTCACGGCTCTGCACCCTGCCCCTCTTCCCCGACATGACGCTCTCCGACGTGGATCGGGTCGTGGCAGCCCTGACCGACATACTGGAGTAACAATACGTGAACCATAACGACATCAAACGGGTCTCAGTCATCATCCCCATCTACAACGAGGAGGCGAGCCTGCCGGAACTGCTGCAACGGGTGACCGACACCTGCGAGCAGCTGAGCCAGGATTACGAAGTGATCCTGATCGACGACGGCAGCAATGACCGATCCGCCACCATCATCAGCGAAGCCGCCAATCGTGAAGGGAGCAAGCTGGTCGCCGTGCTGCTCAACCGCAACTATGGTCAGCATGCCGCCATCATGGCGGGCTTCGAGACGGCAACTGGGGATCTGGTGATCACTCTGGATGCGGATCTGCAGAACCCGCCGGAAGAGATCCCGCGGCTGGTCGCCACCGCCATGGAAGGGTATGACGTGGTCGGCACCATCCGCCGAAACCGGCAGGATTCATGGTTTCGCAAGACGGCCTCGCGCTTTATCAACAAGTCGGTACAAAAGGCGACCGGCGTCCAGATGAGCGACTACGGCTGCATGCTGCGCGCCTATCGCCGCCACATCATCGACGCCATGCTCTGCTGTCAGGAGCGCAGCACCTTCATCCCCATCCTGGCCAACAGCTTTGCCCGCCGTACCACAGAGCTGGAGGTGGGCCACGCCGAGCGGGCCCACGGCGAATCCAAATACGGCCTGATGCACCTTATCAACCTGATGTACGACCTGGTCACCTGCATGACCACGGCCCCGCTACGCCTGCTCAGCATCGTCGGCAGCGTGGTGGCGGGGATCGGCTTCATCTTCTCGATCCTGCTGCTGCTGCTGCGCCTGTTACTGGGTGCCGACTGGGCAGCAGATGGAGTCTTCACCCTGTTTGCCATTCTCTTCACCTTTGTCGGCGTACAGCTGATCGGGATGGGACTGCTGGGTGAGTACATAGGCCGAATGTATACCGATGTGCGCGCCCGTCCCCGCTACTTCATTCACCAAATCGTTCGCTCCACCTCGGATGCTTCGCAACAGGAAACTCAATCATGAACGTTGTCGTCTTTGCCTATCACGATATCGGCTGCACCGGTATCGAGTCCCTGCTTCAGGCCGGCTACCAGATCCAGGCGGTCTTTACCCATGCCGACGATCCGGGCGAGAACCGCTTCTTCGACTCGGTCGCCCAACTCTGTGCCGATCACGACCTGCCGGTCTTCTCTCCCGAAGATGTGAACCATCCGCTCTGGATTGAGCGCATTCGCGAGCTGGCACCGGAGGCCATCTTCTCCTTCTACTACCGCAACATGCTCAAGCAGGAGATCCTCGATATCCCAACCGTCGGGGCCTTCAACCTGCACGGCTCCCTGCTGCCAGCCTATCGCGGCCGCGCCCCCATCAACTGGTGTCTGGTCAACGGCGAGACCGAGACCGGCATGACCCTGCACCGGATGACGGCCCGTGCCGATGCCGGCGATATCCTTGCCCGGCAGGCAGTAACCATTGCCCACGATGACACCGCACTCACCCTGCATGGCAAGATGCGCCAGGCTGCCCGCGCCCTGCTCGAAGGGGAGCTGGTCAAACTCAAGCGCGGGGACGCCACCTTCACCCCGCAGGACGAGAGCAAGGCGAGCTACTATGGTCGCCGTACCCCGGCCGATGGCGAGCTGCGCTGGGATAAGCCCGCCAGCGATCTCTACAACCTGGTACGCGCCGTCACCCAGCCCTACCCGGGCGCCTTCAGCTTCGCCGGTGATCGCAAGCTGACGGTCTGGCAGGCGAAGCCACTGGCGATCCAGAGCGACCTGCAGCCAGGCACCATTCTCTCCCACGACCCGCTGCGGGTGGCCTGTGGTGAGGGGGTGCTGGAGATCCTGACCGGCCAGGCCGAAGGGGGACTTTATGTACGCGGTGCCCAACTTGCCCGCGAACTGGGGCTGGTCGAAGGAATGAAGATAGGCGCCAAGGCGAGCAATGCCCTGCGCAAGGCGCGCCTGACCCGGGTGCTGATCCTCGGCGTCAACGGCTTTATCGGCAACCACCTCACCGAGCGTCTGCTCAAGGATGGCGGCTACGAAGTGTATGGCCTCGACATCGGCTCCAGCGCCGTGGATCGCTTCATCGGCCACCCCAACTTCCACTTCGTGGAGGGGGACATCAGCATTCATACCGAGTGGATCGAGTATCACATCAAGAAGTGCGACGTGATCTTGCCGCTGGTGGCCATCGCCACCCCCATCGAGTACACCCGCAACCCGCTGCGGGTGTTCGAGCTCGATTTCGAGGAGAACCTCAAGATCGTCCGCTACTGCGTCAAGTACAACAAGCGCATCATCTTCCCCTCCACCTCCGAGGTGTACGGGATGTGTGACGATCACAGCTTCGACGAGGATGAATCCCGCCTCATCGTCGGCCCCATCAACAAGCAACGCTGGATCTACTCCGTCTCCAAACAGCTGCTGGATCGGGTCATCTGGGCCTACGGCAAGAAAGAGGGGCTCAACTTCACCCTGTTCCGCCCCTTCAACTGGATGGGGCCGCGCCTCGACAGTCTGGACTCTGCCCGCATCGGCAGCTCTCGCGCCATTACTCAGCTCATTCTCAATCTGGTGGACGGTACCCCGATCCAGCTGGTGGATGGCGGCGCCCAGAAGCGCTGCTTCACCGATATCGAGGATGGCATCGAAGCCCTGTTCCGCATCGTCGAGAACAAAAACGATCGCTGCAACGGCCAGATCATCAACATCGGCAACCCGGACAACGAGGCGAGCATTCGCGAGATGGCGGAGGTGCTGCTCGCCAAGTTCGATGCCCACCCGCTGCGCGACCACTTCCCGCCGTTCGCCGGCTTCAAGCTGGTGGAGAGCAAGTCCTTCTACGGCGACGGCTATCAGGATGTCTCCCACCGTCGTCCGAGCATCCGCAATGCCCGCAAGCTGATCGACTGGGAACCGACCATCGAGATGGAAGAGACCATCGGCAAGACGCTGGACTTCTTCCTGCAAGGGGCGGTCACCACAGGAGTCGAGCATGACTGAAGTGGGTCTGCGGATCGACGTCGATACCTTCAGGGGGACCCGTGACGGGGTGCCCCGCCTGCTGCAACTGCTCGACCGGCATCAGGTGAAGGGGAGTTTTTTCTTCTCGGTCGGTCCCGACAACATGGGGCGCCACCTGTGGCGCCTGCTCAAGCCCCGCTTCCTGCTCAAGATGCTGCGTTCCAACGCAGCATCCCTGTATGGGCTCGATATCCTGCTGGCCGGCACCGCCTGGCCCGGCAAGCCTATCGGCAGAGAGCTGGGTTCCCTGATGCGCGACACCGACAGCGCCCGCCACGAGGTGGGGCTGCACGCCTGGGATCACCACGGCTGGCAGGCCAACACCGGTCGCTGGAACGAGGCCGAGCTGATCCGCCAGACCCGGCTCGGAGTCGATGCCCTGAGCGAGATCCTGGGGCACGCGGTGGATTGCTCCGCCGCCGCCGGCTGGCGGGCCGATCCGCTCACCACCCAAGCCAAGGAGCAGTTCGGCTTTCGCTACAACAGCGACTGCCGCGGCTGCGGCCTGTTCCGCCCCATTCTGGAGGATGGACGGCCCGGCACCCCGCAGATCCCGGTCAACCTGCCCACCTTCGACGAGGTGGTGGGGCATCAGGTGACGGTCGACGGTTTCAACCATTTCCTGCTGGAGCAGCTGAGCGCGACACCGCAACCGGGACCCCATGTCTACACCATCCACGCCGAGGTGGAGGGGATCGTCATGGCGGATCAGTTCGATGCCCTGCTCGGTGAGGCCAAAGCGCGTGGTATCCGCTTCGTCCCCCTTGGCGAGCTGCTCCCGTCCGACCCGACTCAACTGCCGACCGGTCATCTGCTGCGCGGCACCCTGCCGGGACGCGAAGGGTGGCTCGGCTGCAAGGCAGCCCCATGAACCCGCTCACCAGATTGCAACCGAGGATCTCATGAAGATGACCCGATGGGCCCTGCCCCTTTTCTTTCTGCTCTTTTACCTGCTGCCGCTCAACCAGCGGATGCTGTGGAGCCCGGACGAAAACCGTTACGCCGAAATCAGCCGGGAGATGCTCACCACGGGTGACTGGGTGGTGCCCCACTTCCTCGGCCTGCGCTACTTCGAGAAACCCATCGCCGGTTACTGGTTCAACAGCCTCAGCCAGCTGATGTTCGGCGAGAGCAACTTTGCCGTCCGCTTCGCCTCAGCCGCCTCGACCGGGCTGAGCGCGTTGCTGGTCTTCTGGTTTACCCTCCAGCTCTGGCAGTGCCGGCGCAAGGCGTGGTTCGCCAGCCTCATCTATCTCTCGACCCTGATTGTCTACGGCATCGGCACCTACAGTGTGCTGGATGCCATGGTGACCCTCTGGCTCAACGCCGCCATGGTGAGCTTCTACCTCATCCGGCAGGAGGGGCCACCCGGTCGCAGGATGGCGGGCTATCTGCTATTTGGTCTCGCCTGCGGTATGGGTTTCCTCACCAAGGGCTTTATCGCGCTGGCGGTGCCGGTAATCGTACTTGTCCCATATATGCTGACCCAGGGACGCCTGCTCGAGCTGGTGCGCTTCGGGCCGCTGGCCATCCTGAGCGCCGCCCTGCTGGCCGCCCCCTGGGCCATCGCCATTCATCAGCGGGAGCCGGACTACTGGCACTACTTCTTCTGGATTGAGCACATCCAGCGTTTCGCCTCGGAAGATGCCCAACACAAATCCCCCTTCTGGTACTACCTGCCGATGGGACTGCTCGGCACCCTGCCCTGGCTGGGACTACTGCCGGGAGCATTCCGACAAGGGTGGCAGGAGCGCAAGGTAGGTCCGCAGACTCTCTATTTGCTGGCCTGGCTGGTACTGCCCTTCATCTTCTTCAGCATCGCCAAGGGCAAGCTGCTCACCTATATTCTGCCCTGCTTCGCCCCGCTGGCCATCCTGCTCGCCAACAGCGCGGTCAATGCCCTGAAGGAGGGACGGGATCAGCCATTTCGCCTCAACGCCTGGATCAACGGCCTGTTTGGCCTGATCTGCGTGGGAGTGCTGGCGGTACTGGCCTTCTCGCCGCAACATGCGGTCTACGGCCGCCACGAGATGGGCAAGCTGGCCATCGCCATGGCCATCTTCGTCGGCTGGTCGCTGCTTGGCTTTATCCAGCTGGTAGCCCCCGCCCGTAGCTGGCAGCTGAGTGCATTCTGTCCCATGGTGCTGGCCATCGCCCTGCCGCTGGCGCTGCCGTTATCGCTGGTGGACTCCAAACTGCCGGAGCACTTCATCAAGGCCAACCGGGAGATCCTGATGGAGTCCCACACCCTGCTGGCCAACGAGGTGGGTACCGCCTCCTCCATCGCCTGGGAGACCAAACGCAGCGAGGTCAACCTGCTCGATAGCATGGGTGAGCTGAGATATGGCCTTGACTATCCCGATGGCAAGGGGCGCTACATCACGCAAGAGGAGTTCCCGAACTGGCTGGCACAGGCACGCAAGAAGGGGCAGTTAGCCCTGTTGCTGCGCACCAATGATGACGAGGAGATCGCTGCGCTGCCTCCGGCAGACCAGACCATCCGCAGTCACCGCTTCACTCTGCTCGTCTACCACGGGAGTCGCTGATGGATATCCTGCTCCTCCTGCTGGTCAGCCTCCTCACCAGTGCGGGACAGATGCTGCAAAAGCAGGCGGTCATCAGCTGGCAACGCACACCGCACGACCACTGGCAGAAGCTCGCTTCCCCCTGGTTGCTGGGGAGCGTTGCAGCCCTTGGCAGCGGTATGCTGCTCTGGATCTACCTGCTACAGCGGCTGCCACTGAGCATGGCCTACCCCATGCTCAGCCTCAATCTGGTGCTGGTGATGCTCGGCTCGCGCCTCTTTTTCCGCGAGCCGGTGAGCAACCGCAACTGGCTGGGGGCTGCCGCCATCATCGTCGGCGCCCTGTTGTTGGGAGGTCTGCTATGAAGGGTTATCTCTACGTACTGGGCAGCATAGTGCTGGTGACGGTGGCGCAACTCTGCATGAAGTGGGGGGCAATCAGCCTCCCTGAGTGGCAAGCCGATCCCGCCGTGATGCTGGCTCACCCCCTGCCGCTCCTCACCATCGCCATCGGCATCCTCTGCTACGGGCTGTCGCTGCTCTGCTGGCTGGCGGCGCTGCACTCGACGCCGCTCAATATCGCCTACCCGCTGCTCAGCACCAGTTACGGGCTGGTCTATCTGCTGGCGGTGAGCATGCCGGCCTTTGCCGAACCGCTGGTGGCGAGCAAGGCGGCAGGCGTTGCGCTTATCTTCTTCGGCGCAGTGCTGGTCGGCAGCAAACCTGCGGCAAGCAAGCCGGAGCGGCAGACTCCCCCTGCCGGTTCCTGACAAAGGGCAAGGTTAAGCGAAAAAAGAGGCGGCACCCTGTGCCGCCTCTTGCCACTGTCAGGTTGGCCTGCCCCCCTTTATTTGGCGACGTTACCCGCCACGTTCAGGGCATCCCAGGTGCGGGAGAAGGGGGGCGCGTAAGCAAAGTCCAGCATGCCGAGCTGCTCGGTAGTCACCCCCATGGTGATGGCGACCGCCAGCGCGTCGATGCGGTGGACCGCCCCCTTGCGACCGAGGATCTGACCACCCAGCAGCCGCTTGCTGCCCGCCTCATAGACCAGCTTGACGTGGATGTCTGACTGACCAGGGCAGTAGTTGGTGTGGCACTTGTCCTTGATCACCACGGTGCGGTAATCGATGCCCATCGCCTTGGCTTCCTGCTCGGAGAGGCCGGTACGGCCCACCTCCAGCCCCAGCACCTTAAGCGCGGCAGAGCCGAGGGTGCCCGGGAACTCCTGCTCAGCCCCGGCCAGGTTCTCACCCACCATACGACCCAGCTTGTTGGCGATAGTGGCGAGCGGCACATAGACCTGCTGCTGCTTCACGCTGTGCCAGACGCTGGCACAGTCACCGGCCGACCAGACATTGGCCAGCGAGCTGCGTCCCTGACGATCCACCTTGATGGCGCCGTTGCCGAGCCGCTCGATACCGGTATCGGCCAGAAACTCGGTGTTGGGCTTGACCCCGGTGCAGACCACCACGATATCGGCCTCGTACTCACCCTGGCTGGTGCGCACGCCGGTCACCCGGCTATCCCCCAGCAGCGCTTCAACTCGCTCACCCAGATGGAGAGAGACCCCCTGCTCGCGCAGTTCGGTTTCGATGTGCTGGGTGATCTCGCCATCAAACGCGTCGGGGATGACCCGATCCGCCAGCTCGATAAGACGCACCTCTTTGCCTTGATGGACCAGCGCCTCGACCACCTCCAGCCCGATAAAGCCGGAGCCGATCACCACGGCGCGGCGATTGTTCTTGTCTTGTACCGCAGCCTTCAGCGCCAGTCCGTCGGCCATCCGGCGCAGACCGAATACCCCTTGCTGCTGCAAACCGGGGATGGGAGGCATCACTTCACGGGCACCGGTGGCGATCATCAGCCGATCGTAGCGATCGGTGAAGGTGTCGCCGTTATGCTCCACCACCAGGGTCTGAGCAGTTGCATCAACGCTCAGCACCCGATGGCCAATCTTGACCTCGATCCCCTTGGCGGCGAACTGCTCGGGGGTGAACTCGGCCATGTAACCGGGCTCCTGAAACTCGTCACCGACGAAGTAAGGCAGGCCGCAGGCACCGAAAGAGATCACCTCGGAGGCCTCATACACCACGATTTCGGCATCGATGGCCAGACGGCGTGCCTTGGCGGCCGCGCTCATACCGGCGGCTTCGCCACCGATGATCAGAATTCTCATAGTTTTTCCTCTCAATGGCGCAGGGAGGGCATGCCCTCCCTGCGGTCTATGACGGGAAAGAGTCGCCCCTTCCCACGTCCAGATCAACCGATAGCAAATCAGACGGTGGACTCTTCGCCGTCCAGACTCACTTCGTGATCGCTGTTGAACACATGCATGTCAGTCTCCCCCAGCAGGCGGCTGGTCACCGTCCCTGCGGTGATGGAGCCGGAGACGTTGAGCGCGGTACGACCCATGTCGATCAGCGGCTCGATGGAGATGAGCAGCCCGGCCAGCGCCACCGGGAAGTCCAGCGCAGAGAGCACGATCAGCGCGGCAAAAGTGGCGCCACCGCCAATCCCGGCCACCCCGAAGGAGCTGACGGTGATGATGGCGATCAGGGTCATGATGAAGCCCGGCTCCATGGGGTTGACCCCGACGGTCGGCGCAATCATGACCGCCAACATGGCCGGATAGATGCCGGCGCAGCCGTTCTGGCCGATGGTGGAACCGAAGGAGGCAGCGAAGTTGGCGATCCCCTCAGGAATACCCAGCGACTTGGTCTGGGTCTGCACGTTCATCGGAATCGAGCCCGCACTGGTGCGCGAGGTGAAGGCAAACGCCAGCACCGGAGTGATCTTCTTGAGGAAGCGCAACGGGTTGATGCCGACCATGCTCACCAGCAGCAGGTGCACAGCAAACATGATGGCGATGGCACCGTAAGAGGCCATCACAAAGCTGAGCAGGTTGAGAATATCCGCATAGTTGGAGCCGGAGACCACCTTGGTCATCAGGGCCAGCACACCGAACGGGGTCAGGCGCAGCACCAGGGTCACCATTCGCATTACGATGGCATGAGCCACGGCCACGAAGTGGCTGAAGCTGGCGAAGATCTCCGGCTTCTTGCGGGCGATGCCGGTAGCGGAGAGGCCAATGAAGATGGAGAAGATCACCACGGCGATGGTGGAGGTCTTGCGCGCCCCGGTCATGTCGAGGAAGGGGTTGGCGGGAATGAACTCCAGCATCATCTTGGCGAAAGACATGCTCTCGACGCTGCCGAGGGTGGTCTGCAGCGCGGCGCCCCGGGCGCTCTCGGCGGCCCCGGAGGTGAGCCCTTCAGCGGTCAGGCCAAACAGGTTGGACATCAGGATGCCCGCCCCGGCGGCGATGGCGGTGGTGAAGATCAGCACGCCTATGGTCATGGCGCTGATCTTGCCCAGCGCGGTGCCACCATTGAGCTTCAAGATAGCGCTGATGATGGAGACCATGATGAGCGGGATGATGATCATCTGCAGCAGCTTCACATAGCCGCTACCGACGATATCGAGATAGTCGATGGTCTGGCCAATCACCGCAGAACCCGCTCCGTAGAGCAGCTGCAGGGCGGCGCCGAACAGAATACCGAGCCCCAGACCGGCAAATACCCGGCGGGTGAAGCTCACATGTTTTTCCTGTAACCGGTAGAGAAAGAACAGCAAGATGGCGGCGATGGCCAGATTGCCGATAACGCTAAATGTCATGGTATGACTCCCCAAAAAGCGGGCTTGCGCCCGAGAAACAAGAGCAAGCGCCATGCTTGCCCTGGCAACCGTGTCAGACGGTCTGCGCCATCGTGACAAGAACAAGGGGGTCTATCGCCCCCTTGTCACAGATTCACTGCTTCTGCTGTTTCGCTCGCATGATGTTGATGATCTCGATGTCGGTATCCAGCATCCCCTCTTTGGAGAGGCGGCCCAGATTGGCGATGGTCTGGTCTACATCGTCGGAGACGATCCCCTCGCTCTGGGGGACATGCAGGTTGTTGATGGCCATCAGCGAAGACTTAACCGCCGCCGAGGTGGATGTGGAGACCTTCATGGAGCAGGCGCTGCCCGCGCCGTCGCAGATGATGCCGGAGACATCGCCAATCATGTTGTTGATGCAGTGGCTGATCTGCTGATACTGGCCGCCCAGCAGCCAGGTGATGGCGGCACCGGCCCCCATGGCGGCGGTACTGGCGGCGCAGAGGGCAGACAGCTTGTTCTGATAGGTCTTGATGTAGATGGCCACCAGATGGCTCATCACCAGCGCCCGGGTCAGCTGCTCGTCGCTCGCCTTGAGGAAGCGGGCGGCCGCGACCACCGGCATGGTGGCGGCAATGCCCTGATTGCCGGAACCAGAGTTGGACATGGCGGGCAGCATGGCGCCATCCATCCGTGCATCGGAGGCAGCAGAGGAGAGGCGCATCGCCAGCGTCATCAGGTCATCGGAGAGCAGCTTGCGCTCCACCTGCTCGGTAAGGATCTTGCCAATCTTCAGGCCGTAACCCTGCAACCCTTCGTCCGCCAGCGCCTGATTCATGGTGGCGGCCTCGCGGATAAAGTCGATCTCCGCCAGCGGCACTTCCAATGCAAAATCGACGATCTCCCGCAGGGTCATGGCCGGTTTGGCGGATTTGGCTGGCTGGATCTGCACGCCGGGGGCACTGGCCTGCTCCATCAGCACCTCGCCATCCTTCTCCATCAGGATGATGCGGGTGTGGTCTGTACAGATCACCACCCGGGCACTATGACCCTCCACTTCGGCCAGCACCTCGGCGTAGAGCACATCCGGTACATCCTTCACATCCACCTTGATGACCGGCAGCAACGCCTTGGCCGCTTCCACCTGTTCTGGTGTGAGGGTCTTGAGCACCTCCAGCCCGGCATCGGGATTGCCCCCTGTGATGCCGACCGCAGCAGCCACCGGCAGACCGATCATGCCGGTGCCCGGCACCCCGACCCCCATGCCGTTCTTGAACAGATTGCCACTGACCCAGACGCTGATGCGGGTCGGGGTCTCCCCCAGCAGCTTGCGGCAGTTGGCCGCCGCCAGCGCCACCGACATCGGCTCGGTACAGCCCAGGGCCGGCACCACTTCACGCTTGAGCAGGGTAATAAAGTCGGTCCATTGTGCTTTCATCGCAGTGTTTCTCATGTTCAGGGTGCCCGCAGGCAGTTATTGCTTGTTCAGATCCGCTTTGTGATTACGGATATGCAGATAAACAGTATGACGGGAGATGCCGAGCATCCGGGCAACCAGCTGGGCCGCCTCCTTGATCTCGAAGATCCCCATGTCGAAGAGCCGGGTCACTATCTCCTTGTTGCGCACCGTGCAGGAGAGCGAATCGTCCCGATCCACCTTCTCAATCACCTGGGTCACCAGATCGTCCACCGAGCTGGCAAAGGTCTCGTTGTTGAGCGGAGCCGGTGCCGTGGGCAGCGCAAAAGTATCGAGCAGGCAGCCAAGGGAGGTATCCAGACTGAAGTTCACGCAGAGCATGCCAATGGGCTTGCCCTGCCGGTTGCTGATGGTGATGGAAGAGGACTTCATCAGCGTCCCGTCGCGGGTACGGCTGAAGTAGCTGCTCCACTGGCTGCCCGCCTCCCCCTGCAAGCGGTTGAGGGCAAAGTCGGTGACCGGCGCCCCCTCCCGACGACCGGTGACATGGCCGTTGGCAATCTTGATGACCGACGCATCCAGCGTATCGAACGCATGCAACACCACCTCGCACCCTGCGCCAAACAGCGCGGCCAGCGCCTCGACCGCGGGCTCGAAACTGGCGATCAGATGACGTTCTTCATCCGTTAACGAATTGATCTGGTCAGTGGTGGCTGCTGTGGACATATATGAGTAACTCTGAGTAAACCGCAGTTGATTCTACTATCAACAAGATCAACTAATGTTGAGCGGCATCCCCTTTTTGCTCGCCATTATGCCCACCTTTTAACAAAGTGCGACAAATTGTGAAGCGGCGCACAGCAGGGCGGCAACTCAGAGGTGATAGCGGGCCAGCAGCTGCTTGTAGGCGGGAGTCTGTTTGAATGCCTTGAGGGCAGAGGAGAAGCGGATAGCCAGCTGATCGTGGCCGGGCTTGTGGGTAAACGCGAGGAAATTGCGGTTGTCGTCGGTCAGCAGGCGCGAGCCGTGGCTCACCTGATCCTGCAGCCCCTGGGTATGCAGCAAGTAGCGACCGACCCGCTCGTTGAGCACCACCCCGTCCAGCCGACCGGCCATCATCAAATGCAGCTGTTTGATGGCATTCCCCTCCCCCGTCATCGGCATCCGGATCACCCCGGGATCGGTCAGAAAATCGGGGCTGTAGGCATAATCTTCCTGAATACCTATCCGCAGACCCTTGAGGTCGGAGAGCTGACTGAAATCCACCGGACGAACCGTCGGATAGAAGAGCACTTCACCGCTGTAAGAGAGCGGCTCTTCGGGGTAGTGGAGCCACTGCTGGCGGGAAGGTTCAAAGAAGACGTCGACTACCGCATCCCCCTGCTTGAGACGGGCTTGCTGCAGAACCCGCTTCCAGGGCAGCACCCTGATTTCAGTGCGATAACCCATCTGGCGCAACACGGTACAGGCCAGATCGAGATCGGCGCCGGCCAGCTCGCCATTGTCACCACGCATCACATAAGGGGGCCACAGTTCGGTCAGCAGCGTCAGGGTCGGCTGCTCGCTCGTCGCCACGGCCGAACCAGCACCAAACAGGGAGGCCAGCAGCCAGCCGTACCACCCGATCCTTCGCCAACCCTGACACCACATCATGGAGATCCCTCATGGTCCGTATGGATTGAGGATATACAAGGGATGGGCAATAAAAAAGGAGGCCGAAGCCTCCTTAATATCCACTCTCTGAATGGCACTTACAGTGCTTTCAGGATTGCCTCGACGCTGGCCTTGGCATCGCCAAACAGCATCTGGGTATTTTCCTTGAAGAACAGCGGGTTCTGGACACCGGCGTAGCCAGTGTTCATGGAGCGCTTGAAGCCGATGACGTTCTGCGCTTTCCACACTTCCAGCACCGGCATACCGGCGATCGGGCTGCCCGGATCTTCCATCGCGGCCGGGTTGACGGTGTCGTTGGCACCGATCACCAGCACGGTGTCGGTATCGGCGAAGTCCTCGTTGATCTCGTCCATTTCCAGCACGATGTCATACGGGACTTTCGCTTCCGCCAGCAGCACGTTCATGTGGCCAGGCAGACGACCGGCAACCGGGTGGATACCGAAGCGCACCTTGACGCCGCGGTCACGCAGCTTCTGGGTGATCTCGGCAACCGGATACTGAGCCTGTGCCACCGCCATGCCGTAGCCCGGGGTGATGATGACGGAGCTGGAGTTCTTCAGCAGGTCAGCCACTTCCTCGGCGCTGGTTTCGCGGTATTCGCCCATCTCCTGATCAGCCGTGGAGGCCACGCCATCGGAGCCGAAGCCACCGGCGATCACGGAGATGAAGGAGCGGTTCATCGCCTTACACATGATGTAAGAGAGGATCGCACCGGAGGAACCCACCAGGGCACCGGTGACGATCAGCAGGTCATTGGAGAGCATGAAGCCCGCCGCCGCCGCCGCCCAACCGGAGTAGGAGTTCAGCATGGAGACCACCACCGGCATGTCGGCGCCACCGATGGAGGCAACCAGATGCCAGCCGAAGGCGAAGGCGATCAAGGTCATCACCAGCAGGGCGAAGGTAGAGCCGCCGGCGTTGACGAAGTAGACCATCAGCGCCAGAGAGGCGACCACGGCCAGCAGGTTCAGCTTGTGGCGGTGCGGCAGCATCAGCGGCTTGGAGGAGATCAGACCGCGCAGTTTGCCGAAGGCAACCACGGAACCGGTGAAGGTCACGGCACCGATGAAGACGCCCAGGAAGATCTCGACCAGATGGATGTTCAGCATGGCGCCGGTCAGGTGCTCGACCTGGGCAACGCTGTTGGCCTGCTCGAACGCCGCACGGGCGGCTGCCAGGGTGGCATCCAGGTTGGAACCGACGGAGACGACCACCTCAGCAGGTGCAGAGGGGTGCAGATCGATGAAGCTGTTGAAGCCCACCAGCACTGCCGCCATACCCACGAAGCTGTGCAGCACGGCCACCAGCTCGGGCATCTCGGTCATCTCGACCTTGAGCGCCAGACGCACGCCGATGGCACCGCCGATCACCATGGCCAGAATGATCCAGTGAACGCCACTGGTCTCCGGGTTGAATACGGTGGCGAGCAGGGCGATAGCCATACCCGCGATACCGAACAGGTTGCCATGCTTGGCCGTTTCTTGCTTCGACAGTCCCGCGAGACTGAGGATGAAGAGCACGGCGGCAACGATATAGGATGCTGTTACCAGTCCTTGAGACACGTTAAACCCCCTTAATCCTTACGGAACATCTTCAGCATGCGCTGAGTGACGGTGAAACCGCCGAAGATGTTGATACTGGCAATCAGCACGGCGATGAACGCCAGCGCGGTGACCAGGGTCGACCCTTGCCCGATCTGCAGCAGGGCACCGACCACGATAATGCCGGAGATGGCATTGGTGACCGACATCAGCGGCGTGTGCAGGGCGTGAGAGACGTTCCACACCACGTAGTAACCGACCACACAGGCCAGGATGAATACGGTGAAGTGGGAGAGGAAGGCTGCCGGGGCAACGGAGGCGATCCAGCCGAAGGCGGCGATGCCGAGGGCACCGAACACGAACTTCTTGTTGGAAGGCTTGGCCTCTTCCTTCTTGGCGGCCGGTTTGGCGGCGGCCGGTTTCTGCGGGGCGGCAGAGACGGAGATGGCGGGCGGCGGGAAGGTCACTTCACCGGCCTGGATCACCGTCATGTTGCGCTGAACCACGTCTTCGAAGTCGATGGCAACGTTGCCGTCCTTCTCCTTGCACATCAGCTTCATCAGGTTGACCAGGTTGGTACCGTAGAGCTGGGAGGATTGGGCAGGCAGACGGCCCGGCAGATCGGTGTAACCGATCACCTTGACACCGTTGGCGGTGACATGCAGTTCACCCGGCACTGTGTATTCACAGTTGCCGCCAGCCTGAGCGGCCATGTCCACGATGACGGAGCCCGGCTTCATGCTGTCGACCATCTCTTTGGTGATCAGCTTGGGAGCCGGCTTGCCCGGGATCAGGGCGGTGGTGATGATGATATCCACCTCTTTGGCCTGCTGGGCGAACAGCTCCATCTCGGCCTTGATGAACTCATCGGACATGACTTTGGCGTAACCATCGCTGGATGCACCGTCTTCGCCACCGAAGTCCAGCTTGAGGAATTCCCCACCCATGGATTCGATCTGCTCGGCCACTTCCAGACGGGTATCGAACGCACGCACGATGGCACCGAGGGAACCGGCCGTACCGATGGCAGCCAGACCGGCTACGCCGGCACCGATCACCAGTACCTTGGCAGGCGGCACTTTACCGGCTGCGGTGATTTGACCGGTGAAGAAGCGACCGAACTGGTGCGCAGCTTCAACGACGGCGCGATAGCCACCGATGTTGGCCATGGAGGAGAGGGCATCGAGGGACTGGGCACGGGAGATCCGCGGCACCATATCCATCGCCATCACATTGATGTTGCGCTCGGACAGCTTCTTGACCAGCTCAGGGTTCTGGGCAGGCCAGATGAAGCTCACCAGAGTGGCGCCATCTTTAATTTGTGCGATCTCGGCATCGGTCGGCGCATTGACCTTGAAGATAAGGTCGGCTTGCCAGACATTCGGCACCACGCTGGCACCGGCAGCCTCGAAGGCGGCATCATCGAAGCTGGCCGACAGGCCTGCGCCGGTCTCGATGGCGACCTCGAAGCCGAGCTTTTTCAGCTGCTCGACGGTAGCCGGGGTCGCTGCGACCCGGGTCTCACCGGCGAGACTCTCTCTCGGTATTCCAATCTGCATGACTATTCCCTGATGGTTAATAAACAATCGCTGCCCAGTGTCTCACTTCTGACGAAACAAGACATGACCAAAGTGCAGGTCCAGGGCTCTTTGTTATGAAAATCAGTAGGCTTTACCTCAACCTCCTGTCATGGTCAGGCCCCCGCTTTTCAGGCGCGAAGGTGATTAGTATCAAATTTTGGAGTTTTATTACAACCGCAGTCCCGACGGCACTCGTACAGAATTCAGCCCATCCCTGGCTACGATTAAAAAAAACAAACCAAATTAGAGGCTTATACCAGTAAAAACGGCTGAAAAAAGTGATCCAACCAGTCAAAAAAAATGTTTTACCGGCCCTCTATCTTAGCGTTTTTTGTTCTTACGAAATCCGCTTTCGTCTCACTTCTCGCAGCGAAACGCCGAAAAGTAACATTTTCCCAACAAAAGCGGGACCGCTCAGCCGCCATATGGCGGGAGAGGGCCCCGACAATTCAATCGTTTCGCCCGTTTGGCGCCGATTGGCGGCCCTTACCAGGCCGCTTCATAAATATGCTGGCTCTGCACCAAATCGATATCGCCGTGCTCGCCCAGACGGGTCATGCCGTGCTCACCCAGCTTGCCGATCAGAGTGTCGATACCCAGATCTTTCAGACCGTAGTCGCGCAGTCGGGTCTTGACCCCCATCCGCTCGAAGAAGTCGCGGGTCGCGGCGATGGCATCATCGATGCGCTCCGCTTCGCTGCCGCTGTTCAGCCCCCACACCCGCTCTGCGTATTGCAGCAGCTTGGCATGTTTCTGTTTGCGCTTGGCCTGCAGCAGGGCAGGCAGCACCACCGCCAGAGTCTGGGCGTGGTCGAGGCCGTGCAGGGCAGTCAGCTCGTGACCCAGCATGTGGGTGGCCCAATCCTGCGGTACACCGGCACCGATCAGGCCGTTCAACGCCATGGTGGCGCTCCACATGATGTTGGCGCGTACCTCGTAGTTGTGCGGCTCGGCCAGCGCCTTGGGGCCCTCTTCGATCAGGGTCAGCAGCAAGCCTTCAGCGAAGCGATCCTGCACCTTGGCGTTGACCGGATAGGTGAGGTACTGCTCCACGATGTGGACGAAAGCATCCACCACCCCGTTCGCCACCTGACGCTCGGGCAGGGTGTAGGTGAGCACCGGATCCAGCACGGCGAAGCGCGGCATCACGAACGGCGAGAAGAAGTGCACCTTGTCGCCACTGCTGCGACGGGTGATGACGGCACCCATGTTCATTTCGGAACCGGTCGCCGGCAGGGTCAGCACGGAACCGAGCGGGATGGCGGAACGCACTTCGCTGCCGACGGTCTCGAGAATGTGCCAGGGATCCTTGGCCAGATCGTAGTGCGCGGCAGCGGCGATAAACTTGGTACCATCGAGCACGGAACCACCGCCAACGGCGAGCAGGAAGTCGACCCGCTCGGCACGGGCCAGCTCCACGGCCCCCATCAGGGTCTCGTAGGCCGGGTTCGGTTCGATGCCGCCAAATTCAAACAGGGTCATGCCAGCCAGCTCGTTACGGATCTGTTCCAGCAAGCCGCTGCGTACCACGCTGCCACCACCGTAGGTGATCATGACGCGGGCATCGCTCGGGAGCTGCTCGCGCAACTGGGCGATCTGCCCTTGGCCGAACAGGATTTTGGTCGGGGTATGGAGAGTAAAGTTGTTCATCGACATTGCCTTCTTCTGATAGTCAGGGCGGCCTGGCCGCGAAATCGTGATTGCATTTTTCTCCAGAACTATCCTACCATCAAGGCAACATCCTGCTTGATTCTTGCCTATTTCTACAAAGCAGCGAAAACCGGAACTGTCGAATCAAAGAGCCCCCATGCAAAACCGTTACAGCGACCTCGCAACCAGATTGACCCGCCACGTCACCGCCCCCGGCATCACCCCATCACCGGTGAAACAGGTCAACCTCATCTATACCACCGAACACCATGGCCGCACCCCGGTGCTCTACCAACCGCGGATGATAGTGATCCTGCAGGGGCACAAGGTGGGTTATCTGGCGGATCAGGTATTTCGCTACGACCCCAACCACTACCTGCTGATGACCCTGCCGCTGCCCTGCGAGTGCGAGTGCTTCGCCTCCCCCGAGCAGCCCCTGATCGGTTTCTCCATCGAGATCGATCTGGTCATCCTGCAGGAGCTGTTGCTGGAGCTGGGCGATGCCCTGCCCGCCCCCGCGCCGCAAAAGAGCGGCGTCCACTCGGTCCCCCTGTCGGAAACCATGTTCTGCGCCGCCGAGCGGCTGATCGAGCTGATGGACAATCCGCTGCACGCCAGGGTGTTGGGACCGCAAACGGTGCGGGAGATGCTGTTCCACGCCCTCACCGAGGGGGGCGGCCCGGCACTGCAGGCGCTCGCCAATCGCCACAACCATGTGGGCCAGATCGCCCGGGTGCTGCGTATGATAGAGTCCCGTTATGCCGACAACCTCACCATGGAGGAGCTGGCGCGAGAGGTGAACATGAGCGTCTCCGCCTTTCACCACCACTTCAAGGCGGTCACCGCTACCTCGCCGTTGCAGTACATCAAGTCGTTTCGCCTGCACAAGGCGCGAATGATGATGCTGCACGACGGCATCAAGGCGGGCACCGCGGCGGCCAGAGTCGGTTACGAGAGCAACTCCCAGTTCAGTCGGGAGTACAAGCGCTTCTTCGGCAGCACGCCGACGGATCAGGCCTCCCGCTTCCGGGATGGCCAGCTTCGCATCATTGAGGGATAACAGGAGGGATTACTTATGCGTTCACTGCTTTGCCTGTTCACCGCTTTACTGCTGACGGCCTGTACCGGGATTGCCGACGGCATTCGCCCCGTTACCGGCTTCCAGCTCGACCGTTATCTTGGCACCTGGTACGAAATCGCCCGCCTCGACCACAGCTTCGAGCGGGGGCTGGAGCAGGTGAGCGCCACTTACAGCCTGCGGGACGATGGCGGCGTCAAGGTGCTCAACCGCGGCAAGCAGAGCGATGGCAGCTGGCGCGAAGCCGAGGGCAAGGCCTACTTCGTCGGCAACCCGGACGAGGCGCGGCTCAAGGTGAGCTTCTTCGGCCCCTTCTACGGCGGCTACAACGTCATCGATCTCGATCCCGATTACCAGCTCTCGCTGGTGACCAGCTACAACCACGACTACCTCTGGATCCTCTCCCGCTCACCCAACCCGCCCAAGGCGAAGGTGGATGCGCTGGTCGCCAAGGCGAAGTCGCTGGGCTTTGCCACCGACCAGCTGATTTGGGTCAAGCAGACCCCCTGAGACAGCACCGGTGGCGATGCCATCGCCACCGGTTCTCTCCGCCTTTCCCTCTCGAGTTCCTCAACCCTGCTCCGCACAACCACCGCCATACCCAGCCATTCGCTGACGGTTGCCAGATAGACATTGCGCAACAATCCCCATCATCCATCACCCATCAATGGAAGAGAATAGCGATCATATTGTCAGCCCAATATTTATTGTCACCAGGCTCCCCAAAATAATCTGAATGAATGATTAGGGGGCAACAAAATAGCCTGGACGGTGCAGGACTCACCATTTACCAACGAACGATAAACCGACAAAAAGCCCCAACAAGAAACCAATCGAATCCCTTTTTGGGGATTTTTTGTTGCCATCGCAGTAACCAGATGATAAACAGCTCGGCCACCCCAAAATGCATATAAATATTCACTTTAACGAGGTGATTAATTGGAATTTATTAAATTAAGCGGAATTCTTATTATTTTATTGGGATTTTATTTCAAACTCGACACTCTGGCCGTCGTACTGGTGGCCGCCGTCACCACGGCGCTGGTCTCCGGCCTATCCATGACCGATTGCCTCTCCCTGCTGGGTGAAGCCTTCGTCTCCAACCGCATGGTGACGCTG
This sequence comes from Aeromonas sp. 600479, assembly GCF_049175515.1. Classification (NCBI taxonomy): domain Bacteria; kingdom Pseudomonadati; phylum Pseudomonadota; class Gammaproteobacteria; order Aeromonadales; family Aeromonadaceae; genus Aeromonas; species Aeromonas sp. 600479. The sequence goes on from NZ_JAAKVF010000008.1 coordinate 60,718, forward strand.
TTTCTGCTGACCCTGCCGATGATCGGCATCTGTGAACGCTACGGTCTGAAACAGCAGGCAGTCACCCTGATCGAGCGGATCAAGAAACTCACCCCGGGCAAGTTCATGACCCTCTATATGTTTATCCGCGAACTGGCCGGCCTCTTCTCGGTGCGGGTTCAGGGTCACACCCAGTTTATTCGTCCGCTGGTCAACCCTATGACTCAGGCTGCTGCTACCAAGGTGCACGGAAAATTAAGCGAAGAGGATGAGGAATATATCAAGGCGCGGGTTTCCGCCACCGAAAACTACGGCAACTTCTTTGCCCAGAATACCTTCGTCGCCTCAGCCGGGGTATTGCTGATCGTCGGTACATTTGAATCTCTTGGATATAGCGTCTCTGCCGTCGATATTGCCAAGGCATCCATGCCAATAGCCATTATTGCCCTGCTGATGGTGGCTATTTCCAATATGTGGTTTGACCGCCAGATGGCCAAGACATATACCGTGAGCAGCGACAAGTAGGGGCAACAATAATGGCGACTCTCATCCCCAACATGCTCGAATTCTTTTATGTGCTGATCGGCGTCATCCTGTTCAGCAGCGCCTGGCGCGTCCTGCGTGACCCCAGCCACCCGGCCAAGATCGGCACCGCCCTGTTCTGGACCATCCTGGGTGTGCTGTTCGCCTTCGGCAGCTATATCCCCAATGTCATCAATGGCGTGCTGATCCTCGCCATGGGGGCCATCACCCTGCTCAAGCAGGTGAAGATCGGCAAGCTGGAGCAGGCGAGCGAGGAGGAGTCCCAGCGCCACGCCAACCGCATCGGCAACCGGATCTTCCTCCCCTGCATCCTGCTGGCCGTGCTGGCGGTGGTGATCGCCCAGTTCACCCCCCTTGGCGGTCAGGTCGGTATCGGTCTGGCGGCGGTCATCGCCTTCGTCATCACGGTACTGCTGACCCGGGCCACCCCCTCCACCGTAGTGGGTGACTCCGACCGGATGATCCAGCAGGTCGGCATCACCGGCATTCTGCCGCAACTGCTGGCTGCGCTCGGGGTGATCTTCAACACATCCGGCGTCGGCGATGTCATCTCCCACGGGATCTCAACCGTAGTGCCGGTCGGCAGCCCCTTCGTCGGGGTGGTGGCCTACTGCCTCGGCATGATGGTCTTCACCATGATCATGGGCAACGCCTATGCCGCCTTCACCGTCATCACCGCCGGCATCGGCATCCCCTTCGTCATCGCCCAAGGCGGTGACCCGGTGGTAGCCGGTGCGCTGGCGATGACCGCCGGCTTCTGCGGCACCCTGATGACCCCCATGGCCGCCAACTTCAACGCCCTGCCCGCCGCCCTGCTGGAGATGAAGGATCTCAACAAGGTGATCAAGGTGCAGGTGCCGATGGCGCTGACGCTGGTGCTGATCCATATCGCCCTCATGTATTTCTGGGCATTCTGACCATTCGGGAGAAGATGATGAAAGTACTGATTACCGGTTTTGACCCCTTCGGCGGCGAGCCCATCAACCCGGCATGGGAGGCGGTCAAACGCCTGCCGGAAACCATTCTGGACGCCACAGTGATCAAGGCGCAGATCCCCACCGTCTTTGGCAAGTCAGCCACCCTGCTGGCAGAGCTGATGCGCCAGTACCAGCCCAACGTGGTGATCAACGTCGGTCAGGCGGGCGGCCGCTTCGCCATTACCCCGGAGCGGGTCGCCATCAACATCGACGATGCCCGCATCCCCGACAACGAGCAGCAGCAGCCCATCGACGAAGTGATTCAGGCCGATGGCGCACCGGCCTACTTCTCCCGTCTGCCCCTCAAGGGGATGGTGCAGCGCATCAAGGAGAACGGCATTCCGGCGGCGGTCTCCAACACTGCCGGCACCTTCGTCTGCAACCACATCATGTACCAGCTGCACTACCTGATCGAGAAAGAGTTCCCGGCGGTGCGCGGCGGCTTTATCCACGTTCCCTACATCACCGAGCAGGTAGCGGACAAGGTGAACCAGCCCTGCCTCGCCATGAGCGAGATTACCCGCGCGCTGGCGCTGGCCATCGAGGCGGTGGTGCTGCAGCAGGATGGCGATATCAAGGTCGTGGGCGGCGAGATCTCATGAGCCTTTGCCAGCCACACCCGCTGTTCGTCTATGGCAGCCTGATGGACGGGCTGTTCAACTACCGCCGCTATCTGGCTCACCACGTGAGCCAGACGCCCCAGCGCGCCCGGGTGCGCGGCGCTCTCTATCACCTGCAGCACAAGGGCTACCCAGCCCTGTTGCAAGGGGATGACTGGGTCTATGGCGAGCTGTTTGTGCTGGACGACTTCCCTGCCGCCATCGCGGCCCTCGACGAGATGGAGAACTTCCACGGCGAGGATGATCCCCAGAGCGAATATCTGCGCCAGCTCATCGAGGTGGAGATCTTCGACCCGGTGCAGGGGCGTTATGTCGGCCAGCAGCAGGCCTACCACTACCGCTACGTGGTGCAGCACGATCCCAAATGGCAGCAGGGCAAGCACTACCTGCCCGACGGCAACTGGCGTGCCTTCCATCTGGCGCAGCTGGAGAGCGCCGCCTGACGGTCAGCGACAATAACAAAGGGCAGCCCGCGGGCTGCCCTTTTCATGGAAGATGGCCTGAGGATCATAGCCGGAAACGGCCGATCTCCTGTTCCAGCCGCTCGGTCAGCGCCTTCAGCTCTGCCGCCTGCGCCGCCTCCTGATTGGCCTGCTCGGCCAGCTCCTGCGAGACGTGGCGGATGTTCTCGGTGTTGCGGCTGATCTCGCTGGTGACCGAGGTCTGCTCTTCGGCCGCCGCCGCGATCTGGGTCGCCATGTCGCTGATGGAGCCGATCGCCTCGTTGATCCGCGCCAGACTCTGGTTGGCGGACTCCGCATCCTCGACGCTGGTGCCCGCCAGCTGGCGACTGGTTTCCATGCCACCCACAGCGCGGCGGGTGGTCTGCTGCAGGGTCTCGATCATCTGCTGGATCTCGTCGGTGGAGTCATGGGTGCGGCGCGACAGCACCCGCACCTCGTCCGCCACCACCGCGAAGCCACGGCCCTGCTCACCGGCCCGCGCCGCCTCGATGGCGGCGTTGAGCGCCAGCAGGTTGGTCTGCTCGGCAATGCCGCTGATGGTGGCCAGAATGCCGCTGATCTTCTGGGCATGGGCATCCAGCTCGTTGATGATCTGGCTGGCATCAGCCACCTCATCCGCGAGCCCGGTAATGCTGCGCTGGCTCTGACCGACCTGCGACTGACCCGCGACCGCCAGCTTGACCGCCTCGCCGGAGGTGGTAGCGGCAAACTCGGCGTTGCCGGCGATCTCCTGCGTAGCGGAGGCCATCTCGGTCACCGCGGTCGCCACCATCACGATCTCGTCCTGCTGCTGACGCACCCGCTGGCTGCGGGAGTGGGCGCCGGCCGCCTGAGCACGGGACTGGGCCGCCAGCTCGACGGTGACATCGCGCAACCGGCTGACAATCCCGTGCAACCGGGCCACGAACTGGTTGAAGTTGCGTGCCAGCTGACCCACCTCATCCTGACTGCGGGTGTCGATATGGACGGTGAGATCCCCCTCGCCGTGAGCGATGTCGTGCAGCGCACCGGCCACCCGGCCCAGATCGGCAAACAGATACTTGAACATGGCGGTGAGCAGGGCGCTGAACACCAGCATCAGCAGCAGCGTCAGCCCCACCAGCTGCCACAGCAGGGAGGCGAGCGGCGCCTCCAGCACGTCGCGGTACATCACCATGGCCAGCAGCCAGTCGGTGCCCGGCACCGGCTGTACCGCCAGCAGCACGTCGCGCCCGTCGAGGGTAGCTGCGTGCAGTTCGTTGTTCTCGCGGCCCCACTGCTGGAAGGTGGCGGCAGAGAGTCCCGGCGCCAGCTCGGCGATGGGCTTGAGCGCCAGCTCCTTGTTGGGGTGACCGACGATGAGGCCGCTGCTGTCGAGCAGCATGGCGTACCCCTCGCCCTGCACCTGCATCGCCAGCACCTCGCCGATCAGCTTGTCGAGCGCCAGGTTGGCCCCCACGGCGCCAACCAGCTCGCCCTGATGGCGCACCGGCTCGGAGAGGGTGACCACCAGCTTCTGCATGGTGACGCTGACATAGGGAGCGGTGACGATGAGCTGCCCCGCCTTCACCGCATCCTGATACCAGGGGCGCTCGCGCGGGTCATAGTTGCCGGTGTTGAGGGAGGGATCCTGGCGGGTCATCACCCCCTGGGTGGAGCCAAAGTAGGTGAGGCCGAAGCCGCCCGAGGTGTAGGCCTGCTTCAGGTGTGGCACCAGCTCGGCCTGCGGGTTGTCGGCGATCAGGTTCACCAGCGCGTGCACCGTGTTCTTGCGATCCGCCATCCAGTCGCCGATGGCGACCGAGTAGGCGTGACCATAGTTGACCGCCTCGCTCTGGATGGCGCTCATGGTGCGGGATTTGAGGGTGTGAAAGGCAACGATGCCGAGCAGTGATGCCATCAGCAGCACTACGCCAAGACTGGTGGCCAGCAGCTTGCCGCGCAGAGAGAGGGTCATGACGACGAATCCTTGTTGTTGTGTCAGGCAGGGAAAACCCTGATGTATCAAAGGCTATCGGCCGCAATATGAACAGACTTTAGTGAATCCGTATATTTTTACATCTATCAACAACAGAGATTGCTACCATAAGTTGGTTGCTCGCTATTCCATGCTATCCAGCAGTGGAGCAATCAGGAGAAGAAACAGGGGGCGGGAGGGACAGACGGTGAACGCCGGAAATGCGAAATGCCAGCTCAATGAGCTGGCATTTATGAAAATGGCAGGGGCGGCAGGACTCGAACCCGCAACCATCGGTTTTGGAGACCGCTGTTCTACCAATTGGAACTACGCCCCTGCAACAAACGAGGCGTAGTATACAAAGTGGAGCTCAAAGGTAAAGGCTTTTTTTACGCTTTCGATGCGATTGCACAAATCCCGAACAAGTCGCGGTTGTTTATGCAGCGAAGCGGGATAACTTGCTGTATTTGCAGCCCTACCGGGGTAGGAATGGGACATAAATGGGGGTAGGGTGAAATCAGGTACCGGGAGGCCACTTATGCTCAATTACCGACTGCTCCAACAACTGGCGCCCCTCAACTTCAGGGATGAACGCAAAACAGAGTCCCTGCCCGCCTATCTTGAACGGGTCGCACCACTGGTGCCCTTTATTCCTGAAAATGTGCTCTCCCAGTGGATTTACCGTCATTGGCGCGGTTTTGAGTCCAACTGGAGCTTTATCGATCTCGCCAACCATCAGTTCACCTGTGAAAGCTGGCCCACCGCCCAACTGGTGGATCAGGTGGACTCCCGCCATATGGAGGTGATCGAGCGCTGGGGCGAGATGCTGCGCAGCAACCGCTATGTGCGTCGCTCCTGGCTCGGCGAGAAGATGCTGAGCGAAGGCACCTGGCCCGAACCTGTCATCGTGCTGGTGCCGGAAGAGGGAGCCAGCTACCCGAACGGTCATCCCCTACCCCGCCCCTACTGCCTGCTGGAAGGACACCACAGACTCGGTTATTTGCGCGCCATGGCCCGCGATGGGGAATCGCTGCAAGAGACGCACAAGGTGTGGATTTGTCGTCATGTTTCCGTTACTTAAACGTTTTTCATGCTGAAATTGGCATCGTAAATAAAATTTTGACAATTAAAAAAGCGGCCCTATAATCTGTCCGGTTTTGAAAAAGGTCGGGACGAAACGATGCAGTTTTTGATTCAGAAAACAGCCTTGCAGACGGGTGGTGCGCACCAGAGCGGCCCCGTTGTTTCCGGTTCCCACCCCAACGATCCCCAGTTATTTTTAAAAAAAGCCCCTGTTTCAGGGGCTTTTTTTTGTGCCCGAAAAACCTCCAATGATGTCAAAGGGAATGCAGACGATGACCAATCCACTCTATAAGAAACATGTCATCTCCATTTCGGACCTGACCCGGTCAGAAATGGAACTGGTAGTCTCAACCGCACAACGGTTGAAGGCTGAACCTGACACCAGCCTGTTGAAAGACAAGCTGGTTGCCAGCTGCTTCTTCGAAGCCTCCACCCGCACCCGCCTCTCGTTCGAGACCGCGGTACAGCGCCTTGGCGGCAACATCATCGGCTTCGCCGACGGTGGCAACACCAGCGCCAAGAAGGGCGAGACGCTGGCTGACTCCATCAAGATCATCGGCTCCTACTCCGATGCGGTGGTGATGCGCCACCCGAAAGAGGGCGCGGCCCGTCTGGCCTCCGAGTTCTCCCGCGTGCCGGTCATCAACGGCGGCGACGGCTCCAACCAGCATCCGAGCCAGACCCTGCTCGACCTGTTCACCATCCATGAGACCCAGGGCCGTCTGGACAACCTCAACGTCGCCTTCGTCGGTGACCTGAAATATGGCCGCACCGTGCACTCGCTGGCCCAGGCCCTCAGCCTGTTCAACTGCCGCTTCTTCTTCATCTCCCCGGAAGCGCTGGCGATGCCGGACTACATCTGCGAAGAGCTGGAAGAGAAGGGCATCCAGTTCAGCGTCCACCAGACCATGGAAGAGGTGATGCCGGAGCTGGACATCCTCTACATGACCCGCGTCCAGAAAGAGCGCTTCGACGAGACTGAATACAAGCACATGGCCGCCAAGTTCATTCTGGAACTGGCGACTCTGGAAGGTGCCAAGCCCACCATGAAGATCCTGCATCCCCTGCCCCGCGTCGACGAGATCGATGTAGCGGTCGACAAGACTCCCCACGCTTGCTACTTCCAGCAGGCGGAGAACGGGGTCTATGCACGCCAGGCGCTGCTGGCACTGGTACTGAACGAAACTGTCTGAGCTTAGGGGAATATCATGTCTGACAAGAACCAACTGCAAGTCGAAGCCATCCGTCACGGCTCCGTCATCGATCACATCCCCGCTGGCCAGGGCATCAAGATCCTCAAGCTGTTCCAGCTGGTCGAAACCCAGGAGCGGATCACCGTCGGCTTCAACCTGAAATCCGGTGCGCTGGGCAAGAAGGATCTCATCAAGATTGAGAACACCCGTCTGACCGAACAGCAGGCCAACCAGCTGGCGCTGTTCGCCCCGAAAGCGACCGTCAACATCATCGAAGACTTCAATGTGGTGAAGAAGCACCAGCTGGAGCTGCCGGAGTTCATCGCCGGGGTGTTCCACTGCCCCAACTCCAACTGCATCTCCCATAACGAGCCGGTTGACAGCTACTTCCGGGTGCGCGAAGTGAAAGGCGTGGTACGGATGAAGTGCAAATATTGCGAGAAGTCCTTCACTCAGGACATCGTCAGCGAGCGTTACTGATATCTGATTGGGCCCCGCGGGGCCCATTTTTGAACCCTGTCACATCACCGAATTTCCAGTCAGCTATAATTTGCCATCGCAAGATGGTAATGCCCGCTCATTCCCTGCATATAGGCTGATTATCAGTGTTTTTACCTGATAACTGACTGCTATGGCAGATATAGCGCGTTTACCTCCGGTCATCATCAAAGGAATTCGCCGTGGTCAAAACCCTCAGTCGTCCCGTTGCCCAAGAGCCCGATCTGGCCCAGCTGGATGCCTGTCGCCAGATCATCGGTCAGCACTGCTACAGCACCCAGGAAGAGATCCGCCGCGAGCTGTCGGAGCGCGGCTTTGCCGACATCAGCCAGTCCACCATCTCCCGCCTGCTGCGCCGCCTCGGCGTGGCCAAGGCCCAAAATGCCAACGGCAAGAAGGTCTACACCCTGGTCGACGAGCAGCTGGAACCCGCCGGCAGCACCCGCTCGATCCACGACATGGTGCGCGAAGTGGTACACAACCAGCAGATGGTGCTGATCCACACCACTCCGGGAGCCGCCACCGTGGTGGCTCGCCTGCTGGATCGCAACGCCAATCCCGAGATCATGGGCGCCGTCGCGGGCAATGACGTTGTGCTGGTCGCGCCGCGCCATATCAGCCGCACCCGTCAGGCCCACGCCGCCGTGGTGCGCACCCTGGCGCAGGCCCGCTAACCCCTTCCATCGAATGCATCGAGGCGACCTGCGGGTCGCCTTTTTGTTGCCTGCGACTTTGTGTCCATCACTTCTTGCGCCCATAAAAAACGGGAGCCCGCAGGCTCCCGCTTCATCTTGCATGTCATCCCTCAGGAGAGCACGGCACCCAGGCTCAGGCAGACCACGATCAGCACGGTCAGGATACCGAGCAGCGGAGCCACCCATTTCAGCCAGCGCACATAAGGCACCTTGGCGATGGCCAGACCACCCATGACCACGGCGGAGGTCGGGGTCACCAGGTTCACCAGACCGGAGGCAGACTGGTAAGCAGTCACCACCAGATCGCGGCCCACGTTGGCGAAGTCGGCCAGCGGCGCCATGATCGGCATGGTCAGTACAGCCAGACCGGAGGAGGACGGCACCAGGAAGGAGAGCACCACTTCCAGCACGAACATCACGTTGATAAAGACGATAGTGGAGAGGCCGGTCACGATCCCTTCTGCACTGTGCAAAATGGTGTGAGTGATCATGCCGTTATCCATTACCACCACGATACCGCGGGCGATACCGATGATCAGCGCCACACCCAGCAGGTCGCGGGCACCATCGATAAAGTTGGAGGTCAGCTCCTCTTCGCTCATGCGGGAGATAAGACCAACGATGATGGCGGCAGCCAGGAACACGCCGGAGATCTGCGCCATCCACCAGCCCAGCACGGCCACACCGTAGATCATCACGGCAAAGGCGGCGACGAAGATACCCAGCACGATTTTACGGGTCAGGGTGAACTCCAGCATCTGGTCGCTCTTGTTGCCAAGGAAGTGGGCACGGTTCTCTTCCCACTTGTCAGCTACCAGGGATTTGCTCGGATCGCTGCGCACCATCTTGGCGTAACGCATGACGTAGGCAACGCAGAGCAGCCAACCGGCGACCAGCATGGCGACGCGCAGCCAGATACCGTCGGTGAAGGAGATACCGGCCGCATTGGCGGCAATCACGGTCGCAAACGGGTTGATGGTGGAACCGAGAGTACCGATACCAGCACCCAGCAATACGGTTGCAGCCGCCACCACAGGGTCGAAGCGTGCGGCCATCATCACCGGCACCAGCAGGGTGTAGAAAGGCAGCGACTCTTCGGCCATCCCGTAGATGGTGCCACCTGCGGCAAACAGCGCCATCAGGATCGGGATCATCCACTCTTCACGGCCGCGCAGGCGGTCGGTCACACGTTCAATACCGGCATCGATGGCACCGGTCTTGGTCACAATGCCAAGAAAACCACCGATGATCAGGATAAAGAGGGAGACGTCGATGGCGCCTGCCTCATAGGTGTCGTGGTTATAGAGGCCATCGATAGGTGCCAGCAGCACATCGACGATCCCCTGGGGATTCCCCTCCACCAGTTTGTAGGTACCCGCCACCGGCACTTCTTTGCCGAGGGCTTCGTTCATGGTCATCTCGTATTTGCCGGCCGGCACTATCCAGCTCAGGGCGGCCACCAGGGCGATCAGCACAAACAGTATCGTGTAGGCTGACGGGAACTTGAATTTGGTCATGGTCCAGCTTCCTTCTGTGGGTGTGGTATCCATGCAGGCTGCGGGTTGTAGGGTTAGAGGTATTATGCCGCTGTCACATGGTCGAAAAGCCGGGGGTCGCCCCCCGGCACCACTACTGCGACCTTAGTCGCCCAGCGTAGCAACCATCACTGCCTTGATGGTGTGCATCCGGTTTTCGGCCTCGTCGAACACGATGCTGTGCTCGGATTCGAACACGTCCTCGGTCACTTCCAGGCCTTTCATGCCATATTTGTCAGCCACTTCCTTGCCCATGGTGGTCTCGTCGTTGTGGAACGCCGGCAGGCAGTGCATGAACTTCACATCCGGGTTCTTGGTGGCGTTGATGACATCCATGTTGACCTGATACGGAGTCATCAGTTTGACGCGCTGATCCCAGGCTTCTTTCGCTTCACCCATGGATACCCAGACGTCGGTGTAGAGGAAGTCAGCACCCAGCACACCCTCTTTCACATCTTCGGTCAGGGTGATGCGTGCGCCGGTCTCTTCGGCGATCAGGCGGCACTTGGCAACCAACTCCTCTTCCGGCCAGAAGGCTTTCGGCGCAACCAGGCGGATATCCATGCCCATTTTGGCGGCGCCGACCATCAGGGAGTTGCCCATGTTGTTGCGGGCATCACCCAGGTAGGCGAACTTGATTTGATCCAGACGCTTGCCCTTGCCGTGCTCCAGCATGGTCATGAAGTCGGCCAGGATCTGGGTCGGGTGGAATTCGTTGGTCAGGCCGTTCCAGACCGGGACACCGGCGTAGGCGCCCAGCTCTTCCACGATCTCCTGACCGTAGCCGCGGTATTCGATACCGTCATACATGCGACCCAGTACACGGGCGGTGTCCTTCATGGACTCTTTGTGACCGATTTGGGAACCGCTTGGGCCAAGGTAGGAGACTTGCGCGCCCTGGTCGAAGGCCGCCACTTCAAACGCACAGCGGGTACGGGTGGAGGTCTTCTCGAAAATCAGGGCGATGTTCTTGCCGACCAGATGCTTGCGCTCGTAGCCACCGTATTTGGCTTTTTTCAGGTCGATGGCCAGGTCGATCATGTATTGGATTTCGCGCGGGGTGAAGTCCAGCAGTTTCAGGAAGTTACGGTTACGCAGATTAAAAGCCATGATGAGTTCTCTCTATATATGTTTCAGACCAGTTCGGGCAGTAGTGTTGACTACGCATTCTCAGTACAGATATCGGTAATTACGCATGTACGGTGCGGGTGGCGACGATATTGGTGCCGGCTTCACCTTTGAGGATGGCAAGACCATCTTCCAGCGAGCCGATGCCGACCATGCCGCCGGTCGCTTTGACAAATTCACAAGAGGCTTCGACTTTCGGCCCCATGGAGCCGGCATCGAACTTGACCCCGGCCAGCTCGTCCGGGCTGGTGACTCGCAGCGGACGCTGGGTCGGTTTGCCCCAATCCAGATAGACGGCATCGGCATCGGTCAGGATCAGCAGGGCGTCGGCCTTGATCTGCTTGGCCAGATAGGCGGCAGACATGTCCTTGTCGATGACGGCTTCGATACCGGTCAGGCTCTGGCCATCCCAAGTCACCGGGATGCCGCCACCACCGGTACAGATGATGAGGTGGCCCTGGGCAATCAGAGTTTCGATGGCGTCGCCTTCAACGATGCGCTGGGGCAGCGGGGACGGCACTACACGGCGGAAGAACTTGCCGTCAGCCTTGACCACCCAGTGCTTCTCTTCTGCCAGGGTGCGGGCTTCAGCCTCTTCATAGACGGGGCCGATAAATTTGGTCGGATTGGCAAATGCCGGATCCTCGGGATCGACCTGCACCTGGGTCAGCAGCGCGGTGACGTTGCGGCTCGGCATCAGGTTTTTCAGCTCCTGGATCAGCATGTAGCCGATCATGCCCTGAGACTCGGCACCCAGCACATCCAGCGGATAGGGGGATACCTTGGTGTAGGCGCTGTTTTGCAGGGCCAGCAGGCCGACTTGCGGGCCGTTGCCATGCACCAGCACCACGTTGTACTCCTGAGCGATCAGTGCGATGGTCTTGGCGGCAGTTGCAATATTCTTGCGCTGGATATCCGCTTCCAGTGGCTCACCACGACGGAGCAGAGCATTGCCACCCAGAGCGACGACGACAGTTGGTTTTTTCATAGTGGTTAATCTCGAGTTTGGTTCTGTGTGGCGCCAGCCTCTGCCGGCGCCACGCCGTCTCATCAGATGCTGTCGCGTTCCATCGGGCAGCTCATGCAGCGGGCGCCGCCGCGGCCACGGCCCAGTTCATCACCCGGGATGGAGAGAACTGTGATACCGGCCTTGTCATACTTCTCATTGGTGTAGGTATTGCGCTCGTAGCCCACCACCACGCCGGGACGCACGGTCAGCACGTTATTGGCGTCGTTCCACTGCTCGCGTTCGGCTTCGAAGCTGTCACCGCCAGTGGTGATGATCTTCAGCTGATCCACGCCCAGTGCTTTCTCGATAGCAGTGACGAAGTAACCCTCTTCCTTGATGTTCATGCCGGTGGCGCCGCCCGGAGTCAGGCTCCAGCACTGCACATCCTTGCGGATCACTTCCGGATAGACGGAGAAGGTGTCGATATCCATATGGGTCATGACGGTATCCAGGTGCATGCAGCTGCGGTGTTTCGGCAGTTCCATGGCGATGACCTGTTTGGCCTGACCATGTTTGAACAGGCTGCGAGCCAGATGCTCGACACCTTGCGGGGTGGTGCGCTCGGACATGCCGATCAGCACGGCGCCGCGGCCGATAACCAGTACGTCGCCACCCTCGATGGTGGAGTTGTCGTAGTCACGATCCTCGTCACCGAAGTACTTGATGAAGTCCTGACCGGCAAACATCGGGTGCCAGCGATAGATAGCCTTCACGTGGTTGGTCTCGCGGCGACGGGCTGGCTTGGCCATGGGGTTGATGGAGACGCCGCCATAAACCCAGCAGGAGGTATCACGGGTAAAGAGGTGGTTGGGCAGCGGCTCAATGATGAAATCGGTCGGTGCGTGCATGCCTACTACCATGTTGACGCCGCTGTAGGGCATCTCGGAGTAAGTCAGACCGCCAGAGAGAATGCGGGCCAGTTCGCGGTGCGGCATGTCAGCCAGGAAGCAGCGCACATCGTTGGCAAAAGAAGAGCCGAGGCGATAGTCGGAGACCTGATGTTGCAGCAGCCAGGTTTTGGCTTCCGGCACATCCAGGGTTTCGGCCAGCAGATTGGTCAGCAGGAAAACTTCGACATTCTGATCGCGCAGTACCTGAGCGAATTTGTCGTGCTCCTGACCGGCACGTTCAACAGACAGGACGTCATCGAACAGCAGATCCTGGCAGTTGGAAGGAGTCAGACGCTTCAGACTGAGGTTGGGGCGGTGCAACATGACACGGCGCAATTGGCCAACTTCAGAACCTACATAAAATTTGCTCATGATTATATTCCGTCTAGCAGTGGTCCCTGCGAGTGATTGAATAGATTCCTTCTATTCATGCTCGTGGCTAAGGCGGGATATTCTTTATGTAGGGTAATCGGCTTGTGTTCTATCCTGCCCTTGCCTTTCGAGACCGAGGTTAGCCCTGCTAATCACGACAAACTTAGACATTGATCACATTCACTCAGAACTGAATATATTCACCGTCCAATCTATGACCCCGGTAGCAAATTGCGCATTTTCCACACAAAGCTCACCGAATAATCATGCAAAACCACCCCGCTATATTTCAGGTTGATTCATTTTTTATTCATGCCAGTTCACTGTGACGATTAAATGCAAATAACAAAAACCGTTAAAAATCATTACAATAAGCAAGATTTCAAATATAATTTGAATATTACTCCCTAGGTATTGAATACATCGCCGTGACGGGAGGAATGCGGGAGAAATAAATACTCACATCGACCACATTCACTGCATAAATCTTTTCTTGTTCCAGATCATGGCATTGATGCCAACCCCATCAGGCTCAGCCCCATAAGTCACCACCTCTTTGTGCGGTTCAACTTAATATGCACAAAGTCCGCATCAAGGTGGGCAACCATCCTCGTCGGTCACCACAACGCCTTTTGATACTTTTTTCATTAATTGAATTTATTCGTCTCACCTTGCGCTGGCGCCAACCTCGACTTAACTCAGAAAGTGATCCAGATCACACAGGAATGGCACTACCAAGGAGTTGTTATGAAGATGAAACCCATGCTGTTGCTCGCGACTTTGCTGCTCTCTGCGCTCCCCACCCTCAGCCAGGCTGAAGGTGCCCCTGCCATGCCCATGGTGGTCTGCCATGTCGACAAGGCCCCCCAGATGCTGGTGCCCGACTATGTCTGCCGCTGGCATGGAGGCAGTGTTCACTATTAACCTGCAGAACGAGAGGAGCATCACTCCTCTCGCCTTGTGATGAGCCAACCCCCTCCTATACTGAAATCAGCGGTTTTCTCATGGATAGGGGAACGTCATGATCTTGTTGGTCGGTGGAGAGAAGGGGGGGAGTGGCAAGAGCTGCTTGGCACAAAATCTGGCGGTTTACCTCAGATCCCAATTTCAGGGGGAGGTGTTACTGGTCGACTGCGACCCGCAGCGCACCACCTCTGACTGGATTCAGGAGCGCAACGACAACCCGGAGCTACCACAAATCAACTGCGTGCAGCTCTATGGCAATATTCGCAACGACCTGCTCAGCCTGAAAAACCGCTACGACTACGTCATCGTCGATTGCGGCGGGCAAGACAACCGGGCACTGCGATCCACCATGGCTGTCGCCACCCACGCCTTGATCCCCTTGCGCCCGAAACGCCGTGACCTCAAGACCCTGCCCCACATGGAAGATCTCATCACCACCTGCAAGATGGTCAACCCGACCCTCAATGCAGCCGTAGTGCTGACCCAGTGCCCCGCCCTGCCCAATCAGGTAAAACGCATTCTGGAAGCGAAAGAGGTTTGCTCCTCGTTCGGTGTCGACGTCCTAAACGCCATCACCTATGGCCGCAACGTCTATGACGACAGCGAAGAGAAGGGACTGTCGGTGATGGAGATAGAGCCGGATGGCAAATCCGCCGAAGAGATCCGGGCCATCGCCAAAGAGTTCCTGCAAGTGGGGGTGTGAGATGGGTCTGGCCGATCTGAAGAAAAAGCACCAGCTGCATCACCAGAAGAAGTTCACCGTCGACGAATTTATCGAAGATGCGGAGTTCTATGCCAAGGGCAAACCCAAGGTGGTCAGCCTTGAACTGGGCCTGCATCGTGACGAAGCCTTGTCGGCGCTGGCCTTTATCGAGAGCGGCGAGCACCTGAAACCCAGCTACAAAAAAGCCACCTTCTCCATGAGCACGGTGGCCATCGACGAGCTGGGTAATCTGACCCAGCAAGATGGCATGAACAAGTCCCTGTTGCTGCGCCTCTTTACCCACTACTTCTCTTCGCTGACTCCTGAAGAGCGCCAGACCATCTATGAGCGGCTCAACCAGCGTTCATAATTTCTCCATTCAGCCGCTCTTTTTCTGCCTCGCCAACTCACCCCGAATGACCATCATCAGACTGCAACATCTGTTTCTGAAGCAACCAAAATGCCGCGTAAGAGATCTGCCATTCCACATGTAAGTCAACAGCCTAAAAGATCCCCGAGATAATCGGAAGATAAGATCTTAAAACATGAAGAAGATATACTTAACTAGCTGTTTATAAATGAATAAATTGAAACTCATCACTTTCGAAATAGCTAATGACAAAAACGTTTTCCAATCTGGCGTTGTAGCCGGTTAGAAAATCCTTATAGTTACTCATGCACGGACGCAATGAAGTCGGTCAGGAAGACTGGCTGCCAGGGTTGGGCAAATGGACTCACCACAGGATGTGGTAAAGGACACCTCCCAGGACGGAGAAAGTGCGACGGGACAGGATGACTCGTCAGGCCAAGATGGCTAAAGGACACCCCAAAGGATTGGGAAGGGGAAACCTAAAGGAAGAGGTAAACAGTCAGGGATTGCAGGGAGCAACTTCGTTCAAGGATCTGAGCGATACGACTACCGGGGGCGACGCAAGTCGCCCCCATCTTTTTATCTGAGTTTCACATCCCCATCGCTTACCTCAGCCCAGCGCCTTCTTGCCAGAACCTTCTCGGCCCGCTGTTTAAGCACCAGTCGATATGAAAAGGGCACCACGATGGTGCCCTTCTCTATTTTTTGATCAGCAAACAAGCTTAAATCACGCGAGAGAACTGCTGCTGGCGTGCCTTGTTGCGCAGATAGACATCGAAACACATGCAAATATTACGGATCAGCAGCTGTCCTGTGGAGGATACCTCCAGACCATCCTCCGTCATGCGCACCAGTCCATCGTTGATGAAGGTCTGCAGCAGTTTGAGATCGTCAACAAAATACTCTCTGAAATTGAGCCCGTGCGCCTGCTCGACCGAAGCAAAATTCAAACGAAAATCGCAGATAAGCCGCTTGATCACCTCACGGCGGATCAGGTCATCCTGATTGAGCGAGCAGCCTTTCCACTGGGCATGACCCAGCTCTGAAACCTGTGCGTAGTAGGCCTTGAGCTCTTTCTGATTCTGGGAGTAGGCATCACCGATCATGCTGATGGAGGAGACCCCCAATCCCAGCAGATCGCAATCACCTTGAGTGGTATAGCCCTGGAAGTTGCGGTGCAGCTTGCCCTCGCGCTGCGCCACCGCCAGCTCGTCATCGGGTTTGGCAAAATGATCCATCCCGATAAACTGGTAACCCTGATCGGTGAGGAAGGCGATGGTGTCCTGCAGCATGGCCAGCTTCTCCTGCGGAGCAGGCATGTCGTCTTCTTTCAGCTTGCGCTGGGCGGCAAAGCGGCTCGGCAAGTGGGCATAGTTGAAGATGGAAAGGCGCGCCGGATCCGTCTTGAGTACCTCTTCCAGCGTATGGTGGAAACTGGCACGATCTTGATGTGGCAGGCCATAGATAAGGTCGAGGTTAGTCGAGCGGAAGCCAAGCTCACGGGCCCGTTCCAACATGGCTTTAATAAAGTCGTTGTCTTGCTCACGGTTGACCGCGACCTGCACATCCTTGTTGAAATCTTGCACACCAAGGCTGATGCGGTTGAAGCCGACTTCTCTCAGCACATCCAGCATGGTAATGGCAATCTCACGCGGATCGACCTCGATGCTAAACTCTCCCTCTTCGGCGAAATGGAAGTGCTCACGCAGCATGGCCATCAGTCGGCGTGTTTGCGCTGCATCCAGATAGGTGGGCGTACCACCACCCCAATGCAGTTGGGTGACAAGCCGCTGCTTGAAGAGCGGAGCCTGCGCCTGGATCTCCTGTTCCAGATAGTCGAGGTACTCGTCAGCCTTGTGCTGATGGCGGGTAATGACCTTGTTGCAGCCGCAGTAGTAGCAGAGCTTATGGCAGAAAGGGATATGCACGTAGAGCGACAGGTTGCGCTCGGGATACTGACCAGCTGCACGGACAAAGTCCGTATAGCCGAAGCTCTCGTTAAACTCCAGCGCGGTGGGATACGAGGTGTATCGCGGACCACTGTAGTTATATTTTTCGATCAGAGCCTGATCCCACACAATCTGTTCTGCTTGCACGTTCGCTTCCTCTCTATTGTTATTGTTGGCTCATCGGCCTAACTGAAAATCCTTCAGTTGGGCTACATCCTTGAGGATCTGTGCCTCCAGCTCGGCCTCGTAGCCGCTGCGTTCGAGATCCATCTTCATCACTTCATTGCGTTTAAGTGCTCGTCTTGCCTCGTGAGTCGGCATATCTTTCACCTTCTCGTACAGTCCGTAGAGACCCGGAAATTCGGTAGCAAATCTCCGTCCGCCCTTGATCTGCAACGCATCGAGCAGATTGGTCAGCCGAATAGCACCTTCTGAGTAATCACACTGCCCCTCCTGCACCGCATGGGCAATGACCCGCACGCTATCAAGAATTCGCTCGTTGCGAGCAGTTATCGCCTGCCACTGCATCGCTTGCTGTCGCCTCAGTCTGGCCAGCAGCATGCCTGCATAGATGGCCAATCCTGACAAAATCAGGCCGCCCAACAGGGCGGCCAGCATCCATCTACTCATCACTTTTTCTTCGGCTCAGGCTTGGGCTCCGGCTTGAAATCGACCTGGTTGAAACGGTCCCACAGCTCCTCTTCGGAAGCTGGTTTCTGCTCGTCGAACTCGGCGTCATCGCCATCATCAAACGGCAGCTCGTCATCTTCATCATCGTCGTTGTCGATGATGCCCAGCTCATCCATCAGCTCCTGATAACGGTCGACGCGCTGATCAACCCAGGCCTGCTCGGCCACTTCCAGGGTTTCACCGGCATCAAGACGATCCAGCAGATCATTCAAGCGGTCATCATTTTCGATGGAAGCCAGCTCCTGCTCGGGCGTCATCACCAGCTTCTTCTCTTTCACCGCCTTGGGTGCTGCCGTCTTCTTCTGTTTGTCATCTACCACCAGTGCTACCGGCTTGCGGGAACCGATACGCGGATCTTTGGACTGGCTGTTGCCAGACTTGTTCTTCGGCTGTTCAACTTGCTGACGAGAACCAGCCTTCAGGCCCTTGCGCTTGGCAGCCCGTTTACGCTCACGGCCTTCCTGAGCACTGACATCAGATTCTTTGCGCTTGCCAGTAGGCTTGCGAGTGGGTTGTTTAGCAGACATGAATGGCTAACTCCGAAAAATAACTGGTTTGACCCGTACCCGGGATGATCTCACCCGGTGGGATACGATGCGAGGAACAGTAAGGCTGGAACAAGAGCAGGATCCCGCACCAATCCGGCCCGATCAGGCCACTGAACACCGCAGGATCGGTATCCTCTGGGCATGTTGCTGGTATTTTGACACAGAATGGCTAATCGGGTTAATGACCCAAAAGAAAAAAGGCAGCCGAAGCTGCCTTGATATGTTCATGCGTGCGCCATCCTGAATGGCAAAACAGTCTGTTTCGTCCTCTCCGTGACAACTTGTCGCCGCAGCATATCGTTGTGTGGTCATCCTGACCTTATATTGGTCGTTCCTGAATGTGCGTGTGCCTGTTTGACCCGTCTCGACCGCATCCTGCCATCGTGCTGGGGAGCCTGCATCCCGCAACCCCATCCCGCTCCGGAGATGGTCACCATCCTGATCCTTCAATCCTTTGCCAGCTCATACGAGCCCATGGCATCCCGCCACGCCTGCCATCCTCTGCTCACAACACCCTGTTGTGAAACCATCACCCAATCCGTGGGTGAATCCATTAAGTCTACTGTATCAACTCTATAAAACAGCTCAATCCACCCAAAAGATTCTCAACATCTCGAAAAATTTCAATATTCACATAATCAATTGATAAATAATGGATATTTAATATTTTATGCAATTTTATGAGCCTTGGCCTGCCTTGAGAATGGGAGATCTCTTACAGAACGGGGGGATTAAACCGAGAATTATCTGAACACCATAAAAACAACGGGGAGCAAAGGCTCCCCGTTTCAACTCGAATAGACCGTATCGACTATATCAGTGCAGACCCGCTACATATTTGGAGAGGGCTTCGATATCCTGATCAGTCAGTTTCTTGGCAACGTCCCGCATCATGCCATTCGGATCGTTGTCACGTGTCCCGGCACGGAATGCGGTGAGCTGGGCCTTGATATAGGCAGGATGCTGGCCGGACAGGCTTGGATACTTCGCCTGCTCGACACCTGAGCCACGGGGACCATGGCAAGCCGTACAGGCAGCCAGACCGCGACTCATGTCACCGCCCATATAGAGTGCCTTGCCCGCTTCGACCACGTCGTCAGGGACCGCGATAGGGGTAACCTTTAGACCGGAGAAGTAAGCCGCCAGGTCATCCATGTCCTGTTCCGACAAAGGTAACGCCATCGGCCCCATCACTGGCGCAACCCGGCCAATTTGACCAGAAGCGGCAGCCTTCAGTTCAACTAACTGCTTTTTGATATATGATGCGTGCTGACCAGCAATTTTGGGGTACATATCAACCAGGCTGTTTCCGTCCGGTCCATGACAAGCCGCACAAACGGCAGCCTTGGTCTGTCCCGCAGCGGCATCGCCCTTGGCTTGTGCCATCCCCGTTACGCCAACCATCAGAGCAAGAGTAATGACTAGGTTCTTCATGGCGTTCCAACTTTTCGTTATTAGGCTTCCAGATCCCATGCCGCTGAAGGCATGTTAAAATAAACGCGTTTAAGCGACGCTATTTTACACCATTTTACAAAAAAGTAACTCTATAACCCTCTATCTCCATGGGGAATTTACGTTGGATACACAAACTCTGAATTTCAATAAGGTGCATTTTGTGACCAGCGCACCCGACATCCGTCACCTGCCAAATGATGGGGGTGTCGAGATCGCGTTTGCCGGCCGTTCCAACGCCGGTAAGTCATCTGCATTGAACACCTTAACCAAACACAAGAACCTGGCGCGCACCAGTAAGACACCCGGACGTACCCAGCTGATCAACCTGTTTGAGCTGGAACCGGGCAAGCGTCTGGTCGACTTGCCGGGTTATGGTTATGCGCAAGTTCCGCTCGAAATGAAGCTCAAGTGGCAAAAGTCACTGGCAGAGTATCTGCAGCGCCGTGAGTCATTGAAAGGTCTGGTGATCCTGATGGACATCCGCCACCCGCTCAAAGATACCGACATGAACATGCTGGAGTGGAGCTCGCACCGTCAGTTGCCCGTCATGCTGCTGCTGACCAAGGCTGACAAATTGAGCCCCGGCCCGCGCAACAACCAGGTAATCAAGGTGCGCCAGGCCGTTGCCAACCTCGGTTCCCAGATCCAGGTCGAAGCATTCTCCTCTCTCACCAATATCGGTGTGGAGAAGCTGGCGCAAACCCTGACCGAATGGTATGTCAGTGGTGACGATACCGACCTGCTGAACGCTGACGAACAACAACCTGCCGAGGAGTAATCTACTCCTCGCTCTCCTTGCAATTGGCGGAGCACTCCTCCGCTGATTGAAAGGGTTTCAGATTGCCGCTTTCACCTGCCTCACGACAAACACCCCGCATTCGCCTCCCCGGCTATATCCATTACCGCTTACAGTTCATATAGATAGGCAGTTAATTCACACAAAGAATTAACTTAAGTAGGCGTTGATAGCGTTTTCAAATTCGTTCTTTCAAAACGAACCAGAATTACAAAAAGAGACAAAAATGAAATTTAATTACAATTCCTAACCGAAAGGGATAAAAATGAGGCCGGACGACAGTGATGCCATCCAGCCTGAAATAATAAGTTCAAAAATTGGGAAGAAGCTGAATCTTGAGTACCAGACGACAGGTATTCCTCAAGAAGCAGCCTCATTCTATCAAATGCATCGTCAATTTAAAGCATTTACTCTAAATGATGCGCATAAAAAAACACCCCGACGAGAACCTCATCGGGGCAGCTATTCAGCCACATTCAATTACGTGAAATAAAAGGTCTGAAAGATAGAACATCTTACCTCTGTACCCTACGCAGACAACTGTACAGCAAAGCAGCAGAAAGTGAAAGTAATTTATGTAATTTAGTTTCACAACTTACAGATTAAGAAAAAATCTTTTATTTTCATGCAGATAAAAAAATCCCCAGTACGAACACCGGGGAGTTATAAAGGTGACTAGCTAGCACTTCCTCAACTATCTAGTTAGTCAGCGCCATTTCAAAGTAGTTCCGCTACAAAACAAAAAAACTTTGAAAAATCAGAGATAGATAGCGCCATCTTCAGCAAACTCTTGTTCTTCAATGAGTTTTTCAGCCATATCTTCAATATCAAAACGCACACTTTCGAAGGCTCTGACGATGTCATCCTCTCTCGTCAGCGCCAGACCTGTCATTCTCTCCAGTCGCCGCTGGCTGATGTAACAATCTATCAACGCCCCCATCTGCTGGGCAGGAAAACGCACCCGCTGTTCGTCAGCCTGCCACTCCATCAGGTCAGGAAACAGAATACCCTGGTTCATATCACCCCCAAGTTACGCTTCAACTCTCTCAATACCTGTTTAGTCCCAGGACGAATTCCGCGCCACACGGTAAACGCTTCGGCGGCCTGTTCCACCAGCATGCCGAGTCCATCCATGGTTTGACGGGCCCCATGCTGTTTGGCCCAACTGATAAACACCGTATCCGAGGCGCCATACATCATGTCGTAGATAGCAATATCCGTGTGGATCAGGGTGAGGGCCAACGGCGGCAGCTCTCCTTGCAGGCTGGCAGAAGTCGAATTGATGACGAGATCGAATGGCCCTGCCAACTGCTCATAGGTCTGGGCAGTCACAGGCCCCAGATCGCAGAATTCGGCAGCCAACTGTTGCGCTTTTGTGTGGGTGCGGTTGGCGATCACCAGCTCGCTCGGCAACTCAGCCAGCAGCGGCACCAATGCACCACGAGCCGCGCCACCGGCACCCAGCAGCAGGATCCGGCTATCCGCCAGCGTCACACCATGGGACTTGAGATCGGCGACCAGACCGGCGCCATCGGTATTATCCCCCAGCAACACGCCATCATCGGTCAGCTTGATGGTATTGACCGCTTGAGCCCGCTTGGCCCTCGGGCTCAAGCGATCGACCAGAGTGAATGCCTGCTCCTTGAAGGGAACGGTGACATTGCATCCCTTGCCCCCTTGGTCAAAGAAGGTGCGCAGGGCTTGGGCAAACTCGTCGACGGCAGGTTCAGCCAGCCCATACTCCAGCTCTTGCTGGGTTTGTCTGGCAAACAGGGTGTGAATGAAGGGGGACTTGCTGTGGCGCACAGGGTGGCCAAAAACCAGATAACGATCCATCAAAGAGTTCCATCAGAGGGCAATATTCCGATTTAACGGGTTTTCACTCTCGGGAACAAGCCGAATAACGGCCAGTAAAAAGGGACCATCATGGTCCCTCTGGTCACAGCCACTCTCGCGGCGTGAGGTAATCGGTGTAGAGCAAGGCTTCAGGAGTGCCCGCCTCCGGCTGCCAGTCATACTCCCAACGGGCCAGCGGTGGCATCGACATCAGGATCGACTCGGTACGTCCGCCGGTCTGCAACCCGAACAGGGTGCCACGGTCATACACCAGATTGAACTCCACATAACGGCCGCGACGATAGAGCTGGAACTCCCGCTCCCGCTCGCCATAGGGTAGAACCTTGCGTCGTTCAATGATCGGCAGGTAAGCATCAAGATAACCCCGACCTACCGCCTGCATAAAGGCAAAGCAGTCGGCAAAGGGCCAGCGATTCAGATCGTCGAAGAAGAGACCGCCCACCCCCCGTGTCTCGTTGCGGTGCTTGAGGAAGAAGTAGCGATCGCACCAAGATTTGAACTCGGGGTAGATCTCATCACCGAACGGCTGGCAGAGATCACGGGAGACCTGATGCCAGAGCTGCACATCCTCGGCAAACGGATAGAAGGGCGTCAAATCGAAGCCACCGCCAAACCACCAAATGGGCTCTTCGCCTTCCTTCTCGGCGATGAAGAAACGGACGTTGGCGTGGCTGGTCGGCACATAGGGGTTATGCGGATGGATCACCAGCGACACGCCCATCGCCTCGAACTTGCGACCGGCCAACTCGGGCCGATGTGCTGTAGCAGAGGCAGGCATGGCATCGCCATAGACATGGGAGAAGTTGACGCCCCCCTGCTCGATCACCGCGCCGTGGCGCAGCACACGGGTGCGACCACCGCCACCGCCTTCACGGCTCCAGGCATCTTCCACAAAGTGTCCACTGCCATCGGCCTGCTCCAGACCACGGCAGATCTCGTCCTGCAACTGCAACAGGAAGGCCTTGACCTGGGCCACATCCGGTTTGCTCATCTTGTCTCCAGTCAGGCAGGATCGTGAACGCCCTGTCCATTTTTATAGTTAAATCAATCCGGTGAGCTCACCGCTCAGCGGATTGATGGCAAATCATGACGTATCCGCCAGCTCAGGAGGGGCGAATAATGGCGCCAGTTCGGGCGTCCTTGATCTCTGATGGATTGGCTTGACCACCCACTTCACCGGGCAGGATATGGGCTAACTTGCTTGCCAGCCGCTCACCGATATCGGCCACCCGACGGGCAGGCTCCTCACCGGTCAGGTTGGCGCTGGTAGAGACCAGCGGCTTGCCAAAGGCACGGCACAACGCCTGTACCTGAGGATGAGCCGTCACGCGCACCGCCAGGGTCTCGAACTGCCCGGTCAGCCAGGCCGGCGTCGTTGCACGGGCAGGCATGATCCAGGTAAAAGGACCGGGCCAGCTGGCTTCAACCCGAGCCAACTGCTCACCGCTAAGCTGACTCAGATCGATGTAATCCTGTAATTGCGCCACGTCGGCAGCAATCAGGATCAACCCCTTATCTACCGGACGCTGTTTGATGGCCAGCAATCGCTGTACCGCCACTTCGGAGTCGGGATCACAACCCAGACCAAACACGGCCTCGGTCGCATAAGCGATCACCCCTTCCTGCTGGAGGGCGGCAACCGCCTGTTCAATTTCATTTGGCATAGGAAAAATGCGGCAGCCTGGCTGCCGCCTCGTCACTTGGTAGCAAGTTGAATTCGTATGGCGGCGACCATGGCAAAGTGACGTGTTGCTGTAGCACAGAAAATACGACACTTCCGGATCGCCACCCGTTCACTTACTTGAGTTGAGCCTGCAGGGCGGCATCCTTGGCCATCACCTCTTCGGCATTCTTCTGGCGTTCGGCCCGAACCTTGGCCGCCAGTTCATCATCGGCTACTGCCAGCATCTGGGCTGCCAGATAACCTGCGTTCTTGGCACCGGCTTTGCCGATCGCCACGGTAGCCACCGGTACACCACCCGGCATCTGCACGGTAGAGAGCAGCGCATCCAGCCCCTTGAGCGGGCCACCATCGATGGGCACTCCGATCACAGGACGAGTCGTGATGCCGGCTACGGCACCCGCCAGGTGCGCAGCCAGACCGGCAGCACAGATAAAGACCTTGCAGCCACGGGCCTCGGCATCGGTCACATACTGATGGGTCGCAGCCGGCGTGCGGTGCGCGGAGGTGACTTTGACTTCCACTGCGATATCAAATGACTTGAGCACCTCGAGAGTACTCTGCATCACGGGGAAATCAGAATCAGAGCCCATCAATACGGCAACAAAGGGTTTATTCATGGTGGGAATTTCCTTACTCCAAGTGGGGGGTTGAAGTTCACCGAAAACGTTTCAATCCGGTTGCGGCGGCGGGATTATACCTGCTCACTTTGGTGGCCGCATTTCTTTTGCGGACAGACCCAACGCAGCGTTCCCCTCACTTTTTTCTCGACCATGATGCCCCAACCACACGAGGGACAAGGCATGGGGATCGGCTTGTCGTTCACCACATATTTGCAATGGGGATAGCCATCACAGGAGTAAAATTGCTTGCCGTAGCGGGAGGTCCGGCTCACCAGATGACCCTTGCCGCACTCGGGGCAGAGGATCTGGGTATCATCGCTCTCCTGCAGGGATTCGATGTGCTGACAGGCCGGATACTGAGTGCAGCCGACAAACAGACCGTAACGCCCCTTCTTGATCGCCAGCGGCTGTCCGCAATCGGGACAGGCAGAGCCTTCGAGCACCTTTTCGATGTCGCGGCCGGATGGCGTCAGGGAGCGGATGTAATCACAGGCAGGATAGGCAGAACAGCCGAGAAAGGGGCCATGTTTGCCCTGGCGGATCACCAGCTCGGCCCCGCACTGCGGGCACGGCTCGCGCTCGAAGGCATGTTCGTGGGCTGAAAAGAGGTGATGATCGATTTTTGACATGGGCCGCGCCTTGAAATCCAGATGGCCTGAATTCTACCAGCGCGGCACCGGACTGTCAGTGAATGACGCCGTCTGACTCATCAAACACCAGCTCTTCCATCTGCTGGTAGGCATTTTCACTGCCCGGTACGTTGAACAGCACCATCATTACGACCCACTTCAGGTCATCCAGCTCGATATCCGGCTTGTCCAACTCGAGCAGACGCTCGATACAGATCTCGCGGGTTTCGGCATTCAGTACCTGGGCCTGTTCCAGAAAGAGCAGGAACCCGCGGCACTCGGTGCTGAGGCGTGCCAGCTCTTGCGGGGCATAGATACGCATCGAGCCTTGCGCGCTGGCGGCCACATAGACCTCCCGCTCGCTATCATGCAGATTGGCCAGTCGCTCCAACCAGTCGAGCGCCTTGTCGATCTCCTCCTTGTCAAAACCGGCTCGGCTCAACTCTTCGGTGAGTTCATTCTGCTCGACCATCACATCTGCATCGCTGTGGATGTAGGTCTCGAAAAGGTACATCAATACATCAAACATGATTCGCCCTCCTCGCTCTGACGTATCCACCGGCTACCGCCATCACTGCACCGACCAACTCCAGCTCTACCAACCTGCCCAATACCACTTCGACAGGAAGCTGGGTCCGCTCGGCAACGGTATCCACGCTCGTGGTCTCGTAATCTACGTTATCCAACAAATCAGCATAAGGCAATTCGCTATTATGCTGTTGCTCAGATGGTATGGCCGACGGATCTAGCCGTGCCCCCCACTCCGGCAGCTCTTCCACTATATCGGCCACACTCAGCACAAGTTTGGCCCCCTGCTGAATTAATCTGTTGCATCCTATCGCTTGGCCATTTTGCGGGGCGCCGGGTACCGCAAACACTTCGCGCCCCTGCTCCAGTGCATAGCGAGCGGTGATCAGCGAACCACTCTGCTCGGTCGCCTCCACCACCAGAGTTCCCAACGACAGACCACTGATAATACGGTTGCGACGAGGAAAATGTTCAGCCAGCGGCCCTTTATCCGGCGCCAGTTCGGAGATAAGCAAACCACCTTTCTCCAGAATCTGACCTGCCAGTCCCTGATGGCGTTTGGGGTAGAGGCAATCCAGCCCGGAGCCCAACACGGCAAGGGTGATACCACCACAAGCCAGCGTCTGCTGATGGCAAACACCATCGATACCGAGCGCAAGGCCCGAGGTGATGGCGAACCCGCATCTAACCAGTTCGCTACAGAGACGGGACGCGTTATCTTTGCCTGCATTGGTGGGATGACGTGTCCCCACCATCGCCAGCTGGGGTAGCGACAGCGCTTCAAGATCGCCACGGCAGTAGAGCAACAGGGGGGCCGCGGGAATTTCACGCAACAAGGGCGGATAAAGAGGGTGATCTTGCGGAATAAGGAGATTGCCAGGTAACGCGGCCCAAGCCAGACTCTGCTCAACAATCGGCGAGGGCCAGCGCAGTTGCCTGATCTGCTCTGACGACAGCCCCATACCGTGCAGCTGTGTTTCATCGCTCTGAAACAGGGCATCAATCGAACCGCCGATCTGCTCCAGCAGCCGAGCGGCGGTCACCGGACCTATGCCGATGACCGCATTGAGGGTTAGCCAGAGAGCTAGACGCCCGTCGGGGTAGTTCACGTCAGAAGTGAGTGACCTGATAACCCGAGCTCACCATGTCCTTGCTTTGCATGATGAGGCCATAACTCAGCTTGTCATACACCTTGAACAACATAACCCTGGCAATCGCTTCTGAAGGGAGTGACTCCTTCTGGTTACCGCTGTAGAACACCTTGTCGTAGACAGAGGAAAGCTCCTTGTATTGCACTGCACCATTCTTGGTAACCAGAGCAGCACCGGGTCGTCTGACATCCAATACATCCCCGGCGACTAGCTGATCGCGGCCACCCCGGTTGATCAGCACCACATCAAACTTGCCACCGCCCCGGGTCTTGTTCGGCAAATCGATGATATAGCCCGGCGTGATGGCAGGTGCCGCTTTCGGTGTGAAGACGGCGGGCATGTTCTCTTGAGCCGGCAGCGGCATCACCTTGTCGCCCTGCAGCACTTCGCGCTGGTTATGAGTGAGGGTAACTTCAGTCCGATCGCCATCAAGACGCGCCACGGCCCGCACCACACCGGCAAAGATCGCCTCCTGGCCCAGCAGTTCACCGGTTTCGCGATCCTTGTAGACCACTCCGGGGTGATAAATGCCATAAACCTGCCCCGGCGTCAGGGAGCCCTGCACATAGAGGGTGTCCCCCTCCAGCATGCCGATATGTTTCTGATCCGACCCCAGCAGATAGGGCAAGGTTTTCTGCTGCTGGCTGTCAGCCAGAATATGGTCGGTTTGCAGGAAGGGGCCGATCTCGCTGATAGGCAGGGTCGGAATGGGGTTGGCCTTGTTCTCGTAACGGGTTTTCGGGCCAAGACGGATGACTTGCTTGCCACCCTGCATCGCCTTGCCGAGCCGGGGTTCACCATTGACCCAGCTCAGATGCAGTACATCACCGGGGTAGATCCAGTGAGGATTGGCAATCTGCGGATTGATGTTCCAGAGACGGGGCCAGAGCCAGGGCTCAGAGAGATATTTGCCGGAGATATCCCACAGGGTGTCACCTTTTTGCACTACATAGCTTTCGGGATAACCCGCTTTCAACCTCAGCTGATCGGCCAGAGCGGCTTGGCTCATAGTCACCATCAGGCAGGTGAGGATGGTTTGCTTCAGATACATAACACTCCCTGTTACCTCTGCACGCAAAGTGTTGCTGTTTTTTGTTGGCGTAAATGACTAGAATTACGCCAATATTGACTGCATTTATACGAAACTAAAGAAAAAACTATGGCCATTCTAGATGTATTGCGTTTCCCCGATGAGCGTCTGCGTACCGTCGCAGCCCCTGTCGAGACCTTTACACCCGAGTTACAACAAATTGTAGATGATATGTTCGAAACCATGTATGCGGAGGAGGGCATTGGCCTGGCCGCAACGCAGGTGGATATTCATCAACGCATCATAGTGATCGATGTCTCTGAAAACCGTGAAGATCCTCTGGTATTGATCAATCCGGAAGTGATCTCCCAGTGTGGCAGCACCGGCATTGAAGAGGGTTGCCTCTCCGTGCCCGGCAGCCGTGCTCTGGTACCGCGTGCCGAGCAGATCAAGATCCGCGCACAGGATCGCCACGGCAAGCCGTTCGAGCTGGAAGCCGACGATCTGCTCGCCATCTGCATCCAGCATGAGATGGATCATCTGGTCGGCAAGTTGTTTGTGGATTACCTGTCCCCGCTCAAGCGCCAGCGCATTCGCCAGAAGCTGGAAAAGATGGCCCGCGAAGATCGCAAAGTCCTCTGAGGATCTGCTCCATTGAATAAGCTGAAACTGATTTTTGCCGGTACTCCCGACTTCGCCGCCCGTCATCTGGCGGCGTTGTTGTCTTCCGACCATGAGGTCGTTGCCGTTTATACCCAGCCGGACAAGCCCGCTGGCCGTGGTCAGAAGCTCACTGCCAGTCCGGTAAAAGAGCTGGCACTGGCCCACAATCTACCGGTCTATCAACCGGCAACCCTGCGCAAGGAAGAGGCGCAAGCCGAACTGGCCGCCCTTGGTGCAGACCTGATGGTCGTGGTGGCCTATGGCCTGATCCTGCCCAAGGCGGTACTCGATACCCCGCGTCTGGGCTGCATCAACGTCCATGGCTCCCTGCTGCCGC
The DNA here is from genome assembly GCF_049175515.1 of Aeromonas sp. 600479. Lineage (NCBI taxonomy): Bacteria > Pseudomonadati > Pseudomonadota > Gammaproteobacteria > Aeromonadales > Aeromonadaceae > Aeromonas > Aeromonas sp. 600479. The sequence goes on from NZ_JAAKVF010000008.1 coordinate 89,616, forward strand.
GCTGGCGTGGCGCGGCACCGATCCAGCGCTCCATTTGGGCGGGCGATAGCGAAACCGGCGTCACCATCATGCAGATGGATGTGGGGCTGGATACCGGCGCCATGATCCGCAAGGTTAGCTGCCCCATCGCCGCCGACGAGACCTCCGCCAGCCTCTATGACAAGCTGGCCAAGCTGGGTCCGCAGGCTCTGGTCGACACCATCGATGCCATGGCTGCCGGTGAAACCGCTGCCGAGGCGCAAGATGATGCGCTGGCCAACTACGCCGAAAAGCTCTCCAAGGAAGAGGCCCGCATCGACTGGTCGATGGATGCTGTTGCCATCGAGCGCTGCATCCGCTCGTTCAACCCCTGGCCCATCAGCTGGTTTGAAGTGGCTGACCAGACCGTCAAAGTATGGCAAGCCGCCGTCATTGACAGCGACCACGGCCAACCCGCCGGCACCCTGCTCAAGGCCGACAAGCAGGGGATCGATATCGCTACCGGCAAAGGGGTACTGCGCCTGCTGACCCTGCAACCGCCCGGCAAGAAGGCGATGTCCGTTTCGGATCTGCTCAACTCTCGCCGCGACTGGTTTGAACCCGGCACGCAATTGAATTGAACTGGATTGAATTGACACAAGCGGGGCTCAGGCCCCGACTTGCGCATCTAAGGTAACTCTATGAAAACACGTGCACAGGCCGCTCTCGTTATTCAACAGGTGCTGGATCAGGGCCAATCCCTCTCCGCTGTTCTGCCTGCTGCCCAGGAGAAGGTCGCGCCTCGCGATCGCGCTCTCCTGCAAGAACTCTGCTACGGCACCCTGCGCTGGCTGCCCCGCCTCGATGCGGCAGTTAACGAGATGATGGACAAGCCGCTCAAGAACAAGAGCCGCATTTTCCACTACCTCATTCTGGTCGGTCTCTATCAGCTCATCTACACCCGCATTCCGGCTCACGCCGCGGTGGCCGAGACCGTCAACGCCGTCAAACTGCTCAAGGGCACCTCCCTGCGTGGCCTCATCAACGGCGTGCTGCGCAACTTCCAGCGCAGCGCCGAAGTCATTCTGCTGCGTATCGACCGCGTTCCCAGCATTCGCCTCGGTCATCCGGAGTGGCTCACCAAGCGCCTGCGTCAGGCCTATCACGATGAGTGGGAATTCATCATGGAGGCGAACAACCAGCGCCCCCCCATGTGGATCCGCAACAACAGCCAGCGCCAGAGCCGCGATGCCATGCTGGCTCGCATGGCCGAAGCCGGCATCAATGCCGTGGCCGGTGAAGAGGGTGAGGATTGCATACTGCTGGAGCGTCCTTGTGATGTGACCAAGCTGCCCGGCTTCGAAGTGGGTGACTGCTCGGTACAGGATGGTGCAGCACAACAGGCTGCCGCCCTGCTCGACCCGCAACCGGGCGAGTGGGTGCTGGATGCCTGCGCAGCCCCCGGCGGCAAGACTGCCCACCTGCTGGAGCGTCAGCCCAGGCTGGCTGGCGTGGTTGCCGTCGATGCCGACGAAAACCGCCTCAAGCGAGTGCAGGAGAACCTGGACCGCATCGGCCTGACGGCCAAGGTGATCCATGGCGATGCTGCGGCGCCGGAACAGTGGTGGCCGGAGGGTCAGTTTGACCGCATCCTGCTGGATGCCCCCTGCTCCGCCACCGGCGTCATTCGTCGCCACCCAGACATCAAGTGGCTGCGCCGGGATCAGGACATTCGCGAGCTGGCCGAGCTGCAACGCCGTATTCTGAGCGCCCTCTGGGGCAAGCTGAAGAGCGGCGGCACCCTGCTCTACGCCACCTGCTCCGTATTGCCGGAAGAGAACCGCGAACAGATCCGCACCTTCCTTGCCGCGACCAAAGATGCCAAATTGGTACCGTTGCACGAACAGGATACCCCGGACTGCCCGGGTCGCCAGTTCCTGCCGGGTGAAGCCGAGATGGATGGCTTCTACTACGCCAAACTGGTCAAGCTCTGAGCCGGGCATGACCAACCTCATTCGGGAGAGCCGCCAGATCCGTTCTGGCGCCCCCCTTTACAGCATCAACGTGAGTAAACGTTCCCTATGAAGATCATCATTTTGGGAGCCGGCCAGGTCGGCGGCACCCTGGCCGAGAACCTGGCCGGGGAGAACAACGACATCACCATCGTCGACACCGACAGCGAACGCCTGCGCGAACTGCAGGACAAGTTTGACCTGCGGGTGGTCAACGGTCATGGCGCCCACCCCAAGGTGCTGCGCGAAGCGGGGGCTCAGGATGCAGACATGCTGGTCGCCGTCACCAACAGTGACGAGACCAACATGATCGCCTGTCAGGTGGCCTACTCCCTGTTCAACACCCCGAACAAGGTCGCGCGGATCCGCTCGCCGGCCTATCTGACCGAGCGGGATCGCCTGTTCCTGCCAGAATCGGTGCCGGTGGATCACCTGATCGCGCCGGAGCAGCTGGTGACCGACTATGTGCGTCGCCTGATCGAATACCCGGGAGCTCTGCAAGTGGTTGATTTTGCAGGTGGCCGCGTCGGTCTGGTGGCGGTCAAGGCCTACTACGGTGGCCCGCTGGTGGGCAATGCTCTCTCCACCCTGCGCGAACACATGCCGAACATCGAGACCCGGGTAGCGGCCATCTTCCGTCAGGGCCGCCCGATCCGTCCGCAAGGCACCACCATCATCGAAGCGGATGACGAGGTCTTCTTCGTCGCCGCCGCGGGCCATATCCGTGCCGTGATGTCTGAACTGCAGCGCCTCGAGAGCCCCTACCGCCGCATCATGATCGTCGGTGGCGGCAACATTGGCGCAGGCCTCGCCCGTCAGCTGGAGAAGCGTTACAGCGTCAAGCTTATCGAGCGCAACCAGAAGCGGGCGGAGCAGCTCTCCGAACTGCTGGAGAACACCATCGTCTTCTGCGGCGATGCGGCGGATCAGGAGCTGCTGGCCGAGGAACACATCGACCAGATCGATGTCTTCATCGCCGTGACCAACGAGGACGAGGCCAACATCATGTCGGCGCTGCTCGCCAAGAAGATGGGCGCCAAGAAGACCATGGTGCTGATCCAGCGCGGCGCCTACGTGGATCTGGTGCAGGGTGGCTCTATCGATATCGCCATCTCGCCGCAGCAGGCCACCATCTCGGCCCTGCTTACCCACGTACGCCGGGCAGATATCGCCAACGTCTACAGCTTGCGCCGCGGTGCTGCCGAGGCGATCGAGGCGATTGCCCACGGTGACGAGAACACCTCCAAGGTGGTCGGCAAGACGGTAGGCGAGCTCAAGCTGCCGCCGGGCACTACTATCGGTGCCGTGGTGCGCGGGGATGAAGTGCTGATCGCCCACGATCGCACCAAGATCCAGCAGGATGACCACGTGGTCATGTTCCTGGTGGACAAGAAGTACATCCCGGAAGTGGAGCGGCTGTTCCAGCCCAGCCCCTTCTTCCTGTAACGTCTTCATGCGCACAGGCTGTCAAATCAGACCCGGCTCAGCTCCCCCAAGGGGATGGTCCGGGTCTTTTGTTAATCAACGACCAGGTTATCGAACATGATCAAGCTGCGTCCCATTATCTTCACCCTCGGGCTGGTGCTTTCCAAGCTGGCGCTCTTCATGTGGCTACCCACCTTGCTGGCACTGCTCACCGGGTCAGAGGGATTTGTCGAGTTTCTCAAGTCCGTGCTGATCACCCACGGCGCCGCCCTGCTCTGCCTCCACTACGGTCGTAAGGCGGATTTTCATCTGGGGGTGCGGGAGATGTTCCTGCTCACCACCTCGGTCTGGGTGGTTGCCTGCGCCTTCGGCGCCCTGCCGTTTGTTTTCATCACCCACATCAACTTCACCGACGCCTACTTCGAGACTATGTCGGGGGTGACCACCACAGGCTCTACCGTGCTCTCCGGCCTCGACAACATGGCCCACAGCATCCTGTTGTGGCGTTCCATCCTGCAGTGGCTGGGCGGAGTCGGCTTTATCGTGATGGCGGTTGCCGTACTGCCCTATCTCAACGTCGGCGGCATGAAGCTGTTCCAGACCGAGAGCTCGGACTGGTCAGACAAAAGCGCCCCGCGTGCCAAGACGGTCGCCAACAACATCGTTGTGGTCTATCTGGTGCTCTCCATGCTCTGCTTCATGGCCTACTGGGCCAGCGGCATGAATATGTTCGAGGCGATCAACCACGCCATGACCACCCTCAGTACCGGCGGCTACTCCACCTCCGATCAATCCATGTCCCACTTCTCCAACTCGGCACACTGGATTGGCACCCTGTTCATGTTCCTCGGCGGCCTGCCCTTTCTACTCTATGTGCAGAGCCTGAACCACAGGGACTACAGCCTGCTCAAGGATGCCCAGGTGCGCGGCTTCTTCTGGCTGGTGGTGTGGGTCACAGTCATCATGACCTTCTATCTGTGGGAGAGAGATCTGTTCGGCTTCTGGGATGCCCTGCGCATCAGCTGCTTCAACATCGTCTCGGTACTCACCACCACCGGCTATGGTCTTGGTGACTTCGGCACCTGGGGGCCGCTCGCCAGCATCGTCTTCATCGTGCTGCTGGCTCTTGGGGCCTGCTCTGGCTCCACTGCGGGCGGCCTCAAGATCTTCCGGGTACAAGTGGCCTTTGCCCTGTTCAAGAAGCAGATGCGCCAACTGATGCACCCTTCCGGCGTATTTCCCCAGAAGTACAACGGCCGGACAGTCAATGACGCCATCATCCGCTCAATGATCTCCTTCGTGCTGGCCTACTTCGCCATCATTCTGATGATAGCCGCACTGCTGGGCGCCATCGGGCTTGACCCCCTGACAGCCATATCCAGCTCCATCACCGCCGTTGCCAACGTCGGCCCGGGCATGGGCCCGGTGGTCGGCCCCAGCACCAACTTTGCCAGCCTGCCGGAATCGGCCAAATGGCTGCTGTCATTCGGCATGCTGCTGGGACGACTGGAGATCCTGACGGTCGCCGTGCTCTTCTTCCCCTCCTTCTGGCGCCAGTAACGCTCACCGTAAGCAAGCAAAAAGCCGCAGCGTTCACCCGCTGCGGCTTTTTTATCTCGTCCATCCCCACGACTTTCCCTCAACGCTCATCAGCCCCATTACCGGTGGCCTGAACGACCTCATCGGCATGGCCAGAGCGGATCACAAGCATAAAAAAACGGACCCAAACCAGAGGTTTGGGTCCGTTTATCAGTGAACCGTCAGCGGCCGCGAGGGCTGCCGAGACTCAACACATGGCATTAACCACGGCCAGAGCGCTTACGATCCAGCTCGGTCAGCAATTTCTTGCGGATACGGATGTTCTTCGGAGTCACTTCTACCAGTTCATCGTTATCGATGAACTCGAGAGCCTGTTCCAGAGTCATGCGGATCGGCGGAGTCAGAACCTGAGCTTCGTCGGTACCGGAGGCACGCATGTTGGTCAGCTGTTTGCCTTTCAGGCAGTTAACAGTCAGGTCGTTGGAACGGGAGTGAATACCGATCACCTGACCTTCGTACACTTCGGTCGCGTGACCGATGAACAGACGACCGCGGTCTTGCAGACCGAACAGGGCGTAAGTCAGTGCCTTACCGGTAGCGTTGGAGATCAGCACGCCGTTCTGACGCTCACCAATGCTGCCACCCTTGTGCGGACCATAGTGGTCGAAGGTGTGGTACAGCAGACCGGTACCTGAGGTCATGGTCATGAACTCGGTCTGGAAGCCGATCAGGCCACGGCTCGGGATCATGAAGTCCAGGCGGACACGACCCTTGCCATCCGGGGTCATGTTGGTCATTTCGCCTTTACGCAGACCCAGCTGCTCCATCACGGAACCTTGGTGCGCTTCTTCAACGTCCACAGTTACAGTTTCGAACGGTTCTTGCAGTTCGCCGTCAACGGTACGCAGGATTACTTCCGGACGGGATACCGCCAGCTCGTAACCTTCGCGACGCATGTTTTCGATCAGGATGGAGAGGTGCAGTTCACCACGACCGGATACACGGAACTTGTCCGGATCATCAGTCTCTTCCACGCGCAGGGCCACGTTGTGGACCAGCTCCTGGTTCAGACGCTCCAGAATGTTGCGGGAGGTCACGAACTTGCCCTCTTTACCGGCGAACGGTGAAGTGTTGACCTGGAAGGTCATGTTCACGGTCGGCTCGTCAACGGAGAGCGGCGGCAGGGCTTCAACGGCACCGTTGTCACAGATGGTGTCGGAGATTTTCAGCTCGCCCAGACCGGTGATAGCGATGATGTCACCCGCTTGCGCGTCGGCAACTTCAGTACGGGACAGACCCAGGTAACCCAGCACCTGACCGACTTTACCATTACGGGTCTTGCCGTCAGCACCAACGATGGTGACTTGCTGGTTGGTCTTGACGCGACCACGAGTGATGCGGCCGATACCGATAACGCCCACGTAGGAGTTGTAGTCCAGCTGGGAGATCTGCATCTGGAAACCACCTTCGGCATCAGCCTTCGGCGCTTCAACGTTGTCAACGATGGCCTGGAACAGGGGTTCCATGTTGTCGGACTCGACATCTTGATCCAGGGTGGCCCAACCGTTCAGTGCAGAGGCGTAAACAACTTTGAAATCCAGCTGTTCGTCAGTCGCGCCCAGGTTGTCGAACAGGTCGAATACCTGATCCATTACCCAGTCAGGACGAGCACCCGGACGGTCAACCTTGTTGATGACCACGATCGGCTTCAGACCCTGAGCGAACGCTTTCTGGGTCACGAAACGGGTTTGCGGCATCGGGCCGTCTACGGCGTCAACCAGCAGCAGCACGGAGTCAACCATGGACAGTACGCGCTCTACTTCACCACCGAAGTCGGCGTGACCCGGGGTATCAACGATGTTGATGCGGTAGTCATTCCAGCGGATCGCAGTGTTCTTGGCGAGAATGGTGATGCCACGTTCCCGTTCCAGATCATTGGAGTCCATGATCCGTTCCTGGCCTTCCGTGGAGCGGTCCAGGGTGCCGGACTGCTGCAGCAGCTTATCAACCAGAGTCGTTTTGCCGTGGTCAACGTGCGCAATAATCGCAATATTGCGTAAATTCTCTAACATTCTCGCCTCAATCACCGGGTAAAATTGGGCGCTAATTGTACTCTTGCCTTTGTGATCTGCCTAGCAGAATTGCAGTACATTCGCGCATAACAACAGATCTGGATCATAGACCTCTCTGACAAACCCTGCTTAGATGGGCGGTGACCGTATTTCGCGCACCATTACAGTGCACCAAAACGATCCACCATCGCACTAAATTGATGCAACGCGAGTCGAGATCGCCTGATTTTGGGGAGCATCTTCAGCGAGATTGCCCTGAAATCAAGCTGTCACAAACTTGGCACGATACTGGCTTATGTGAATACGACGACGCATTCACCCAGAGAGTTTTAACACCGGAGGTTACTTAGCATGTCAGCCCAGAACGTTTTGGCCCTGATCCAGGAACACGAAGTCAAGTTTGTTGATCTGCGCTTTACCGACACCAAGGGTAAAGAGCAGCATGTATCCATCCCTGCTCACCAGGTTGATGAAGATTTCTTCGAAGACGGCAAGATGTTCGATGGTTCCTCCATCGGCGGCTGGAAGGGCATCAACGAATCCGACATGGTACTGATGCCGGACGCAGCCTCCGCCAAGCTGGACCCGTTCACCGAAGAGACCACCCTGAACATCGTTTGTGACGTACTGGAGCCTGCCACCATGCAGGGCTACGACCGCGATCCACGCTCCATCGCCAAGCGTGCAGAAGATTTCCTGAAGTCCAGCGGCATCGCTGACACCGTGCTGTTCGGGCCGGAGCCGGAATTCTTCATGTTCGACAACATCACCTTCTCCAACACCATGGGCCACAGCTTCGTGAAAATCGAATCTGAAGAAGCCGCATGGAACTCCGGCACTGCCTATGAGCATGGCAACAAGGGTCACCGTCCGTTCGTGAAAGGCGGTTACTTCCCGGTTGCACCGGTCGACTCCTCCCAGGATATCCGTGCCGCCATGTGTCTGGTGCTGGAAGAGATGGGCCAGGTCGTTGAAGCTCACCACCACGAAGTGGCCACTGCCGGTCAGAACGAAATCGCTACCCGCTTCAACACTCTTACGCTGAAAGCAGATGAAGTACAGGTACTGAAGTACGTGATCCACAACGTGGCCCACGCCTACAACAAGACCGTCACCTTCATGCCGAAACCCATGTTCGGTGACAACGGCTCCGGCATGCACTGCCACCAGTCTCTGGCCAAGAACGGCGTCAACCTGTTCGCCGGGGACCTGTATGGCGGTCTGTCCGAGATGGCGCTGCACTACATTGGCGGTATCATCAAGCACGCCAAGGCCATCAACGCCTTCGCCAACCCGACCACCAACTCCTACAAGCGTCTGGTTCCGGGTTATGAAGCCCCTGTCATGCTGGCTTACTCTGCCCGCAACCGTTCTGCCTCCATCCGTATCCCGGTGGTACCGAGCCCGAAAGCTCGTCGTATCGAAGTGCGCTTCCCGGATCCGGCTGCCAACCCGTACCTGGCCTTCGCTGCCCAGCTGATGGCCGGTCTGGACGGTATCATCAACAAGATCCATCCGGGCGATGCCATGGACAAGAACTTGTACGACCTGCCGCCGGAAGAGGCTGCAGAAGTACCGACCGTTGCCGGTTCTCTGGACGAAGCACTGGCTGCTCTGGATGCTGACCGCGAGTTCCTGACCCGTGGCGGCGTGTTCAGCGATGACTTCATCAACTCCTATCTGGAACTGAAACAGCAGGATGTTGACCGTGTGCGCATGACTCCGCACCCGCTGGAGTTCGAACTGTACTACTCCGTCTAAGTCGCAGCAGACAGCCCATTTAGATTGGGGCAGCTTGCCGAATCGTGACAAAACCCGCCAGATGGCGGGTTTTTTCTCTGATAGGATTAAGCAAGATACCGTCAAGGAGAGATGGATGAACAAGATACATGGCATAGGAGCAATTACCCTCCTGTTACTGACCTCATTCAGTACTCATGCGGCCAAGGTCTACTCCTGGGTCGATGGCAATGGCATTACCCACTACACGGATGCCCCTCCTCCCGGCAAAAACGTAAAGGAGGTGGATCTGCGGGCTGCTCCCCTGCTGGGTAGCGCCCCCAGCTCGGTACAGGTAGACAACTTCAACAGCCTGACTGGCGCCGATGTCAAGAAGGAGCAGGAGGCGGCCAAACTGGTGATCGAGCTGCTCTCCCCTGAACAGGGCAGCACCCTGCGCGACAACACAGGCAATATCGTCTTTCAGGGTCAAATCAGCCCCAAACCGCCAACCCAGTATGATGTGCGCCTGACTCTGGATGGCAAGGCAGCCCCCATCGTCAGCAACAGCCTCTCTATCCGGGTCGAAAATGTCGATCGCGGTGCCCACGAAGCTCAGCTCGAGCTGCTCGCCAAAGACGGTACGATCCTTGCTAAATCTACACCAGTCACCTTTTACCTGCATAGAGCGACCGTGACTCCGGCTCCCAAACCCACCCCCAAAGCCAACCAAGGGTGATATAGCGCACCGATGCGGGTAAACTCTATGCACCATATCGGTGCATAATAGGTGTGTAGCACCGTTTTAGGGAGAAACCTGTGCCAACCCGCTCGGACAACGCCAAAACACTCTTGGATAATTTGCTGACCGCCGTGATCCTGATGGATGAACGGCTCTGCATCCAGTTCGTCAACCCGGCGGCTGAACAGCTGCTCTCCCTCAGTGAACGCCGGCTGATCGGCATCGAACTGCCTCATCTGCTGGAACATATCTCCCTCGATTTGCAACGGCTCAAGCAGTGCCTCGTTTCAGGGCAAGGCTTTACCGATAGCGAAGTGACTCTGGTGGTAGAGGGAGAACCGCGACTGGTGGAGCTGAGCGCTACCCCCATGGCCGACCACGAACAGCGTCTGCTGGTCGTGGAGCTGCGCAAGATCGACCAGCAGAAGAAGATCAGTCAGGAGCAGCAGCAACATGCCCAGCAGCTGGCGGCCAAGGAGCTGGTGCGCGGCCTGGCACACGAAATCAAGAATCCCCTCGGCGGCCTGCGTGGCGCGGCCCAGCTGCTGCAAAAAGAGCTGCCCGACCCGGCGCTGCGCGAATATACCGGCATCATCATCGAACAGGCCGATCGGCTGCGGGTACTGGTCGATCGCCTGCTCGGCCCCCAGCGCCCCGGCCGTCACCAGATGCACAATGTCCATTCGGTACTGGAACAGGTACGCCGACTGGTGGAGCTCGAACTCCCTCCCTCTGTTCGCATCGAGCGGGATTACGATCCCAGCATCCCCGAATTCGAGATGGAGCCGGATCAGCTGCAGCAGGCGTTTCTCAACATAGTGCGCAACGCCGCCGAAGCACTGGGCGATCAGACCGGGCTTATCCGTATCAAGACCCGCACCGCGTTCCAGATCACCATCCACGGCCAGCGCTACCGGCTGGCGGCGGAGATCAAGATCATCGACAACGGCCCCGGCATTCCCGATGCCATTCGCGACACCCTGTTCTACCCCATGATCACCGGCAAGGAGGGGGGAACCGGGCTCGGCCTCTCCATCGCCCAGAACCTGATCGACCAGCACAAGGGGCGGATTGACTGCATCAGCTGGCCGGGTCACACCGAATTCACCATTTTTCTACCGCTTCGCAAGTAAGGGAACCCCATGACCGCCAAAGTGTGGATCGTCGATGACGACAGTTCTATCCGCTGGGTGCTGGAGCGCACTCTCGGCAGCGAAGGCTTCAACTGCGAGAGCTTTGCCGATGGCGAAGCCCTGCTGCACGCCCTTGAGCTGCGATCGCCCGATGTCATCCTCTCCGATATCCGGATGCCCGGCATCGATGGTTTGAGCCTGCTGGAGCAGATCCACCGCCGTCAGGCCGATCTGCCCATCATCATCATGACCGCCCACTCGGATCTCGACAGTGCGGTCAACGCCTACCAGCGCGGCGCCTTCGAGTACCTGCCCAAACCGTTCGACATCGACGAAGCCGTGACCCTGGTGCGCCGCGCCGAGAATCATCTCAAGGAGCAGCGCACCAAGCGCAAGTCTCGTCAGCAAGAAGCCACCGCCACTCCCGAAATCATCGGTGAGGCACCGGCGATGCAGGAGGTGTTCCGCGCCATAGGCCGCCTGTCACGCTCCAGCATCTCGGTGCTGATCAACGGTCAGAGCGGTACCGGCAAGGAGCTGGTCGCCCACGCCCTGCACAAGCACAGCCCGCGCGCCCACAAGAACTTTATCGCCCTCAACATGGCGGCTATCCCGAAAGATCTCATCGAATCCGAGCTGTTCGGTCACGAGAAGGGGGCCTTCACCGGCGCCAACAACATCCGCCACGGCCGCTTCGAGCAGGCCGACGGTGGCACCCTGTTTCTCGACGAGATCGGTGACATGCCGCTGGATGTGCAGACTCGGCTGCTGCGGGTCTTGGCCGATGGCCAGTTCTACCGGGTCGGTGGCCACCAGCCGGTGCAGGTGGATGTACGGATCATCGCCGCCACCCACCAGAATCTGGAGAAACGGGTCGCCGATGGCGAGTTTCGCGAGGATCTGTTCCACCGTCTCAACGTCATCCGCATCCACATCCCCGCCCTCAAGGAGCGCCGTGAGGACATCCCCCAGCTGGCACGTCACTTCCTGCTGCGCGCCGCCAAAGAGCTGAACGTCGAGGCCAAGAGCCTGCACCCGGATACCCAGGCCTATATCAGCCGCCTGCCCTGGCCGGGCAACGTGCGCCAGCTGGAGAACGTCTGCCGCTGGCTTACCGTGATGGCCTCGGGGCAAGAAGTGCTGGTCGGCGACCTGCCTGCCGAGCTGCTCACTCCCATCACCCACAACGCCGAACCGGGCCAACCGGCGTTGCCCGGTTGCTGGCAGCAACAGTTGCAAGAGTGGGTGGCCAGCAAGCTGGCGCTGGGAGAGACAGACATCCTGGCAGATGCCATGCCTCAGTTCGAACGGATCATGCTGGAAACGGCGCTGGAACACACCCACGGCCACAAGCAGGAGGCGGCGCGCCTGCTCGGTTGGGGTCGCAACACCCTGACCCGCAAGCTGAAGGAACTCGATCTCTCCTGAGTCCCGGGGAAAAACGATTCCCATCACGCCCTGACAAATCACCGCCCGCCAGAACCCCGTTTAACGATAAACGGGGTATCTTTTTTGAAAGCCCCGCCTAGAATGGCAGGCTTTCAAACCTGACTCGACGAGGGCGCCCCCATGATTGACAGATCTCTCCCCCTGACCGACCTGCACCGCCATCTGGACGGCAACATCCGCCCGCAAACCATCCTCGAGCTGGGTCGCCAACACAACATTCAGTTGCCCGCCTTCGAGCTGGAGGCGCTGCGCCCCCACGTACAGATTGTCGAGAACGAGCCGAGCCTGGTCGCCTTCCTGAAGAAGCTGGACTGGGGTGTTGCCGTGCTGGCCGACTATGATGCCTGCCGCCGGGTCGCCTACGAGAACGTGGAAGATCTGCTGCGCGCCGGTATCGACTATGCCGAACTGCGTTTCAGTCCGGCCTATATGGCGATGGCCCACAAGCTGCACCCGCAGGGCGTGGTAGAAGCCATCATCGACGGCGTGGCCGCGGGCAGCCGCGATTTCGGTATCAAGACCAACCTGATCGGCATCATGAGCCGCACCTTCGGCACCGAGCAGTGCAATCGGGAGCTGGCCGCCTGTCTGGCCCACCGCGACAAGCTGGTCGCCATCGATCTGGCCGGTGACGAGCTGGGTTTCCCGGGGGAACTCTTTGTCGATCACTTCCGTCAGGTGCGCGATGCAGGCATGCGCGTCACCGTACACGCAGGTGAAGCCGCTGGCCCCGAGAGCATGTGGCAAGCCATTCGCGAGCTGGGCGCCGAGCGTATCGGCCACGGCGTCAAAGCGATTCAGGATCCGGCCCTGATGGCCTATCTGGCCGAGCACCGCATCGGCATCGAAGCCTGCCTCACCTCCAACGTCCAGACCACCACGGTGGCGAGCCTGACCGAACACCCGATCCGCCAGTTCCTGGCCGCTGGCGTGCTGGCTTGCCTCAACACCGACGATCCGGCGGTGGAAGGGATCGACCTGCCCCACGAATATGAAGTGGCCGCTCCGGCCGCCGGCATGGCCGCGAGCGAAATCCGCACCGCCCAGCAGAACGGCCTGACCCTGGCCTTCCTGAGCGATAGCGAGAAAGCCGAGCTGAGCGCCCGCGCCGCCAGCCGCTGATTAACACCGGCAGTGCAAATAACAACGGCCCACTTCGGTGGGCCGTTTGTGTTGCGGATTTCTGATGATTGGTAAGCACTGGGCCAACTGACAGATAGCAAAAGGCCCAAACCGTGTTTGGGCCTTTTGCTGATGGCGATGCAGGGGAAAACTACTCCCGCTCCTTATCTCGCTCCAGCGCCCGCTCAACCAGGGGCTCGGGCAGGCTCTTGGTCACCTCAACCCCCAGCTCGCGGAAACGCTCGACCTGCGCAATCAGGTTGCCACGGCCGTTGACCAGCCGCCCCATCGCCTTGTCGTAGCTCTCCTGCGCCTTGTGCAGGCTGCCGCCCATCTGCTGCATCTCCTCGACAAACAGCCGCAGCTTTTCGTAGAGGCGACCGGCCCGTTCGGCAATCTGGCGGGCATTCTGGTTCTGCCGCTCGTAGCGCCACAGGTTCTCGATGGTGCGCAGCGCCACCATGAGATTGGTGGGGCTCACCAGCAGGATGTTGTTGTCGAGACCATAACGCACCAGCGAAGGATCGGCCTCCATCGCACTGAGGAAGGCGGGCTCCACCGCCACGAACATCAGCACATAGTCGAGGGTACGCACACCGGGCAACTGCTGATAATCCTTGCGGCCCAGCTCGCGGATGTGGTTGCGCACCGAGGCGACGTGCTCCTTGAGCGCCACAGCCTTCTCCAGCTCGTCCCCGGCGTTATACCAGCGCTCGTAGGCGGTCAGCGACACCTTGGCGTCGATGATGATGTCTTTTTCCTGCGGCAGGTGGACAATCACATCGGGCTGGTAGCGCTTGCCCTTCTCCACCTCGATATTGACCTGGGTGTGGTACTCGTGGCCCTCGCGCAGGCCGCATTCGCTGAGGATCCGCGCCAACACCACTTCCCCCCAATTGCCCTGTTGCTTGCTGTCGCCCTTGAGGGCGCGGGTCAGCGCCGCCGCCTCCTCGGTCATGCGGGCATTGAGCTCGGCGAGGCGCTCCAGCTCGAACTTGAGGCTGTGGCGCTGGGCCGTCTCCTGGGCGTGGGTCTCCCCCACCTGACGACGAAAGCCCTCGAGCTGCTCCTTGAGTGGCGTGAGCAGCAGATCGAGGCTGTTCTGGTTGAGTTCACGGAAGTTGCCGGAGTTTTGCTCGAAGATCCGGTTGGCAAGGTTCTCGAACTGCTGGCTGAGGCGCTGCTCCGCCTCCTGTTGCAGTTGCAGCTTCTCGGCGGCAGCCAGCCGCTCGCTGCGCAGGGTCGCTTCCGCATCCTTGAGTCGGGCGGTGAGTTTGATGAGCAGGGTCTGCTGCTGATCCAGCTTCTGCTGGCCCTGCATGCGCTCATCCTGCAACTCGTCGAAGCGATCCTGCAACGCTTGATGCCGCTCCTGCGCCAGCATCAGCTCCTGAGCCTGTGCCGTGGCGGCCCGTCGCCCGATCAGCCAGCCAAGCCCGAGGGCCAGCACGGCGGCTGGCAGCAGGATGACCCAGAGCCCGGGCTCGATCATTTACGGCTCCGCTGGCGCAGGAAGAGTTCGAGATAGCGGTTGGCCAGCAGCCAGAGCAGCACGTAGATGAGGTAGGCGGCGAGCACCACCCACTTGTGGCTGTTAACCCCGGTATCGAGCTCGACGAACTCGATGCCCTTGATGCGGCAGTAGCCCCACATCAGCAGGGGAAAGATATAGAGCAGGGACGAACGCCAGAGAAATAGCCACATATGTTTTCATTCAACCACGTAAAAAGACCCGCCTAGCTTACACAAGGGCAACTGCGCTTGCGATCCTGACAGCCGCTATTCTCTGGCCTGCTTCCCGAAACTTCGATAAAATTAACCCCTAATAGGTATAAGGGGCGAGCATGACTCACTATTTCCTCCGTTGGCTGACACAAGGTTGGCAAGCTTCCCGCAAGCCCGCAGTGGTTTGCCATGAAGCGCGCCCGCCATGGGCCATCGAGGAGTCCCAGTACCTCTCCCTCTGCAGCCGCTGTGGCGAGTGTTTCAAGGCCTGCCCGCGCGGTCTGCTCAAACCGGCCACCCAGGAGGAGTACGAGGGGAGCCCCATCGCCGGTACGCCGGTACTCGATCTCGCCTGTGGCCAGTGCAGCTACTGCGGCAGCTGCGCCAGAGCCTGTCCCACCGGCGCCCTCGACCTGCAGCTGGGTCGTCAGGTGCAGACCCGGGTCCAGATTGAAGAGAGCTGTCAGGCACGGCAGGGCTTCTACTGCCTGCTCTGTGAAGATGCCTGTCCCCAGCAGGCGATCAAGGCCACAGCCGACGGTATCAACGTCAATATGGATGCCTGCAATGGCTGCGGCGCCTGTGGCCTCGCCTGTCTGCACGGCGCCATCACCCTGATCCGCCAGCCGGGCAGTCGTTAAAACCACCTGCGTACAAAAGCAAAAGGGGCCATCAGGCCCCTTCTATATCTGTTCTTGTTTTCTACCAGTCAGGCCATCGCCAGAATGGACTCCTGCTCAATGCCCAGCAGGTGACAGAGACGGGTCGGGTCGCGCACCGCATCAGCCAGGGTGTACTCACCCAGCACTTCGAGGAAGGCGTTCATGGCGCGGCGCAAAATGCCCTGAATGCGGCAGCCACCGGAGAGACGGCAGTTCTCGCGCTTGCAGTCGACCGGACAGAGCACGTGCTCCATGTCCATCACCACATCGCGCAGGTTGATGGAGACCGCGGAGCGACCGAGGCGGATGCCACCGTGCTTGCCACGCACCGTCTCGATGTACCCCTTGATGCCGAGCTGGTGCACTATCTTGACCACGTGGTTGCGAGAGATGCCGAAGGTATCGGCCACTTCGGTAATGGTCGACAGGCGATCGCCCGGCTGCACCGCCAGGAAGGTCAGGGTACGCAGGGCGTAGTCGGTAAATCGTGTCAGTTGCATGGTCGCACTTGCCTCTTACTACAAGCCAGGAATCAGGACGACAACATTGAGCTAAGAGGCAGGAGACAACCGGTTTGCCTCTGTTCGCCATTGGTTCGCCATTGGTTCGCCAGAGGGTGGGCCTGTCTCTTAATCTGAGTTGCGGAGTCACAGGTTAAGAGCAGCACAACCGGGTGTCGATGAAGATGCACATAAATCGACACTTTCTTTGATTGATCGCAAACTTGCCGGGTTAGCCGGGCGTTTGCCCGCTTTATGGCGGGTAAATCTCCCGAATAGTCCCCCTCGTCAAGCCCCTTCGACCAGCAGTCATATGGCCTGCGAACCGCCCCTCAATCGACCAGTAGAGAGGTGGTTCAGTGGGGCTGTTTCAGCCAGTTTTTCAGCGCGACCGAGGGGATGGAACTCTCGGAGGCGACGGCAAACGCGCCCCAGTCCACCGCACACTGCAACGCATCCTTGATCGCCATGCCTCGTGCCAGACCATGGATCAAGCCGCCAGCGAAAGCATCCCCTGCCCCCGTGGTATCAACCACTGAAACCGGCCGGGCGGCGACCCTGATCTGCTCCTCGCCATGGATGGCCACTGCGCCCGCCTTGCCTTCGGTCAACACCAACCATTCGAGCTGATCCCCCGCCAACTGGCGGGCATGTTGCCAGGGGTCGCTCACCTCGCCGAGATCGGAGCGGGAGGCCACCAGCACATGGCAGGGACGGCGCGCTTGGCCGCCCTTGGGATACTGGGCCACCACGAAGCTCTTGCCGAGCATCTGGCGCATGTAGCTGATGATGGCGGTGCCGGGATAGTTCACGTAGAGGCAGTCGATCCCCTCCTGTGGCAGATCACCGGGCAGATCGGGACGACGGGGACGGCGAAGTATGGTGCGCTCGCCGGTGGAGTCAACCAGGATCAGCAACTCGCCGGTCTCGCCGCCAAAGCGCTCCACATGGCTGCAATCCAGCCCGTAACCGGCCGCCTGCTCCAGCAGCCAGTCGCCGGTCTCGTCCAGCCCGATGCGTGAGGCAATGGTCACCTCGTGACCCGCCCACACCAGCCCGATGCCGGTATTGGCGGCACCACCTCCCAGCCTGCGTCCCTGATCCACGTATTGCAGCCGGGCCCCCGCCACCAGCGGCTCGGAGAGGGAGAGCACATGATCACAGTTGAGATTGGCAAGCAGCAGAATACGGGACATAGAGACCTCGGACGATGGATATAGCCCAAAAGAGACAGGCTGAACCCCGAGTAGAGCCCAGCCTGACAGAAGAGACAACCGGCAGCGATCGGGAATCCGATCAGGATCAATAGATGGGCAGCTCCACCCCGGCCAGCAGCTCGTCGATGCGCGCCTGGGTCGGCTGCTGCATCACGCTCTGGATCACCTCCTTGGTGAGGTGGGGCGAGAAGGAGCTGATGAAGTCATACATGTAGTTCTGCAGCAGGATGCTCTTGCTGAAGCAGATCTGGGCCGGGCAGGGCTTGAACAGGTGCTCCAGATTGATGGAGACCAGCCCGGGGCTGTCGGTGTCGTTGGCCACCAGCGAGGAGATAATGCCGATGCCAAAGCCCAGCTCCACGTAGCGCTTGATCACTCCGGCATCCATTACCGTCATGTAGTAGCTCGGGGTCAGCCCCGCCGCCTGAAACACCTCGTCCTGCACCTGCCGACCGGTGGCTCCGCTCTCGTAACTGAGGATCGGGTAGTGGCAGAGCTGCTCCAGCGTCGGCTTCTTCACCTTGGCCAGCGGGTGATCCTGCGGCACCACCAGCGAGAGGGTCCAGAGGTAGGCGGGCAGCGCGATCAGCTCCTTGTCGAAGCCAATTTCGTGGGCAACGATGGAGAAATCGGAGTAACCCTTGCTGATCTGCTCCTTGCTCGCCGACATCACCGGATGGAGGTGGAACGAGATCTTGGGGTACTTCTTGGTGAAGTAGGTAACCGATTTGGGCAGCAGATAGCGGGCGATGGTGTGGGTAGTGTGGATGTTGAGGGTGCCCACGGTCGGGTCCAGATACTCGCGGGAGATCGCCTTGATCTTGCTCTCGATATTGAGCATCGCCTCGGCACACTTGATGATCTCCTCGCCTACCGGGGTAATGCGGTGCAGATGCTTGCCACGGCGCTCGAAGATCCGCACTCCCAGCTCGCTCTCCAACAGGCCAATCTGCTTGCTGACCCCGGGCTGGCTGGTATAGAGCGCATCGGACGCCACCGAGACGTTGAGGTTGTGGTCCCGGATCGCGATCAAGTACTTCAATTGCTGTAGTTTCAAGGCTTCACCCTCTCAAGCTGGTGCGGCGATCACGCCAGACAAACAGGCCGCCACAAAGGGCGGCCAGTGTATCATCCGATCCCGACATCGCAGCGCTTGATCCTTCATTTTGCTACAAAATCTAGCACCCGAAGGGGGTCGCTGACAAACCGCACTCAGGCCGCGCCAGCCCGCAGCGGCAGGATCCCCAAAAACTGCAGCAACCACTGCATCATGGTGGTCGAATCCACCTCCCCCTCCAGCGAGGAGAGGCTGCTCTGGTAACGCTCGTCGGGCAGCAGGCCACGGCGCCGTTCGATCAGCGCCCGGTTGTACTCCACAGAGAACTCGGGGTGCCCCTGAATGGCCACTATGTTGTCCCCCTGCAGGAACATGAAGTTGGGACAAAAATCGTTGCCCGCCAGCCGGGTTGCTCCGGGTGGCAGCAACGCCACCTGATCCTGATGGCTCGCCAGAATGCGGATATGATCCCGCGCCGGCGCCATCCAGGGGGCATCTTCCAGCATGGGGTGAACCGACACCCCCAGCCCCCACCCCTTGGTTGATTTCACCACTTCGCCACCGAGCGCCTGAGCGATCACCTGATGGCCGAAACAGATCCCGGCCAGCTTGACGTCGGCATCATGGGCATGGCGGATCCAGCCACGCAGTGCCTGGATCCAGGGGATATCGCTGTAGGCATCGTGGCGTGAACCTGTGATGAGCCAGGCATCGCACTCATGCATATCCTCCGGCAACTCGCCATCGATGGCTGACCAGACCCGAAACTCCAGCTCGGGTGCCAGCGGCTGAAACCCCCTGATAAACATCTCGGAGTAGACGGGGCCAAAACGATCCGCCAGATCGGGATCCAGCCGGTCACAATCGAGAATTCCCAATCGCATCTGTTGCTCCTTTACAGAAGTGCCCCCGCAGACCAGCGATCTGCGGGGGCAAGAGAATCAAATCATGGTGGTGAGCCCTGGGCTCATCACTTCATGGTTGGCATGGAGAACTCGGCACCACTGCGCAGGCTCTGGGGCCAGCGCGCCGTCACCGTCTTCATCCGGGTATAAAAGCGAACCCCATCCGGCCCGTGCATGTTGAGCGGCCCGAAGATGGAGCGCTTCCAGCCGCCAAAGCTGTGAAACGCCATCGGCACCGGAATGGGAACGTTCACCCCTACCATACCGACCTGCACCCGCGCCGTGAAGTCCCGCGCGGTGTCGCCGTCACAGGTAAAGATGGCGGTACCGTTGCCGTACTCGTGCTCGTTGATAAGGCGCAGTGCCGTCTCGTAGTCCGGCACCCGCACGATGGAGAGCACAGGGCCGAAGATCTCCTCGCGGTAGATGCGCATCTCGGGGGTCACCTCGTCAAACAGGCAGCCACCGATAAAGTAACCCTCGTCGTGGCTCAGCGTGCGACCGTCGACCCGCAGCGCGGCCCCTTCGGCCACCCCCTGATCCACGTAGCCGCGCACCTTGGCCAGATGCTCCTTGCTGATGAGCGGCCCCATTTCGTTCTCCGGGCTCTGGCCCAGCCCCGGGCCCACCCGCAGTTTTTCCACCAGCGGCGTCAGCTTGGCCACCAGCGCATCGGCGGTCTCGTCCCCCACCACCACGGCTACCGAGATCGCCATGCAGCGCTCACCCGCTGCCCCATAAGCAGCCCCCATCAGGGCGGAGACCGCCTGATCGAGATCCGCATCCGGCATCACCACCATATGGTTCTTGGCGCCGCCCAACGCCTGTACCCGTTTGCCGTGGGCAGAGGCGGTGGCATAGATGTACTGGGCGATGGGGGTGGAGCCGACAAACGACACGGCGCCGACCCGCGGGTCGGTCAGCAGCACATCCACCACCTCCTTGTCACCGTTCACCACGTTGAGCACCCCGTCCGGCAGACCGGCCTCCTTGAGCAGCTCGGCCATCCGCAGCGAGAGGGAGGGATCCTTCTCGGAGGGTTTGAGAATAAAGGTATTGCCGCAGGCGATGGCGACCGGGAACATCCAGAGCGGCACCATGGCCGGGAAGTTGAACGGCGTGATACCGGCGCAAACCCCGACCGGCTGCATCATGGAGTAGCTGTCTACCCCGCGACCGACGTTGAGGGAGTGCTCCCCCTTGAGCAGATGGGGGATGCCGCAGGCAAACTCCACCACCTCCAGCCCGCGGGTCAACTCACCCTGCGCATCGGAGAAGACTTTGCCGTGCTCGCGGCTGATGAGCTGGGCGAGCTCGTCCCTGTGCTGCTCCATCAACTCCTTGAAGCGGAAAAAAACCCGGGCCCGCACCAGCGGCGGGGTTTGTGACCAGTCGGCAAAGGCGCGCTCGGCAATGGCGATCGCCTCCTGACACTCGGCGGCGCTGGAAAGCCCGACGCTTCCCTGCTGCTTGCCGCAGGCTGGGTTGAAGATGGCACCCTGGCGCTCGCTACGACTCTCCTGCGGCTGGCCGTTGATGAAGTTGCTGACCCTGTATGTCATGTATCCTCCGTGATAATTGATGTGGTGATTGCGCTGAACAAGACAACGCAAGGCCCCGCCAGCGCGGGGCCATCCAATGGGTTAGGGTTGTGCCTGCAGGGCATCCTGCAGCAGGGTGAAGAGATCATCGATCTGGCTGCGCTCGATGATGAGGGGTGGCGACAGGGCTATGATGTCGCCGGTCACCCTGATCAGCGCCCCCTTCTCGAAGCAGCGGACAAACACCTCATAGGCGCGCTTGCCCGGCGCATCCGGCATGGATTCAAGTTCGATACCGGCCACCAGCCCGTAGTTGCGCACATCCTTCACATGCTTGCAGCCCTTCAGCGAATGGGCCGCCTCCTCCCAGTAGCCCGCCAGATCCGCGGCGCGGCTAAGCAGGTTCTCATTGCGATAGATCTCGAGGGTCGCGAGACCGGCAGCGGCAGCCACCGGATGGCCAGAGTAGGTGTAACCATGGAACAGCTCGATGGCTCCTTTGCCTGCCGCCATCATGTCGTCATAAATATGCTTTTGCACCAACACAGCTCCCATGGGGATAGCGCCGTTGGTGAGCCCCTTGGCGCAGGTGATCATGTCGGGGATGACATCGAACTCCTGTGCGGCAAAGGGGGAGCCAAGACGACCGAAACCGGTGATCACCTCGTCAAAAACCAGCAGGATGCCGTGTTTGGTACAGATCTCCCGCAGCCGCTTGAGATAGCCTTTGGGCGGCATCAGCACACCGGTACTGCCAGCGATGGGCTCGACGATCACCGCCGCGATATTGCTGGCATCGTGCAGAAAGACGATCTTTTCCAGCTCGTCGGCCAGCGCCACATCCTCCTCGGGCAGTCCTTTGGTGAAGGCATTCTTGGCGATGTTGAGGGTATGGGGCAGATGATCAACGCCGGTCAGCAGGGAGCCAAACCACTTGCGGTTACCGGGAATGCCCCCCACCGAGATGCCGCCAAAACCGACGCCATGGTAGCCCCGCTCGCGGCCAATCAACCGGGTACGGGTGCCCTGACCACGGGCCCGCTGCCAGGCCAGTGCGATTTTGAGCGCGGTATCGACCGATTCTGAGCCGGAGTTAGTGTAGAAGACATGGCCAAAGCCCTGGGGAGCGATCTCCACCAGCCGGTTAGCCAGCTCGAACGGCAGGGGGTGGCCCATCTGAAAGGTGGGGGCAAAATCGAGGTGGGAAATCTGCTGGGAGACCGCCTCGGCAATCTCGCGCCGACCATGGCCCGCGTTGCAACACCAGAGTCCGGCAGTGCCATCCAGTATCTTGCGGCCATCCTCTGAGTGATAATACATCCCCTCTGCCGACTTCAGGATGCGCGGCGCCGCCTTGAACTGCTGGTTGGCGGTGAACGGCATCCAGAAAGCGGACATGTCGGAGGGGGTATTGATGTCGCTGATCGGTTTCATGGTCACCTCATCCTTAAGGTGTTTAGCAACTATTGGCTATTGCCCATTAAATTAAACACCTGAATCCATAAAAAAGGGCTCATGATCGCCCTGTCTGATGCCACCCCTAGCTAGATGGCTCTACAGGGTGGTATAAGATATTTAACACAAATTTAATAATAGTAAACAGTCAAGGAGTGTCTATCGATGGATATCGGTCACCGTCTCAAGGCGGTTCGCACCAAGGCGGCCCTCTCCCAGCGTGAGCTGGCCAAACGTTCGGGCGTGACCAACGGATTCATCTCCCAGATCGAAAAGAATCAGGTGAGCCCGTCAGTTGCCTCCCTGCGCAAGGTGCTGGAAGGGATCCCCATGTCACTGGCCAGCTTCTTTACCGAAGAGACCGAAATGGACTCCGAAGTGATCTTCCGCGCCGCCGACATGCCGGATCTCGGCACTCACCCCATCAGCTACCGGCTGGTGGGCCACAGCCGCGCCAACCGCGCTATCGGCATGATGCAGGAAGTATTGCCACCGGGCGCCGATACCGGCGACGACATGCTGAGCCACGAGGGTGAAGAGTGCGGCATCGTCATCAAGGGCGAGGTTGAAGTGACCGTGGGCGAGCAGATCTACCTGCTGACACCGGGCGATGGCTACTACTTCGACAGCCGCACTCCCCACCGTTTTCGCAATGTGGGCGGGCAGGAGTGCGTATTGATTTCGGCCAATACTCCCGCCAGTTTCTAACTGGGTGATAAGGGGTCAGCCAGTCACCAATGTTTAATGAATTGTTACAAAGTGGATTTACAAGTGGCCGGATGTTTAGCATATTGATACGCGGACAATGACTTTTGCCGGTTCAAGGAGTGAACATGAGTGACCTGACCCTGGCCCAGTGGCAACACAAGGCCGCCCATCTGACCCTGCCCTCACAAGCCTTTATCAACGGTAGCTATCGGGATGCCGTCAATGGTGCCACCTTCGACTGTATCAACCCGGCCAACGGCAAGCTGCTGACCAGGGTAGCAGCGTGCGATGCCGCCGATGCCGAACTGGCGGTACAGGCCGCTCGTAAAGCCTTCAATGACAAGCGCTGGAGCGGCATGGCGCCGAAACAGCGCAAGCTGATCATGCAGCGCTTCGCCGAACTGATGCGTCTCAACAAGGTGGAGCTGGCACTGCTGGAGTCGCTGGACATGGGCAAGCCCATCGGCGATGCCATGGGATACGATGCCCCTGCTGCAGCCAACTGCATCGCCTGGAACGCCGAGGCTATCGACAAG
The DNA here is from genome assembly GCF_049175515.1 of Aeromonas sp. 600479. NCBI lineage: Bacteria > Pseudomonadati > Pseudomonadota > Gammaproteobacteria > Aeromonadales > Aeromonadaceae > Aeromonas > Aeromonas sp. 600479. The sequence goes on from NZ_JAAKVF010000008.1 coordinate 113,093, forward strand.
ATCTACGATCAGGTCGCTCCGGTCGAGGAATCCGCCCTGGCGCTGGTGACCCGCGAAGCGCTCGGGGTGGTCGCCGCCATCGTGCCATGGAACTTCCCGCTGGTGATGGCCTGCTGGAAGCTGGGGCCGGCGCTCGCTACCGGCAACTCGGTCATTCTCAAACCTTCCGAAAAGTCCCCCCTGACCGCCTTGCGTATCGCAGGTCTGGCCAAGGAGGCCGGCATTCCTGACGGCGTGTTCAACGTACTGCCCGGCTTTGGCCATACCGTGGGCGAAGCGCTGGCCATGCACATGGATGTGGATTGCATCACCTTCACCGGCTCCACCAAAATCGGCAAGCACCTGGTGGAGTGTTCCGGCAAGTCCAACCTCAAGCGCGCCTTTATGGAGTGCGGCGGCAAGAGCCCCAACATCATACTGGCGGATGCGCCGGATCTGGACGCCGCCGCCAAAAGCGCGGCCAGCGCCATCTTCTACAACCAGGGCGAGGTGTGCACCGCCGCCTCCCGGCTGCTGGTGCAAAACAGCATCAAGCCGCAGTTTATGGAAAGGCTGCTGGCCCACGCCCGCGAATGGATCTCGGCCAACCCGCTCGACCCCGCTACCCGCATCGGCGCCATGGTAGATCACATCCAGATGGAGCAGGTGCTGCGCTATGTCGAGATTGGCAAGCAGGAGGGGGCCAAGCTGCTACTGGGGGGCAAACGCACCAATCTTGAGAGCGGCGGCTTCTATATCGAGCCCACCATCTTCGATGAGGTAACCCCGCAGATGCGTATCTTCCGCGAGGAGATTTTCGGCCCTGTGCTGGCGGTGACCGGCTTCGACACGCTGGAAGAAGCCATCGCCCTTGGCAACGACACCGACTACGGGCTGGCGGCGGCGATCTGGACAGCGGATCTCAACAAGGCGGTGAAGGGCTCCCGCGCCCTGCGCGCCGGCACCGTGTTCGTCAACAACTGGGATGGCGGCGACATGACCATGCCGTTTGGCGGCTTCAAGCAGTCCGGTAACGGTCGCGACAAGTCGCTGCACGCGCTGGAGAAGTACACCGAGCTGAAAAGTACCTGGATCCAGCTCGAATAAGGGTATAAATAGCCATCATCATCAGCAAGGGGGGATAAATCCCCCCTTTTGCATTTTGGCCTTCCATCAGGCAGCACAATCGATATAATCATCAAATAAGCAAGCCATTAAATATAAAGACAAAAATGCTATTTTTTCTGGGAAGCGTACTTTTTCTGGTGATCGGGTTGCCCCTGCTGTTTTTCGTGCTGGGGCACGGCGAGGCCTACGTGACCTGGGGCCCCTGGATCTCTGCCATCGCTCTGATGTTGTGGCTGTTGATGGACGTCGACAAGATCCGTCGCGGCAAAGGATGACCCGCTTCCAACCGTATTCTCAAACTTCGTTTATTCGCTTCTTTCCTCGATAAAGGATCGCTACACTGATTTTTTGCGATGTTTTCCCGCATCCAACGCATCAGTAAAGGTCATCCGCATGCCGCAACAGATCCAGCGCCAGGGCGTCATCTACGCCCTGTGCGCCTATACCCTTTGGGGCATAGCCCCCATCTATTTCAAAACCATCTCTGCCGTCCCGGCTGCCGAAATTCTGACCCACAGGATGATCTGGTCCTGCGTGCTGCTGATGGTGCTCACCCTGGCAGGCCGCCAGTGGCACAAGGTGCAGGCCGTGCTGCGTCAGCCAAAAGTGCTGCTCACCCTGGCGTTTACCTCGGTCACCGTTGGCGGCAACTGGCTGCTGTTTATCTGGGCCATCAACAACGGGCACATGCTGGATGCCAGCCTCGGCTACTACATCAACCCGCTGTTCAACGTGCTGCTGGGGATGGTGTTTCTGAGCGAGAAACTGCGCCGGCTGCAGTGGTGGGCGGTGGCGCTGGCCTTTGCCGGAGTGGCGATCCAGCTCATCGCCTTTGGCTCCCTGCCCTGGATTGCACTGGTGCTGGCGTCGAGCTTCGCCATCTATGGTCTGGTGCGCAAAAAGCTGGCCCTCGATGCACTTACCGGCCTGCTGATCGAAACCATGATCATGCTGCCACCGGCAGCCATCTATCTGTGGGGATTTGCCGACAGCCCCACCAGCCACCTCACCCAGAATGACTGGCACCTCAACCTGCTGCTGATCGCTGCAGGCGCCGTCACCACAGCCCCCCTGCTCTGTTTCACCGCCGCTGCGACCCGGCTCAAGCTATCCACCCTGGGCTTCTTCCAGTACATAGGCCCCAGCCTGATGTTCATCCTCGCGGTCACTCTCTACGGCGAGGAGCTGGCAATGGACAAGGCTCTCACTTTCGCCTGTATCTGGAGCGCACTGCTGATCTTCACGCTCGATGGGCTGCGTAACGGCAAGCGCCCCGCTGCAACGAGCAATATAAAGCTTTCAAAATCAAATCCGTAGATAACAAAGTAGTCATAAGCGATATGCCATTTTCTCGCCTCCTGGCCTGTTAAACCGGTAGCCTTGGACTCAATGTGGGAATAGGATCCGCACTCCCAATTCTTCATCCAGCTATAAGGATCAACAGGCATGAATCGAAAATGGTCGCTCCCCATCGTGGCAATCGCGGGGGGAGCGTTACTCTGGCTCGGCAACACCTTTGGTATGAAATGGGCTTTGATGGCCCTGATCGGATTCGGCTTCGGCTTCACCCTCTCCTTCAGCCGCTTCGGTATCGTATTCGGTTGGCGCGAGATGCTGACCAAGCGCAACAGCTACTATGTGCGGGTTCACCTGCTCACCATCGCCATCGAAATTCTATTGTTCACCTGCTTCCTCTCCTTTAGCCACGCCCTGTTTGGCGACGCCATGGTGGGCAACGTGATGGCCATCGGCATTCCCTTCATCGTCGGTGCCTTCCTGTTCGGCATCGGCATGCAGCTGGCGGGCGTCTGCGCCACCGGCACCCTTTACTGCTGCGGCGAGGGGCAACCCCGCTTCTGGCTGGTGCTGCTCTGCTACGGCATCGGCACCCTGATCAGCAACCAGTTCCGCCCCGAACTGGAGGCCACCTTCTCCAGCCATGTGGTGCTGGCAAAAGACCTGACTGGCAATATCTGGAGCGGCATGCTGCTCAACCTGGCGCTGGTCGCCGCGCTGTTCCTGCTGTTTCGCAACAGCGAGCTAAAACGTACCGGCGAGCTCAAGCCCCTCTTCAGCGGCGGCAACCTGTTCTGGCGCGACGGCCGCTTCACCGTGCTGACCGGCGGCATCATCATAGCTCTGCTCAACTCCTCCGTGGTCGCCCTGCACGGCTCGGCCTGGACCATCACCGGCGCCGTCTATGACATGGCGCTGCGCGGTGCCTCCCTGCTCGGCCTGTTCGAGGGCCACCCCAAGCTGGCCCAGCCGCTCTTCATCAACCCCATGGTCGGCATGTTCTGGCTCGGCATTCTGGGGGCCATGCTGGCGCGCTGCATCAGTGGTGGCGGCACCTTCGCACCGATGCGGCTCGGCAACAGCCTGGCCTCCATCCTCGGCGGCCTGCTGATGGGGATGGGCGCCATGTACAGCGCCTGCAACCTCGGCGGCTTCTTCGACGGCACCGCTTCTGGCAGCCTGCACGGCTGGGTCTGGATGCTGATGGCCCTCGCCGGCAGCCTGATCGGCATCCGCCTGCGTCCGCTGTTCAAGCTATAAGCCACAGACCGGTACTCTCCAACAAGGGAGTCAGGTCACACCAAATAGAGAGAGCCAGTCCGCTTGTGCGGGCTGGCTCTCTTTTTTCTGTCGCGCCGCTATCATACCGGCGCTTCCACTAGATCCGCATCAGAACCACTGGCCGTAGCGCTTGATGTAGATGCTCTTGATGGTCTGGGTCAGCCCCATGTAGGCCAGCATGGTAATCACCAGCCACATGAAGTACTTGGGCCCATCCAGGGTGATGAAGCCGAAGTGCTCCGCCACCGGCGAGAACGGCAGGTAGCAGCCGATGGCGATAGCGATGGAGGTGGAGAGCAGCACCGGCAGGGTAGCGGTACTCTGCAGGAACGGGATCTTGCGGGTACGCAACATGTGCACCACCAGGGTCTGCGACACCAGTCCCTCGATGAACCAGCCGGAGTTCATGATGGCCTGACCGTTGACCAGCGGATCCATGCTGCCGTTGGCAGTGGCATAGAGAGCGCCGGCGCCGAACACGAACCACATCAGGCAGTAGGTGCTGATATCGAACACCGACGAGGTCGGGCCTAGCCACAGCATGAAGCGCTTTATGTTGCTCGCCTCCCACTTGCGCGGCCGCTTGAGGAACTCGGGATCCATCTTGTCCCAGGGCAGCAGCATCTGGGAGACGTCATACACCAGGTTCTGGATCAACATCTGCATCGCCAGCATGGGGGCCCATGGCAGCCAGGCGGAGGCCACCAGCACCGAGAAGACGTTGCCGAAGTTGGAGCTGGCGGTCATGTTGAGATACTTGAGGATATTGCCAAAAGTCTCGCGCCCCTTGATCACCCCCTCCTCCAGCACCATCAGACTCTTCTCCAGCAGGATGATGTCGGCGGTCTCCTTGGCGATATCGGCACCGCTGTCCACCGAGATCCCCACGTCCGCATCCCGCAGCGCCGGTGCATCGTTGATGCCGTCACCGAGGAAACCGACGGTGTTGCCGTTGGCCTGCAGCGCCTTCACCACCCGCGACTTCTGCAGCGGGGTGAGCTTGGCGAAGATGGTGGTCTGCTTGACCACCTCGCACAGCGCCACGTCATCCATTCCTTCGATATCCTTGCCGAGCAGCGGTACACCGGGCTCCAGCCCAACATCACGACACACCTTGCTGGTAATGATAGGGTTATCGCCGGTCAGTACCTTTACCGCTACGCCATAGTCGTTCAGCGCACGAATGGCCGGTGCGGCTGAATCCTTGGGCGGATCGAAGAAGGTGAGGAAACCGCGCACCACCAGATTGACCTCGTCACTGGTGCGATAGCTCTGCTTGCACTCGGCAGCCGGGATCTCTCGGGTAGCCACGATCAACACCCGATAACCGTCGGCGTTGTACTCTTCACTGCGACGCAGCAAGGTACGGCGCTCAATCTCATCCAGCTCTCGGATCTGCTTGCCATCATCAATGTGGCTGGAGACGGAGAGCATCTCCTCGACCGCCCCCTTGGAAACCATCAGCTGCTGGCCACGCTCATCCTGTACGATCACCGACAGGCGCCGGCGCACGAAGTCGAACGGCAACTCATCCACCTTGCTGTAACCCGCCGGCTTGCAGCCAGCCCCCAGTGCATCGGCGTGCTCGATCACGGCGATGTCCATCAGATTCTTCATGCCGCTCTGATGATAACTGTTGAGCCAGGCCAACTGCAGGATCCGGTCGTCCCGGTTGCCACGCACGTCGTAGTGGTGCTCGAGGATGATCTTGTCCTGGGTCAGGGTACCGGTCTTGTCGGTGCAGAGCACGTCCATGGCACCGAAGTTTTGCACCGAGTTGAGACGCTTGACCACTACCTTGCGCTTGGCCATGGCCACCGCCCCCCGCGCCAGGTTGGCAGAAACGATCATCGGCAGCATCTCGGGGGTGAGCCCCACCGCCACCGCCAGCGCGAAGGTGAGTGCAGACATCCAGTCACCACTGCTGATACCACTCAGCATAAAGACGATGGGTACCATCACCAGCATGAAACGAATAAGCAGCCTGGTGACGCTGTTGACGCCGCGATCGAAACTGGTCTCGATGCGCTTGTGGCTCACCACGTTGCGGGCCAGCGAACCGAAGTAGGTGTCGCTGCCGGTGGCCACGACCACAGCCTTGGCTGTACCGCTCACCACGTTGGTGCCCATGAAGCAGATGTTGGGCTGATCGAGCAACCCCACGTCCCCTGTGCTGTTGCCGTCTGCCGACTTCTCGGCCACAGCTCCCAGAGTGTCATACTTCTCCACCGGCAGTGCTTCACCGGTCAGCACCGCCTGGCTGATGAAGAGATCGCGGGATTCAATCAGCTTGATGTCGGCGGGGATCATGTCTCCCGCCTGCAAGTGCACTATGTCTCCGGCCACCAGCTCGGTCATTGCCACTTCCTTGCGCTGGGGGGTAGCGCCCGGCGAGGGACGACGCTGTACAGTGGCAGTGTTGCGCACCAGTGACTTGAGCGCCTCGGCCGCCTTGGCCGAACGGTACTCCTGCCAGAAGCGCAGCAGACCGCTCAGGCCCACCATGACACCGAGGATGATCACCTTGACCCAGTCCTCATCACCCGGCTCGGCCATCAGCACGTCCATCACATAACTGACCAGCCCAAGCACCATCAAGACCATCACAAACGGGTTTTTGAACGCCTGCAGCAGCTGGATCAATGGATGGGGCGGCTTGTCGTGGGTCACCTCGTTGGGGCCAAACTGGACCAGACGGTTGGCAGCCTCGGTCGCGGTAAGGCCATCAATATTGCCGCGCACGGCAGTAAGGGTGTATTCGAGAGACTTGTCGGCCTCGTCGAGCACCCGAGAGGAGAGCTTCTCATTGGCACGGCCCGGGGCGACGAACCCCTGTTGCTTGTGCCGGCTGGCAGTATGTTGTTGCTTCATAACTTTAAATCCTGATTTTCGCTTGCAGCAGGGCCCTGTCGCGGGCCAGGCCTGGCGTCAGTACTGATATCGAAGGCAGTAAACCCGATGCGTTGCCGGCACGATCAACTGGCGTGCACGGGGCTGCCCGTCAGACAAACGTCTGCCGTCGCGCTCACTGGCATAGTCGGGTCAGATCAGGGGTCAGGACTCCATATCCTGTTACCCGCAGGGGGGTCAGGCGTGGAGAGGTATGGACCCCGAGGGTCGAGGTTTGGGCTCTTCGGTCATACGATATCCTCCGAGTGGGGTGGAGATAGGGCCGGACATACCATAGACAGCGATACACACTGTCGTTGGCAGGCATGGCCATGGGTCTGCATTATCGACCTACCAATACGGTGATCCCGCAACCAGAGCGGCATACATCCATAAAGAAAATAAGGATTACGACAGCTTGAAATAACGGGATGCGGACAGGAAATAGTATCAGTGATATCTGGCGGGTACGTATATCGGAGAAAACCACGCCCATGGAAATATTTCGATGCAACCCTTGTTACGACCGAATTATATTAATCAATCACGTCAATTATTTTAATTTGAAACCTGTCCTATCGAAAACGAAATAGTTTTCAATATGAAATTATCCATCTTGTTATTTTACGCTTGATCCCTTCCCGACCACGACACAGATACATGGTTCCAACGCTGTGACGGCCCTGACGGGCACCGGGAGTATGTGATGAAGCGTTCAATTGCAGGGGTCGCGAGGCGCGCATGGCTCGCAGATGAGCGGAACGATCCAGATTTACAACCGAAATCCCTGATGAAGGCGGGATGAAGAGGTTGTGAGAGTCGATGCTGACTCATATAGATGCTGCACTCTATGCTTGTGATTCGAGCAATCAGAGTGAGAGAGAAGATAAAATATTCGGCCTCAGCTCTGGTAAACCCGCATCGCGATTTGCAATCGGCTACAACTGTCGCAGTCCATAATATTTACCTGTCTATTGATAACACGCAGAGATTCTAACCAAAAGGATCTTCAGGCGCAAAGTTTAATTCTATTTTTTTATCCTGTAATTTCTTGGAAATATAATAACTATTCCTATTAGGAAAAGATTCGATAGCTCATGATGTTGGCAACCCAGGTCTGCGCCACCACCATCCGATCACGCTGACCATAGAAAACGGGAGGCCTGGCCTCCCGTTCTTCTCGAATCCCATCTCTGCCACAGCATCACTGCGCCGGCTGGGAAACCCCTTCCAGATGGATTTCCACCCGGCGATCCGGTGCCAGACAGGCGATCAGCTCTTGCTTGGAGCGGCTGGCACAGCTGTTGCCAGTGACCGGATTGGACTTGCCACGCCCCTCGACTCGTACCTTGTCGGCATACAAGCCTTTGGATACCAGATAGCTGGCCACACTCTGGGCCCGCTTCTCGGAGAGGGCCATGTTGTAGTTGTCGGAGCCGATGCGGTCGGTATAACCGATGACAGTTGCGACGCCATCTTTCGGATTGGCCGCCACAATCTGGCTGAACAGGGCATCGAGCGCCTGATTGGCAGCCGGCTTCAGGGTCGCCTTGTTGAACTCGAACAGCACATCGGAACTCAGACTGAAGGTCTTGGGCTCAACCACGGCTACAGGTGCCGGTTCGGCGGCCGGAGCGGGCGCCGGTGCTACGACTTCGCCACCTTGCTGACCGAAGCGATAGAGCATCCCGAACGAAATAAGGCCGTTATCCATCTCGATACCGGAGCGATCGAGAGAGGCATCTCCCAGCGGCGTGGTGTACTGGTACTCCAGACGGGCAGCCCAGTCACGATCGATGGCATATTCGGCACCCAGCGCCCCGACAAAGGCGGCGCCATGCTTCTTGCCGGTCTCGCTGGTATTGGCGAAGCTGATCTCGCTATCCGTCCAGGCATAGGCACCGCCCAGTCGGCCATAAAGATCGAGCACATTCGTTGCCGGGAAGCTGATCTTCATGGTGGCCTGAATCATCTGGCTCTTGGCTTCGGTATTGAGGGTATTGGCGCCAGTGCCCGAAGTGGTGTCGTATTTGCCAAGCCAGTCATAACCCAGCTCGAAACCCAGGTTGGGGTTGAGCTGGTAACCGGCGAACAGGCCCAGACCCAGATCATCCGTGTTCTCGCTGGTATTACCCAACGTCTGGGCAATCGACTCGGCATACTGGTTGTGGTCAACGCCATAGTAATTGGACCAACCGGCCTTGCCACCGACATACCAGGTATTGTCCTGAGCAGCGGCCTGCACGGCTCCGGCCGCCAGCAAACCACTGACCAATACGGCAAGCATGGATTTATTCATATTTTCGCCTCTGCAATAAGTCGTTATGGGCGCCTGAGTGCGCACTTTCCCTGTGTGAAGCCGTCAGGCGGCCTCTCCGCTATTCAGGGTATCCCATCCGAACGCAGCCTCAAATGACCAGCCCATCAGGAGTGTGAGCTTGCCTGCAATATCCGGCGTAAAAATCGCCAGCACAGCGGTTCACATTGTTTTGTCAGTAAAACCATGGGCAGGGGTTACCCTGCAATAACTTCTCTACGCCCGACATATAAAAAAGGGAGGCATGGCACCTCCCTCTGGACTGGTCGTAGCAACCCTCTTGCTCAACTGGCCAGGAACAGCCGGTAGGCGGGGTCGTCGCTCACCTCTTTCCAGCCGTAGCCAATCTCGCGCAGGTAGTCGTGGAAGGCGGCTACGTCCTCATCCGGCAGCTCGAAGGCGCAGAGCACACGGCCGTAGTCGGCACCGTGGTTGCGGTAGTGGAACAGGCTGATGTTCCAGCGACAGCCCAGGGTCTCGAGAAAACGCATCAAAGCGCCAGGCTGCTCCGGAAACTTGAAGTTGTAGAGACGTTCACCGAGGGGCCGGGCCGGGCGGCCGCCAATCATGTAACGCACGTGGTTCTTGGCCAGCTCGCTCTCGGTCATGTTGACCACCGGATAGCCGTTGCCGCCGAGCTGATCGATGATCTGACCCAGCTCCTCGTCACCGCCGGTGAGGCGCACCGAGACGAACAGCGACGCCTGCTCGGCATCGGCGTAGCGATAGTTGAACTCGGTCACCATGCGCGGCCCGAGCTGACGGCAGAAGTCGAGGAAGGCCCCTTTGCGCTCGGGGATGGTCACCGCCAGCATGCCCTCGCGCTTCTCGCCAATCTCGCAGCGCTCCGACACGTAGCGCAGGCTGTGGAAGTTGACGTTGGCGCCGGACAAAATGGCCGCCATCCGCCCCCCTTTGACCTGCTCCCGCTCGCTGTAGGCCTTGAGGCCAGCCAACGACAGGGCGCCCGACGGCTCGGCAATGGCGCGGCAGTCATCGAAGATGTCTTTCAGTGCGGCGCAGATCTGGTCGTTGGAGACGGTCACCACCTCGTCCAGATACTGGTTGCACAGGCGGAAGGTCTCTTCGCCGATGCGCTTGACCGCCACCCCGTCCGCAAACAGCGAGACCCGCTCCAGATTGACCGGCTCGCCGGCCGCCAGCGCGGCCTTGAGGCAGGCGGAGCCCTCCGCCTCCACCCCGATCACCTTCACATCCGGCAGCAGCTGCTTGATATAGACCGCCACCCCGGCGGCCAACCCGCCGCCCCCCACCGGCACAAAGACGTGGGTGAGGTGGGTATCCTGCTCCAGCAGCTCCTTGCCGATGGTGCCCTGCCCGGCGATCACCTCGACGTCGTCAAACGGCGGGATCAGGGTGTAACCCTCCAATTCAGCGAGGCGGCGACTCTCGCCATAAGCCTCGTCGAAGCTGTTGCCGAACAGCATGACGTTGCCGCCCTGACGGCGCACAGCGTCGATCTTGATGTCCGGCGTGGTCTTGGGCATCACGATGATCGCCTTGATGCCGAGCTTGGCGGCCGACAGGGCGACCCCCTGGGCGTGGTTGCCAGCAGAGGCGGCGATGACGCCACGCGCCTTCTGCTCCTCGGTCAGAGTGGCGATCTTGTGGTAGGCGCCGCGCAGCTTGAAGGAGTGGACCGGTTGCAGATCCTCCCGCTTCAGGCTGACATGGTTGCCGAGTCGCTCGGAGAGTTTCTTCAGGGTTTGCAGGGGGGTGACTCGCGCCGCCTCGTAGACGGGAGAGAGCAACACCTTGCGTAGATAATCAGCCGCAGAGACCATGATTTATTCCCCCAACAGGGTGCGATCGCGCACCGCGCCCTTGTCGGCGCTGGTGGCGAACATGGCGTAGGCGCGCAGGGCAAAGGAGACCTGACGCTGACGATCGAGCGGCTTCCAGCCCCGAGCCTCGACGGCGACGCGGCGGGCAGCCAGCACGCTATCGGCCACCTCCAGCACCATGCTGCGGGCCGGGATGTTGATGCTGATGATGTCGCCATCCTCCACCAGACCTATGGTGCCGCCGGAAGCGGCCTCCGGCGAGACGTGGCCAATGGAGAGACCCGAGGTGCCGCCGGAGAAGCGGCCGTCGGTAATCAGGGCACACGCCTTGCCCAATCCCATGGATTTCAAATAGGTAGTGGGGTAGAGCATCTCCTGCATGCCCGGGCCCCCTTTCGGCCCTTCGTAGCGGATCACCACCACCTCGCCCGCTTTCACGGTACCGTCGAGGATGCCGTTCACCGCGCTCTCCTGACTCTCGAACACCCGGGCCGGGCCACGGAAGGTGAGGTTCTCCTCATCCACCCCGGCAGTCTTGACGATGGCGCCATTGACAGCGAGGTTGCCAGAGAGCACCGCCAGACCACCCTCCTGGCTGTAGGCGTTGTCCAGCGAGCGGATGCACCCTTCGGCGCGGTCCAGATCCAGCTCCGGCCAGCGGCAATCCTGACTGAACGCCTTGGTGGTGCGGATGCCGGCAGGGCCAGCGCGGTAGAAGTCCACCACCTCCTGACTTGGCTGGCGGCTGACGTCATATTCATTGAGCTGTTCGACGAGGGTGCAACCCAGCACGGTACGGGCATCCCCATGCACCAGACCCGCTTTCTCCAGCTGGCCCAGAATGGCGACCACCCCACCGGCGCGGTGCACATCTTCCATATGGTATTTCTGGGTGGAGGGCGCCACCTTGCAGAGCTGCGGCACCTTGCGCGACATGCGGTCGATATCGGCCATGGTGAAGTCGACACCGGCCTCCTGCGCCGCCGCCAACAGGTGCAGCACGGTATTGGTGGAGCCGCCCATGGCAATATCCAGCGCCATGGCGTTCTCGAACGCCGCCTTGGTGGCGATATTGCGCGGCAGTGCCGAAGCATCGTCCTGCTCATACCAGCGCTTGGCCAAAGTCACGATGCGCTGGCCCGCCAGCTTGAACAGCAGCTCGCGGTCGCTGTGGGTCGCCAGCATGGAGCCGTTGCCCGGCTGGGAGAGGCCAAGCGCCTCTGTCAGGCAGTTCATGGAGTTGGCGGTAAACATGCCGGAGCAGGAGCCGCAGGTGGGGCAAGCACTGCGTTCCACCTGTTCGCTCTGGGCATCGGAGACCTTGGGGTCGGCGCCCTGGATCATGGCGTCTACCAGATCCAGCTTGATGATCTGGTCGGAGAGCTTGGTCTTGCCCGCTTCCATCGGGCCGCCGGAGACGAAGATCACCGGGATATTGATGCGCAGGGCGGCCATCAGCATCCCCGGGGTGATCTTGTCGCAGTTGGAGATGCAGACCATGGCGTCGGCGCAGTGGGCATTGACCATGTACTCCACCGAGTCGGCGATCAGCTCGCGCGACGGCAGGGAGTAGAGCATGCCGCCGTGGCCCATGGCGATGCCGTCATCCACGGCGATGGTGTTGAACTCCTTGGCGACGCCGCCCGCAGCTTCGATCTCGCGCGCCACCAGCTGACCCAAATCCTTGAGGTGGACGTGGCCCGGTACGAACTGGGTGAAGGAGTTGACCACGGCGATGATGGGTTTGCCGAAATCCTGATCGGTCATTCCGGTGGCACGCCACAGGGCGCGGGCCCCGGCCATGTTACGTCCGTGGGTGGTGGTGGCGGATCTCAACTTCGGCATTGTCTCTACTCCCTGAATGCCCATATGGGCTCGATGCGTTATGCGGTGATGATACGAGTGGATCAGAATCGATCCTGGTGAAAACTCCTCTGGGAAGTTCTCACCGGAAGCGACTCGGGGAGGCTCCGCGCCTCCCCTCTCTCATCAGTCGTTGACGGGCGTCAGCCAGCCCCACTTGTCTTCGGTCTTGCCATTGAACAGGCCGAAGAAGGCGTTCTGCAGCTGCTCGGTCACCGGGCCACGGCTGCCAGCGCCCACCTTCATCCGATCAACGGAGCGCACCGGGGTCACTTCGGCGGCTGTGCCGGTCATAAAGATCTCGTCTGCAACGTACAGCGCCTCACGGGGCAGCGCCTGCTCGCGCACCTCGTAACCCAAGTCACGCGCCAGCGTCATGATGGTGTCACGAGTGATGCCGGGCAGGATGGCGGCGGTAGCGGGCGGGGTAAACAGCACGCCGTTCTTCACCAGGAACAGGTTCTCCCCCGCCCCTTCGCTCAGGTAGCCGTTCACATCCAGCGCCAGCCCCTCGGCAAAGCCGTTGCGCTTGGCCTCGCGGCTGATGAGCTGGGAGGAGAGGTAGTTGCCGCCCGCCTTGGCGCCGGTGGGAATGGTGTTGGGCGCGAGCCGGTTCCAGGAGGTGACGCAGACATCCACCCCGTTTTTCAGCCCCTCTTCCCCCAGATAGGCGCCCCACGGCAGGGCAGCCACCATCAGGTCAGCCTTGGCATCCAGCGGCGGATGCAGCCCCAGCCCCACGTTGCCGACAAAGGCCAGCGGGCGCAGGTAGCCGCTCTTCAGGCCGTTCTCGCGCACCACGGTGCGGCAGGCTTCATTCACTTCGGACTCGCTGTAGGGGACGTCCATCCAGTAGATCTTGGCGGAATCGAACAGGCGGCGGGTGTGCTCCTGCAAGCGGAAAATGCAGGTGCCCTTGGGGGTGTCGTAGGCACGTACACCCTCGAACACCGAGGAGCCATAGTGCAGGGCGTGACTCATCACGTGCACCTGGGCATCCTGCCAGGGCACCAGTTTGCCGTTGAACCAGATGTATTGGGGGTGAGTGGCAGATTGGGAAGGCTGTGACATTGGCTTGGCTCCTTAAGCTCTGATCCGGGGTTGCTGTTCCAGTGCATCGACCCGGGAGACGTCCACCAGCTTCACCAGCTGGCTCCACAACTGCTGGATGGGACGCACCGACTCGACAGTAACCGTGATCCGCAGCTGTTGGCAATCCTGCTCCATATTCAAGGCGCAGAGATTGAAACCGCGGTGACGAACCACCCGCAGCACCCGCTCCATCACTTCGGGTCTGGGCTGGGCGTGGATATGCAGGGTGTGTTGTGCAAATGCTGGCTGGGCAAGGGTGTGCGGGTTCATGGGCGTTGCTCCATCATCTGGTGGTTGGCGACTCCCGGCGGAACCAGGGGCCAGACGTTTTCTTCCTCTGAAATAGCCACATGCAGCAGGTAAGCACTCTCGCTTGCCAGCAGGCGATCGAGGGCTCCGGCTATCTGCTCCTTGCATGTGATGGTCTCGCCGAGGATGCCGAAAGCAGCAGCCAGGGCGACGAAGTCGGGGTTGTCGGAGAGGATGGTCTCGCTGTAGCGGCCGTCGAAGAACAGCTCCTGCCACTGGCGCACCATGCCGAGGCGCTGGTTATCCAGCAGCACCATCTTCACCTTGAGCTGGGCCCGGCGGATGGTGCCGAGCTCCTGCACGTTCATCATGAAAGAGCCGTCACCGCTGACCAGCACCACTTCATCCTCCGGGCGCGACATCTTGGCGCCGATGGCGGCGGGCAGACCGAAACCCATGGTGCCGAGACCGGCGCTGGAGAGGTGGTTGCGCGGACTGGTGAAGCGCATGTGCTGGGCCACCCACATCTGGTGCTGACCCACGTCGCAGGCGACCACGCTGCTCTCCGGCAACTTGGCAGATAGCTGTTTGAGCAGAGCCGGGGCATAGATGGCCTGACCCGGATGGTCGTAGCGAAACGCATATTCGCGGGCCATGGCGGCGCAGTGTTCACGCCAGGGGGCGATGTCGAGAGTCATGGCGAGGCGTGGCAACACCTGCTTGAGATCCGTGGTGATACCCACCTCGGCGGCGCGGCGCTTGCCGAACTCGGCGGCATCCACATCGAGGTGGATCACCTTGGCTTCAGGGGCGAACTCTTCCAGCTTGCCGGTCACCCTGTCATCGAAACGGGCACCCACCACCAACAGCAGATCGCACTGCTGCACCGCATAGTTGGCGGCCTTGGTGCCGTGCATGCCGAGCATGCCCAGATAAACGGGGCTATCGGGGTCGAGCGCGCCGATCCCCTTGAGGGTGGTGACCGCTGGCATGCCGGTTGCGGCAGCAAAGTCGCGCAACTGCTGCTCGGCATTGGCCATGCCCACTCCGCCACCGACGTAAAGCACCGGACGCTCGGCGGCAGCCAGCAGGGTGCGGGCCGCGGCCAGATCCGAGGGGTTGAGCACTTCCGACTCTTCCACTGCAAACAGCGGGCTCTGGGCAGGCACCGCGGCCAGTTGCACATCCTTGGGGAGATCGATCAGCACGGGGCCGGGGCGCCCCTCACTGGCGATGGCAAACGCCTCGGCAATCACCTGAGGCAAATCCGCCACGTCCGTCACCATAAAGGAGTGCTTGGTACAGGAGAGGGACATGCCGAGCACGTCGACCTCCTGAAACGCATCGGTGCCGATGGCGGAACAGGGCACCTGACCGCTGATGGCCACCAGCGGCACCGAATCGAGCAACGCCTCTGCCAGACCGGTCACCAGATTGGTGGCGCCGGGGCCGGAGGTAGCGATGCAGACTCCCACCTGACCGGAGGCGCGGGCATAACCGACCGCGGCCATGGCGGCACCCTGCTCGTGGCGGCAGAGCTGATGGGCCAGACCACCGTCATACAGGGCATCGTAGACCGGCATGATGGCCCCGCCCGGGTAACCAAACACCTGGGTCACACCCTGTTTCTTGAGAGCCTGTACCAAAAACTGCGCGCCGTTCATGTGGAAAATCCTGTCCTTTGGTCGAAAAAAAACCCCCGAGCTGTGAGGCTCGGGGGTCGCTTGTTTCGTTCTGTCCGGTGGTGGGTCTATCCCTTGTTCCGTGCAGCTAAACGAGCCCCGAGCGGTGAGATAATAATCACCACTAGGACCACAATAATGCTGACGAAACGGGAGGCCATGTTCATAGTTACAACCGGAAATTCTGTGAAATTGGGGCGGTTTCTACCGCGAATGGCTATTAGAACTAGCACGGTGATTTTTATTGGGCAAGCCTTTTTTCTGTGACAACCCACTGATTTTGGCTATTCCTCAGCCGGAACTCTGGAATAAAAAACCAACAACAAGCAGTTAGTCAGAACATATATCAACTCAAGGACGGGATTTATGTCATTAGCTGTGGTTTATAGCCGTGCCAGCCTCGGGATCGCGGCCCCGCAAGTTACAGTGGAAGTTCACCTCTCCAACGGCCTGCCCGCCTTCAACATGGTCGGCCTGCCGGAAACCTCGGTGAAGGAGTCGCGGGATCGGGTCCGTAGTGCCCTGCTCAACGGCAACTTCGAGTTCCCGAGCAAACACATCACCGTCAATCTGGCCCCCGCCGACCTGCCCAAGGAGGGGGGCCGCTTCGATCTGGCCATCGCCATCGGCATTCTCGCCGCTTCCAAGCAGATACCCGCAAAATACCTGCTCAATCATGAATTTTTGGGGGAGTTGGCCCTGACCGGCGAAATTCGCCCCGTGCTCGGGGTGCTGCCCGCCGTGCTCGCCTGCCGGGATGCGGGGCGCACCCTGCTGGTACCACGAGAGAACGGCCCCGAAGCTTCCCTCATTCAGGATGCCGAGGTGCGCACCGCCCATCAGCTGCTGGCCGTCACCGCCTGGCTGGCCGGCCAGTACGAGCTGCCACTGCCGGATCCCCAAAGCGCGGAGAGCCTGCCCGATGTGCCGGACCTGCAGGATGTGATCGGCCAGTCACAGGCCAAGCGGGCGCTGGAGATCGCCGCCGCCGGCAGCCACAACCTGCTGTTCATCGGCCCACCCGGCACCGGCAAGAGCATGCTGGCGAGCCGATTGCCCGGCATTCTGCCGCCGCTCAGCGAGCAGGAGGCGCAGCAGACCGCCGCCATCCACTCCATCGGCGGCCTCACCCCGCGCGCTGGTCACTGGCACCACAGACCCTATCGCACACCCCACCACAGCGCCTCGGCGGTGGCGCTGGTGGGCGGTGGCAGCCACCCGCGGCCCGGCGAAATTTCGTTGGCCCACAACGGGGTGCTGTTTTTGGATGAATTGCCCGAGTTCGAGCGCAAGGTGCTCGACTCCCTGCGAGAACCACTGGAGACGGGCCACATCACCATCAGTCGGGCCGCCCGTCAGGTGGATTTTCCCGCTCGCTTCCAGCTGGTCGGCGCCATGAACCCCAGCCCCTGCGGCCACTATGGTGACGGCCAGACCCGCTCCAGCCCGGATCAGATCTTGCGCTACCTCGGCAAGCTCTCCGGCCCCTTTCTCGACCGCTTCGACCTGACGGTGGAGGTGCCGCTGCTGCCCAAGGGGAGCCTGACCGGCAAGGCGGAGCGAGGGGAATCGAGCCAACAGATCCGCGATCGGGTGCTGGCGGCACGGGAGCGCATGCTGAGCCGTAACGGCAAGCTCAACAACCTGCTGGATAGCCGTGAGATAGAGGATATTTGCCGCTTATCAGCGCAAGATGCCGAATTTTTGGAGAATGCTATCCAGAAGCTGGGGCTCAGTATCCGGGCCTGGCACCGCATCCTGCGGGTGTCACGCACCATCGCCGATCTGGCGGGGCAACCCGCTATCGGCAAGGAGCATCTTATCGAGGCGCTCGGCTACCGGGCCATGGATCGGCTGCTATCGCGACTGCGCAGCAGCTGACAGAAGGGAAAGGGTGAGTCCGCCCCCGTAACGGCTCTGAATGGTCTCACGGGCAATCGGCTGATATTATGGCCACAGATCTGACCACTTGATGGCCCTTTATCGACAGCAAGACGGACCCGACTCATGCCCAACAAGCTGACAGAGCGACTGCGCGGCAGCCTCTCCACCCTGCTCTATTTTTTCAACACCCTCTTCTGGTTTGTTCCCATCTTCTCGCTGGGTCTGCTCAAGCTCCTGCTCCCCCTCAAGGGGTGGCGCACCCTCTGCAACTGGCTGCTCGATGGCTGTGCCAGCTGCTGGATCGGTTTCAACAATCTGATCCAGAAAACCATCATAAGAACCCCTTTCGAGGTGGTCGGAGTGGACAAAGGGCGCCGGAATGAGTGGTATATGGTGATTGCCAACCATCAATCCTGGGTCGACATACTGGTACTGCAGCGGGTTTTTAACCAAAAAATTCCCTTCCTGAAGTTTTTCCTCAAGAAAGAGCTGATTTGGGTACCTTTTCTCGGTCTGGCATGGTGGGCGCTCGACTTCCCCTTCATGCGGCGATATTCCAGAAAATTTCTGGAAAAACATCCCCATCTGAAGGGAAAAGACATTGAAACGACCCGTAAGGCCTGCGCCAGGTTCCGCCACATACCGGTGAGTGTGATGAACTTCGTCGAAGGCACCCGCTTCA
Source organism: Aeromonas sp. 600479 (assembly GCF_049175515.1). Classification (NCBI taxonomy): domain Bacteria; kingdom Pseudomonadati; phylum Pseudomonadota; class Gammaproteobacteria; order Aeromonadales; family Aeromonadaceae; genus Aeromonas; species Aeromonas sp. 600479. Next base: position 131,240 of record NZ_JAAKVF010000008.1, read on the forward strand.
CCGGCAGCAAGCATCAGAAGCAGGGCTCGCCCTATCGTCATCTGCTGCTCCCGAAAGCGGGGGGCATCGCCTTTACTCTGGCCGCCATGGGTGATCAGTTGCATCAACTGGTGGATGTCACTATCGCCTATCCGGACGGCATCCCCAGCTACTGGGACTTCATGTGTGGCCGGGTCGGGCAAATCAAGGTTCAGGTCCGCTATTTGCCGATCGACCGCAAGCTGGTGGGGGATTACTTCAATGACCCCGAGTTCCAACAAGAGTTTCAACAGTGGTTGAACGGGATCTGGCACGAAAAGGACCAGACCCTGAACCAACTGCTGGCAACCAAGGCGCAGTAAACATTCATGCTATCCCTGCTTCTTGGCCCGCTGGTGCTGATCATCAGTGCGGGCCTGACCATCCTTTTCACCGCCTTGTGCGCCAGTCTGATCCTGCTGGTGTCGCTGGCCAAACTGCTGCTGCCGATCCCGGCCTTTGGCCGTGCCTGCAGCCGCCTCAACAACCGATTCATGCGTCTGTGGCTGGCCTGCAATGCGCTGGTGATCCGCCTCACCACCCGTATTGACTGGCAGGTGGAGGACAATACCAAGCTGCGCAAGGATGGCTGGTATCTCATCATCAGCAACCATATGAGCTGGACCGATATCGTGGTGCTCGGCCACCTGTTCCGCGATAGGCTGCCGGTGCCCAAGTTCTTCATGAAGCACGAGCTCATCTACATCCCGCTGCTGGGGCTCGCCTGCTGGGGGCTGGATATGCCCTTTATGCGCCGCTACTCACGGGAGTTTTTGCTGAAGAACCCGCACCTGCGCGGCAAGGATATCGAGACCACCCGCAACGCCTGCGAGAAGTTTCGCCACATCCCCACTACCGTCATCAACTTCGTGGAAGGGACCCGTTTCACCGAGCAGAAACGGGATGCTTCCCGCTCCCGCTACCGCCATCTGATGCCACCCAAGGCAGCGGGGCTGGCCTTTACGCTGGCCGCCATGGGGGAGCAGTTCGACAGCCTGATCAACGTCACCATCCGCTATCCGGACAACGCCGAGACCCCGTTCAAGGACTTCCTGATGGGGCGGGTAAAACGCATTCAGGTGCGGATTGAGGAGCTGCCGGTGAATGAACAGCTGATTGGGGATTACTTCAACGACAAGCAGTTCAAGCGCGGTTTTCAGGAGTGGCTAAACCAGCGCTGGCAGGAGAAGGACGAGGTGCTGGAGGGGTGGCAGAGCGGTCAGGTGCCGCTACCGGTTGCCGCCAAATCCGGGGAGGAATCCAAAGAGAGCGCAGAAGCCAACTCGGCCAACTGATCTTCGGAAAAGACTGCAATCCCGTGGCGGCGCAGCAGGGCAGTGGTCTTGCCCTCGCCCGCTACAGAGACCCCTTCGAAGCGGCCGTTATAGATACGGCCGCTGCCACATGAGGGGCTCCCCTCTTTCAGCAGGGCGAAGCGAATGCCCTGCGCCTGACAAATAGCCAACGCCAGCTCGGCGCCGCGATCAAACTCGGCAGTCACATCCAGCCCGCTCGCCGTTACTACCCGCTCGCCCTGCCGCTCGGCAGGAGGGCGCGGGGTCGGCAGACCGCCCGCCACTTCGGGGCAGAAGGCCAGCACCCGCCCCTCGGCTCCCAGCGCACTCAGCCAGTCGCTGACGATCCCCTTGCTCTGACCGTCGTAGCGCACCGGCTGACCCAGCAAGCAGGCACTCACCAGCACCTTGTGCACGCAGGTCTCACTCACGCTTCCGCTCCGTGCATCACCTGATCGAACATCACGCAGCAGGGGCTCTCCAGCCGATAGAGAATGGCGGGGCGCTGTTTGCCGGTGCGCTTGCGACCGGTATCCACCAGAATGTCGGCGCGATGGATCCGCTTGCGAAAGGCGGCCGTATTCATGGGTGTTTGCAGGATGATTTCGAAGGCGCGCTGCACCTCGGAGAGGGTGAACTCGGGCCCCAGCAGTTGTAGCGGCAGGGTGCTGTAACGGCTCTTGATCCGCAGCCGCTCCAGTCCCTTGGCGATAAGCTGGACATGGTCGAAGGCGAGGCTCAGCCCCGGCAGGTTGGCGAGCGGATGCCAGCAACCGTGGATCGCCTCCACTTCCGGATCGACCAGACAGAGATAGACCAGGGTCGTGGACCAGCCGCGGGGATCCCGCTCCAGATTGCCGAGGGTGCAGACCTGCTCGCTGTAGCAGTGACCGAGCCCCCACTCCGCCAGCAGACGGCGCTGGGCGGCATCCAGATCCCGATCCCGGGTCTCGTCGATGCGCAGCGCCGGCAGTTGCCAGCAGTGGGCAAAGGGGGGGCGATCGCGGGTCTCGAGCAGCAGCTCGAGCCGCTCCTCATGCAACCGCAGCACCACCATATCCAGACTCATTCTCAGCATGCCGATCGCCCTGCTCGCCTTCCATTAATGTTTGGTAGATAATATCACACGAATAGTATGTGCAGGAGCCAATCATGGGAACCGTCGCCAGCCTGGATATTGATGCGCAGAAGGGCTTTACCCCCCTCTGCCCGAACGAACTGCCCGTCGCGGGCGGTGATGATATTGTGGCGGCCCTCAACGCTCAGGCCACCCTCGCCACGCTGCGGATCGGCAGCAAAGACTCTCACCCTGCCAATGCCGACTGGGCCGTCTCTGACCCCGCAGGCATGCTGTTGCCGCTGGATCTGCCCAACGCCGACCTCACTTGGCCGGTGCACTGCGTACCGGGTAGCAAAGGCTTCGAGCTACTCGACGGCCTGCCCGCTCCCATCGACTATGACTTCTTCGTCTGGAAGGGGGTCGAACCGGATCTCCATCCCTACGGCACCTGCTTCCACGACCTGGCCGAACGGCGCAGCACCGGACTCATCGAATTCCTGCAAGCCCGCAAGGTCGATACCGTACTGGTCGGCGGCCTCGCCACCGACTACTGTGTCAAAACCAGCGTGCTGCAACTGCGCCGCGCCGGTTTCCGGGTAATCGTCCATCTCGATGCCTGCCGTGGCATCGCCCCCGAGACGGTTGCCAGCGCCCACACCCAGATGATTGAGGCTGGCGCCGAACTGGCCCAGACCCTGATCGATGTACAACGCCTGCTGGACGCCTGATATGCCTCCAATCCTCACCAGCCTGTCCGATAGCGGCGCCTGCAATTTACCTATGCAACTGGCGTTCGCCCGCCTGCGGGGAGCCTGATATGCCACCGATTCTTACCAGCCTGCTCGACACCGACGCCTACAAGCTGCATATGCAGCAGGCGGTGTTCCATCGCTATCCGGATGCCGAGGTGGTGGCCGAGTTTCACAGCCGCAATGAAGAGGATCTGCTGCCCATGATGGGGCAGATCGAGGAGCAACTGCGCCTCGCCGGATCCCTGCGACTGACCAGGCCTGAGCTCGATTTTCTGGCCGAGCGCCCCTTCTTCACCCCTGACTACCTCGACCACCTGCGCCGCAAGCCGCTCGACGACTCCCTGCTCAAGGTGTTCGAGCAGGATGGCCGCATCAATGTGCGGGTCGAGGGCCCCTGGCAGGATGTGATCCTGTGGGAAATCCCGGTGCTCGCCATCATCAGCGAGATGCGCAACCGCTTCCGCTATCCCCAGTTCGGCGTCAGCCACGCACTGGAGCGGCTCGATCAGAAGATCGACAAGCTGGAGAAGGAGCTGAGCAGCGATGAGATGAGCGAGTTCAACCTCATCGACTTCGGCACCCGCCGCCGCTTCTCTCACGCGGTACAGGATGCGGTAGTGGGTCGCCTCAAGGAGCGGCTGCCGGCGTTTCGCGGCACCAGCAACTACATGCTGGCCCAGAAGTACAAGCTGCCCGCGGTCGGCACCCAGGCCCATGAGTGGTTCCAGGCGCACCAGCAGCTCGGCTTCCCGCTGGAGCACAGCCAACGCGCTGCCCTCACCAGCTGGCTGGACGAGTTCACCGACCATCTCGGTATCGCCCTGACCGACTGCATCACCATGGATGCCTTCCTGCGGGACTTCGACTTCGAGCTGGCCAGCAGCTATCAGGGCTTGCGTCACGACTCCGGCGATCCCGTGGTGTGGGGCGAGAAGGCGATCAGCCACTATCAGCGCCTTGGCATCGACCCCACCGACAAGACCCTGGTCTTCTCCGACGGGCTCAACCTCGACAAGGCGGTGCAGCTGTTCCGCCACTTCCGTGGCCGCATCAACACCAGTTTCGGCATCGGTACCAAGCTCACCTGCGATCTGCCCGGTGTCAGCCCGATGAACATCGTCTTCAAGCTGATCGAGTGCAATGGCGGCCCGGTTGCCAAGATCTCCGACAGCCCAGGCAAGACCCTCTGCCGGGATGCGGAGTTTATCCGCAACCTCAAACAGGCGTTCCACGTCGGGGTCTGATCTTCCCGAACACCAGAAAACAAAAAGCCCGCCGGTTCGCTCCGGCGGGCTTTTTTATCGACTCAAGGGGTATCAGTCTTTCTTGGCCAGCAGGAACTGCACCAGCTTGTTGAACTGCTCTTGAGAGGTGATGGATTCAATCTTCACCATGTACTTGCCGTTCACCAGGAAAGCCGGTACACCGCGAATGTTGTAGCTCTCGGTGTTGCGATCGAACTGGGAGACCATGCCGGAGACGGCGAAACTGTCGACGGCCCCGTCGAACTCTTCAGCCGGTACGCCGTTGTCCACGAAGATCTTCTTCACATCGTCACGGCTCATAGGCGGCTGACGCTGGGTGTGGATCTTGTTGAAGATGGCCGGGGTCAGCTTGGCTTCGGCGTTGAGCAGGCTGGCAACGGCATAGGCACGCTGCATCTCGGGGCCCATTTCTCGGCCGAGGAAGGCAACCGGGTTCTTCTTGAGGGGCACGCCCTCTGGCAACCCGGCCTTCAACTGTTCAACGATCGGTTCGAAGGTAGCGCAGTGCGGGCAGTAGTAGGAGAAGAACTCCATCACTTCCGGCTGGGCACTGCCAGTCTGTTTGACCACATCGTAGTTGACGCCTTCCTTGAACTCGGGGGCGGCGTGAACCATGGGGATCATCAGCATGGCAGCAAGGAAAAATAGAACTTTTTTCATGATGTTTCCTGTTAAGGGATCACTGTGAGGCACGCCCGGCGAACCGAAGCAGTGCCAAGCCTATTGTTTCGCCATGCTGACGTCAATGGTCAGGGCCGGAGATCGAGTCCCGCTTGCCGCGCAAGATCCCTTCTATTTCACCAGTTTGGCATCAGGCTCAACGGTGGCGCCTTGAGTGCCTCCAGCTGATCGTGCAGTGTCGCTATCTGTTGACGCCAGTAGTGATCGGTATTGAACCAGGGGAAGTGACGGGGGAAGGCAGGATCTTCCCAGCGCCGTGCCAGCCAGGCCATGTAATGAACGATGCGCATCGCCCGCAGCGGCTCGAGCAGCGCCAGCTCCCGCGAGTCGAACTCCATAAACTCCTCGTAGCCCGCCAGCAGGGTGTCGAGCTGGATCTGCTGCTCGTGGCGCTCGCCGCTGAGCATCATCCAGAGATCCTGAATCGCGGGGCCGGTACGGCAATCATCGAGGTCGACAAACATGGGGCCATCGCGCCAGAGGATGTTGCCCGGGTGGCAGTCGCCATGCAGGGAGATCTGCGCCACATCCAGGGTCATGGCGTCGCTGACATGTTTAATCAGCTCGTCCAACACCCCGAAGAATTGCTTCGCCAGCCCGCTTGGCAGCCACTCGCCAGACGCCAGCAGCTGACGCGGTTCGTGCAGCATGCTCTCCACATCGAGGCGAACCCGATGATGAAACGGCTTGCTGGCGCCGATCTGATGAATGCGGCCGAGGAAACGCCCCACCCACTCCAGCTGATCGAGGTTATCCACCTCGAACTGGCGACCACCAACGCTCTGCCAGATGGCAAAGGGGTAGCCCTCGTGCTCCAGCAGGGTCTCGCCCGCGAAGGCAAGCGGCGCGGCGACCGGGATCTCAGCCTCTGCGAGACGGGTGGCAAACTCGTGCTCTTCGAGGATCTGGGCCCGGCTCCAGCGGCCGGGACGGTAGAACTTCACCACATAGCGGCGACGATCCTCATCCTGAAACTGATAGACCCGGTTTTCGTAGCTGTTGAGCTCGATGAGGCCGGAGTCGAGCCGCAGGCCACTGAGATCGAGCGCATCCATGATGAGGTCGGGATTGAGGTCGGAATAGTTGAAACGCATGTCATCCACCATAAAGAAAGGGGCGCCGTTGCGCCCCATTCTATCACTACTGACCGGCATTGCCGTGCTCACTGGTGACCGGACTGGTGTCACGCCCGGCCCGCAATCACACGCAGTTACAACCGGCTGATAAACTTGCTGCCCTGGCGCAGGTTGCCCTTGCTGTCGTCGGGCGCCGCCCCCTCCCGTTTCAGCACGAACTGGATATCCAGCGCCGGCCGTTTCAGGTTGTAGGGATCGACTGCCAGACTGACCGGCAGGGTGTAGATCTCGCCCGCCTTCAGGGTCACTTCACGGGGGCCGAACCACTGATACTCGGGCAAGCCCTCCACATCCAGCTGGTAGGTCTGGGACTGCAGGGTCTTGTTGAGGATCTTGAGGGTGTAGGTGTTCTCGATAAGCCCCTCGCTGTTTTCGCGGAACAGCTGGTTGCGATCCCGCAGGATATCGAGCCCCATCGGCATGATGGACATGGCGTTGTAGACAAAGACCCCCAGCATCACCGCCATCACCAGCCCGTAACCAATCAACTTGGGCCGAGCCACATGGGTGGAGTCGTTGGCCAGCTTGTGCTCGGTGGTGTAACTGATGAGCCCTTTCGGGTAGCCCATCCGCTCCATGGTCTGGTCGCAGGCATCGACGCAGGCACCGCAGTTGATGCACTCGTACTGCAGGCCGTCGCGAATATCGATACCGGTCGGGCAGACCTGCACGCAAAGATCGCAGTCGATACAGTCGCCCAGCCCCATCGCCTTGGGGTCTGCCTTGCGGGAGCGGGCGCCACGGGTCTCGCCACGCTTGGTGTCATAGCCGACGATGAAGGTGTCCTTGTCGAACATGGCGGACTGGAAGCGGGCATAGGGGCACATATGGATACACATGATGGCACGCATCCAGCCTGCGTTGCCGTAGGTGATGATGGTGAAGAAGAGCACCCAGAACAGCACCCAGCCCCCCGCCTGCAGGGTGAAGAAGTCCGGTATGAGACGGGTGACATCCTGGAAGTAGGCAACGAAGGTGAGACCGGTCACTAGCGAGATCGCCAACCAGGCCAGATGCTTGGCCCCCTTGCGAGCCAGCTTCTCGCCGCTCCAGGGCGCCTCGTCCAGCTTGCGCCGTTTGTTGGCGGGCCCTTCCAGCTTCTCTTCAAACCAGATGAACATGAAGGTCCAGACCGTCTGCGGGCAGAGATAGCCACACCAGACCCGACCGAGGAAGGTGGTAATAAAGAAGAGTCCGAAGGCGGCGATCATGAAGAGCCAGGCGAGCAGGGTCAGATCCTGCGGCCAGATGGTGGCGCCAAAGATATGGAACTGCTGGTGACCGAGGTCGAACAGCACCGCCTGTCGCCCGTCGTAACGCAGCCAGGGCAGCAGCACGAACAGCGCCACAAAGAACCAGCCCATGGCCTTGCGCATCCGCTGCCAATACCCTTTCTGGGCCCGCACATAAATGCGGTTGCCCGGGTTGAATCTGTCGTCGCTGGCTTTGAACGTATTGGGGTTGAAGGTCCCGGTTACGCCCTTGTCGGTGACGTCCTTGATATCGATTTTATCGTGGTCGGCCATTGCAAGACATCGCTCCCTTATTTGTTATGGAGCGGATTATATCTTAAACAGCATGCTAATTGTGTGGATTAGATGTATCTAATATTGGGGTTGGATCGCAATTTTCGGCAACAAAAAAGCGCATCACCCCGAGGTGATGCGCTTCTGATAAAGATTCACTTGATTCCGCGCGCCTTGAGCAGCGCCTCTTTGAAATCGGGCACATGATCCTTGGCCAGACCGGGGATCATCGCCTGCTTGTCGGATTCCCGCATTTTGAGGTGATAGATCAGCATGTCGTCGGTCAGCTCGGACAGAGGCCCTTCAAATCCCGCTTCTTGGGCCAGTTTGGCAACAAACTGCACCAGGCTGAGATCCTGTTCCTTGATCCAGGCAGGCTGCAACAACTCCAGCAGCTCTTCGATACGATGACATTGCATAGACAACCTCTTTAATCTGTCACGTTAAATTCAGGCAACCTTACCCATCAAGGCTACTTCGATTCGATCCCGCCCATTATGCTTGGCCTGATAGAGTGCCGCATCCGCTTTTTGGATCAAATCGGCGATTTTCATGCTGTTGTCCGGTATCAGTGTCGCAACACCAAAACTACATGTGACCCGACCGGAGACCAGTGACTTCTGGTGCGGGATGGCCAGCTCCTTGAGCGCCTGCCGCACATTGTCCGCCACCTGCAACGCCCCCTGCATGCCGGTGCAGGGCAGCAGCAAGGCAAACTCTTCGCCCCCGTAACGGGCCGCCAGATCGTCCTCGCGCCGCTCCACCTCGGCCAGCAGCCCCGCCACCTGTTGCAGGCAGTCATCCCCCAGCTGATGGCCGTAGAGATCGTTGAACTGCTTGAAGTAATCCACATCCACCAGCACCAGCGACAACGGCGCCCGGGCGCGATGGCAGCGCCGCCAGGCCCGCTCCAGAGAGTCGTCGAGATGGGCGCGGTTGGCGATGCCGGTCAGGCCGTCGAGGCGGGAGGTGAGGCGCAAATGCTCGGAGACCGCCTTCAGTTCGGCCACCAGCTCGGCGTTGGAGAAACGGTGGTGGAGCGAGGCGATCTGATCCCGCCGCATCCGGCGCAACAGGGTCGGCAGAAAGACAAACAGATAGCCCGCCAGCATGCAGGAGACAATCCGCTCCTGCTCGTTGCCATTGCCCAGCTCGAACAGCATCGCCATGCCCAGCGGCAGGGCGGAACCATAGAGGGTGCGGCGGCTGCCAAACAGCATGATGGCGCTACCGGTAAGAATGAGGCTGGAGAGCATCATCATGGCGGCCCGGTAGGTATCGGGCAGCTTGTCCATGTAGAGCAGCACCCCGAGGGCCCAGATGATGGAGGTGATGGTTGCTCCGATAAAGAGCTCCCGCTCCAGCACCGGCAACGGAGTCTGGTGCAGGCGGGCTCGACGCCAGCGCAGGTGCCAGCCCCGACCCAGCAACCACAGGAAAGTGCCTGCCAGCCAACCGAGCGCTTCGATGGCGGGTAGATAGTCGTGAAACAGCAGACTCCAGCCAAATGCCAACACGCCCAAACAGGGGAGGCTGAACGATGCATGGGTATAGAGCTGGGCCATGATGGCCTGCTTAACCTGGCGTGTCACACTCTGGGTCAACTGAGTACTCCTGTACAAGAGCCGAGCAGTCTACCATTACCCCCTGACCCGCAACAATAAAGCGCCGCTTATTAAGAAGTTAATCAATCAACAACGATTTCTTCTGCGCTGGCAGGTGAGTCCTTGCTCACCCCTTCTCCAATTCGTCGAGGATCGGGCACTCGGGATTTTCATCCCCGTGGCAGCAGCAAACCAACCCTTCCAGGGAGGTAAGCATGGCCTGCAAGCCGGCAATGCGGGCGCGCAGATCGACGATCTTCTCCTGCGCCAGCTTCTTCACCTGGGCACTGGTTCTATGCTCGTCCCGATAGAGCGCCAGCAGCTCCTGACACTCCTCCAGATTGAAGCCGGTCTCCCGCGCCCGTTTGACGAAACGCAGCTCGCGCAACGCCCCCTCGGTGTAACTGCGATAGCCGTTGTCACTGCGTACCGGGGCAGTGATGAGGCCGATGCTCTCGTAGTAACGGATGGTCTTGGCGGTCAGTCCCGTGGCCTTGGCAACCTTGCTGATGTTCATTTATGCCTCCTTATTGATCGGGTTGGATGCTGGCCCGTGCGCCGCCCTGGGCTGCCAGCGTTTCAATAACAGGGAATTGCTCAAAACAGTGATGCTGCTCAGGGCCATGGCAGCCCCCGCCAGCTCGGGGCTCAGGTAGCCCAGTGCCGCCAGCGGAATGCCGATGATGTTGAACACGAAGGCCCAGAACAGATTCTGCTGTATGGTGCGCCAGGTGGCCGCCGAGATGTCGATGGCATCGGCCACCAGCCGCGGGTCGGATCGCATCAGGGTGATGGAGGCGGTCTCCATCACCACATCGGAGCCGGAGCCCATGGCGATACCGACATCTGCCGCCGCCAGCGCCGGGGCGTCGTTCACCCCGTCACCCACCATGGCCACCAGCCCGCGGGTTTGCGCCCGCAGCGCCTCCACTTTCTCCACCTTGCCGGCTGGCAACACGGAGTCAAAGGCCCCGTCCAGTCCCAGCTTGGCAGCGATATGGGCCACGGGGGCCGGCGCGTCGCCGCTCACCAACCAGCTGGCAATGCCGCGCTGGCGCAGGGTGGCGATGGCTTCCGGACTCTCGGGGCGCAGGGTATCAGCCAGCGCCGCGATACCAGCCACCACGCCGTCGATGGCCACCCAAACCCGGGTCGCGCCATCGGCGGCTTGTTCATCCTGTTGCGGCTGATCAATGCCCAGCTGGGCCAGCAGGGAGCTATTGCCGATGGCGACCCTGTGGCCCGCCACCTGACCGACAATACCGGCACCGACCCGCACCTCGACCACGTCGGGCTGAGGCAGTGCCACCCCGCTGCCGACCGCCTCGCGCATCGCCAGCGCCAGCGGGTGTTCGCTCGCCTGCTGCAGGGCGGCGGCCAGATGCAACTGCTCGTCATTGCCGCTCCAGCTAGCCAGTACCGGCTTGCCCTGAGTGAGCGTGCCGGTTTTGTCGAAGATGAGCGCCTTGATGGCGTGGGCCTTCTGCAGGGTATCGACATCCTTGATCAGAATGCCGTGGCGCGCCGCCACCCCGGTGCCAGTGACGATGGCGGCAGGGGTCGCCAGCCCCAGCGCACAGGGGCAGGCGATCACCAGCACCGCCACCGCTGCCAGCAGCGCCTGACCGAAGTCGTTGCTGATGGCGTACCACACCAGCAGGGTGAACAGGGCGATGGCCATCACCACCGGCACGAACACGGCGGAGACCTTGTCCACCAGCTGTTGCAGCGGGGCCTTGCCCATCTGGGCGCTCTCCACCAATGCGATGATCTTGCTGAGACTGGAGTCCTCCCCCACGGTAGTGGCCTCGATCTCCAGCACGCCGGAGCGGTTGATAGCGCCGCCCAACACCTTGTCGCCTTCACCGCGCGGCACCGGCAGGCTCTCGCCGGTGAGGATCGACTCGTCCAGTTCGCTGGCGCCGCTCACGATTTTGCCATCCACCGGCACCCGCTCACCCACCAGCACCCGCAGCCGATCGCCGCGCAGCACCTCGTCGATGGCGACGCTCTGCCAGCTCTCACCACGCCAGACGGTGGCGGTTTCCGGCCGCAGCGCCATCAGTTCGCGAATAGCGGACTGAGTGCTGCGTCTGGCCCGAGCCTCCAGCAACTTGCCGAGGGAGATCAGGGTAATGATGATGGCGCTCGCCTCGAAATAGAGCTTGCCGCTGGCGGCCATCCCCAGGTTGAGCAGCAAATAGAGGCTGTAGAAGTAGGCGGCGCTGGTACCGGTTGCCACCAGCACATCCATATTAGCGGAGCGGTTCTTGATGGCGAGCCAGGCGCCGCGATAGAAGCGTCTGCCTACCCAGAACTGCACCGGGGTGGCGAGCAGCAGCTCCAGCCAGGCGGGCAGATGCCAGGGGAACAACCCGGCCATGGCCAGCATCCCCACCAGCAGCGGCAAGGTGAGCAAAGCCGAGACGATGACCCGGGTCTGCGCCTGACGGGCGCTGGCGGCCTCCTGCGCTTCCCGCTCCAGCAATTGCTGGCGACGGCCGCTGGCCGAACCCTGTGCCAGCTGGGCGCCAAAGCCGAGCGCTTCGATCTGCTCACGCAAAGCGGCCGGGGTCTGCATCCCGGGGACCAGCACGATCCGGGCCTGCTCGATGGAGAAGTTGACCTCGGCCGAGATAACGCCGGGCAGCGCGGCCAGCATCTTGTTCAGCCGAGCCGAGCAACCGGCACAGGTCATGCCGGTGATTTGAAACTGGATGGTCTCGCTGCCGTAGTCGTAACCCTGACTCTTGATGCTGTCGAGCACCGCAGGCAGGCGATCGGGGCTGGCCAGCTCGATGGCAGCCTGCTCCAGCGCGAAGTTGACGGTGGCCGATACCCCGTCGAGTTTGTTGAGACTGGCTGCGATGCGGCCTGCGCAGTTGGCGCAGCTCATGCCGCTGAGCGGCAATTGCAGATGAATGGGTGATTGAAGATGAGTGGTCATGTTGTTCCTCCCCGGAACCCGTCGGCACCACAAAACGCCGACTGGCAAACCCTAACCTTTACCGTAAGGGTAAACTCAAGCCACATGATCCACTTTTTGCAGATGAAAAAAACGGCGCCCGTTTGCTGCCAGAGAGCCAACGGGCGCCGCCTTCAACTATTGTGCGGTGTGAACTGCGACTCAGATACCGTACTGGGCGCGGTAAGCCTTCATGGCAGCCAGTTGCGCCGCCAGATCCGGCTGCTCGGCCTGCTTCTCTTCCAGATAGGCAATCAGGTCGCTCATCTGAATGATGGCGATGATGTGGGCGCCGTAGTCACGCTCCACCTCCTGAATGGCGGAGAGCTCGCCCTTGCCCTTCTCCTGACGGTCCAGCGCGATCAGCACGCCCGCCAGCGAGGCGCCGTTGGCCTGGATCAGATCCATGGATTCACGGATGGCGGTGCCGGCGGTGATAACGTCGTCCACCAGCATGATGCGCCCCTTGAGCGGGCTGCCCACCAGATTGCCACCCTCGCCGTGCTCCTTGGCCTCCTTGCGGTTGAAGCACCAGGGCACATCCACATCGTGTTGCTCCACCAGCTGCACGGCGGTGGCGGAAGCGATGGGGATCCCCTTGTAGGCCGGGCCAAACAGCACATCGAACTCGATGCCGGCATCCATCAGGGCGGCGGCATAGAAGCGGCCGAGACGGGCCAGATCGCGGCCGCTGTTGAACAGACCGGCGTTGAAGAAGTAGGGGCTTTTACGACCGGATTTCAGGGTAAATTCACCGAATTTGAGAACCTGTTTCTCCAGGGCGAACTCGATAAATTGACGCTGGTAGGCTTTCATTCTGGCTCCTTGCTTGGCTTGTCGTTGTCTTGTGTGGGGGTATAAAAAACGCGGTCAATGCCGCGTTTTTAAAATCAGGAGAGCGACTGCTTCTGCAGCGCAATGATGTCGGCGATGCCGCCCTTGGCGAGCGCCAGCATCTCCAGCAGCTCTTCATGGGTGAAGGGCTCGGCCTCCGCGGTGCCCTGCACCTCGATGATGCGACCATCTTCGGTCATCACCACGTTCATGTCGGTCTCGGCGGCGGAGTCTTCGATGTACTCCAGATCGCAGATGGCTTCGCCCTGATACATGCCGACGGAAACGGCGGCGATCATCTGCTTGAGCGGACTCTGCTTGATCATGCCCTTCTCCACCATCCAGTTCAGCGCATCCACCAGCGCCACACAGGCACCGGTAATGGAGGCGGTGCGGGTGCCGCCATCGGCTTGCAGCACGTCACAGTCAACTGTGATGGAGTGCTCGCCCAGCGCAGTCAGGTCTACCGCCGCGCGCAGGGAGCGGGCGATCAGACGGGAGATCTCCAGAGTGCGGCCACTCTGCTTGCCGGAGGCCGCTTCGCGGTTCATCCGGGAGTGAGTGGAGCGCGGCAGCATGCCGTACTCGGCGGTGACCCAGCCCTGATTCTTCCCTTTCAGGAAGCGCGGCACGCTGGTGTCGACGCTGGCGGTGCAGAGCACGCGAGTGTTACCGAACTCCACCAGCACTGAGCCTTCTGCATGTTTGGTGAAATTGCGGGTAATGGTAACCGGGCGAAGTTGCGCGGCACTGCGATCGCTTGGACGTGACATGGAACGGACCTCTGGGCTGGCTCAAATTGGCGGGGGATTATAAGTGATCCCGCCCCAAATATCAGCCGCTAAAACCACGGCATCGGCTGACGAGCAGGGCCGGGCTGAGTATACTGGCCGCACACTTCATCAAGCCCGGAACAATCAATGATTCACAGCATGACCGCCTACGCCCGCAAGGAATTCAAGGGCGACTGGGGCACAGCCGTTTGGGAAATTCGTTCGGTCAACCAGCGCTATCTGGAAACCTACATTCGCCTGCCGGAGCAACTGCGCAGCCTGGAGCCGGTACTGCGTGAGCGTTTCCGCGCCAAGCTGCAGCGCGGCAAGGTGGAGTGCAACCTGCGTTTCGAGGCCGCTCAGGCCGCTGCCAGCCAGCTGCACATCAATGAAGAGCTGGCCAAGCTGATCATCGACAGCGCCAGCTGGGTCATGAAAGAGGCGGGCCAGGGCCAGCTCAATCCGGTCGACGTGCTGCGCTGGCCAGGTGTGATGGCTGCCGCCGAGCAGGACATGGACGCGGTCGCCACCGAGCTGCTCGGCGGGTTTGACCAGACCATGGAAGATTTCCTCGCCTCCCGCGCCAGCGAAGGGGCCAACCTCAAAGCGCTGATCGAGCAGCGTCTGGCCGGTATTCAGGTGGAAGTGAAGAAGGTGCGCGTCCATCTGCCGCAGATCATCGAGTGGCAGCGCCAGAAGCTCACCGACCGTCTGGCCGAAGCCAAGGTGGAGCTGGATCCGGCCCGCATCGAACAGGAGATCGTGCTGCTGGCCCAGAAGATCGACGTGGCCGAAGAGCTGGATCGTCTGGAGATGCACATCAGCGAAACCAACAAGATCATGAAGAAGGGTGGCGCCTGTGGTCGCCGTCTCGACTTCATGATGCAGGAGTTCAACCGCGAGTCGAACACGCTCGGTTCGAAGTCGATCAACGCTGAAGTGACCCAGTCCGCCGTCGAGCTGAAAGTCCTCATCGAGCAGATGCGCGAGCAAATTCAAAACATCGAGTGATGAGTCGCTGACTATCCGGTTGTTGCCTGCAAAAGAGCCCTTGACTCCTCAAGGGCTCTTTTATTTTCAGGCCATGAGATTTCCACCAGTGAGCCAACGAGCGAGAGAAGCCCTAGCCTATCGGCATCACCAGCGCCGGTTGGTGCGGGTCGCTCAGCCGCTCGGCGAGGTAGTCCACCAGCAGCCGCACCTTGGGGGAGAGGTGGCGGTTATGGGGATAGAGGGCCCAGATCCCCTCCGCCGGGGCCCGCAGTTCAGGCAGCAACTCGATCAGTTCACCTCGGGCCAGATGGTCGCTCACGTAGTAGTCCGGCAGCTGGATAATGCCGATCCCCTTGAGCGCCGCATCCAGCAGGGCGTGGCCACTGTTGCACTGCAGCAAGCCGCGCACCCGCACGCTGTGGGGGCGGCCATCAAGGGTAAAGTGCCACTCGTCGCCGTTGCCCACCAGACAGGTGTGGCGGGTCAGCTCGGAGAGGCTGTTGGGCATGCCGTGGCGAGCGGTGTAGGCCGGTGAGGCGCAGACATAGGGCACCCGCTGCGCCAGCTTGCGCGCCACCAGCGTCGAATCCTTGAGATGGCCGAGCCGCAGCGCCAGATCGTAGCCCTCGTGCACCAGATCCAGCAGCTGGTTGGTGAGGTTGAGGGTCACTTCCAGCTGGGGGAAACGCACCATGAAGTCGTTCACCAGCGGGGCGATGCGGCTCTCGCCGTAGGAGACGGGGGCCGTGATGCGCAGGGTGCCTTGCGGCACCGCCTGATGGCGCCCCACCGCCAGCTCCGCCTCGTAGAGGTTGTCGAGCAGCTGACGACAGTGGCGATAGTAGATCTCGCCGAGCTCGGTGAGCCGCACCTGACGGGTGGTGCGCAGCAGCAGCTTGGCCTGCAGCCGATCCTCCAGCTGCGCCACCTGACGGCTCACTTGCGCCACCGATACTCCCAGCTTGCGTGCCGCCGGAGTAAAGCCCCCCTGCTCCGCCACGCTGACAAATTCACAGATCCCTTCCCAGCCGAACATTATTACCTATGTGTAAAAGTGATTTGAGATTTTCCCTCATTATCACCAAATCGGCGGGAAACTACACTGAATGTCCGAACTCATCTCTGTTCACCCTGCTCAACAAGAAGGATGTCATTCATGGCACAGGTTCAAAGCATCAAGTGTAAAGCCGCCATCGCCTGGGGCCCGGGTCAGCCCCTCTCCATCGAAGAGATCGAGGTCATGCCGCCACAAGCGGGCGAGGTGCGGGTGCGCATCGTCGCGACCGGCGTCTGCCACACCGATGCCTTCACCCTCTCCGGTGAAGATCCGGAAGGGGTCTTCCCCTGCATTCTCGGTCACGAGGGGGGCGGCATCGTCGAATCGGTCGGCGAAGGGGTCACCAGCGTCAAGGTGGGCGATCACGTGATCCCGCTCTACACCCCCGAATGCGGCGAGTGCAAATTCTGCAAATCCGGCAAGACCAACCTCTGCCAGAAGATCCGCGCCACCCAGGGCAAGGGGCTGATGCCGGACGGTACCACCCGCTTCTCGAAAGATGGCCAGCCCATCTATCACTACATGGGCACCTCCACCTTCAGCGAATACACGGTACTGCCGGAGATCTCCATCGCCAAGGTGGACCCGGCCGCCCCGCTGGAAGAGGTCTGCCTGCTCGGTTGCGGCGTCACCACCGGCATCGGCGCCGTGATGAACACCGCCAAGGTGAAAGAGGGTGAGAGCGTCGCCATCTTCGGGCTGGGCGGCATCGGCCTCTCGGCGGTGATCGGGGCTCGTCTGGCCAAGGCCGGTCGCATCATCGCCATCGACATCAACGAGAGCAAGTTCGAACTGGCCCGCAAGCTGGGCGCCACCGACTGCATCAACCCGAACGACTACGACAAACCGATTCAGGAGGTGATCGTCGAGCTGACCGACGGCGGCGTCGACTTCTCGTTCGAGTGCATCGGCAACGTCAAGGTGATGCGTGCGGCGCTGGAGTGCTGCCACAAGGGTTGGGGCGAGTCGGTCATCATCGGCGTGGCCGGAGCGGGTCAGGAGATCAGTACCCGTCCGTTCCAGCTGGTGACCGGTCGGGTCTGGCGCGGCAGCGCCTTCGGCGGGGTACGCGGTCGCAGCGAACTGCCGAGCTATGTGCAGCGCTACATGCAGGGTGAGTTCCGCCTCGATGACTTCATCACTCACACCATGGGGCTTGAGCAGATCAACGAGGCGTTCGATCTGATGCACGAAGGCAAGAGCATCCGCACCGTCATCCACTACTGAGCATGATCACCCCGCCCGCCATCGTGGACGGGGTGCAGGAGTCCTTCGATGAATCTGGAGATTATCAGCAGCAACAAGAGCTTCGGCGGCTGGCACAAGCGCTATCGCCACCACGCCAGCGTGCTCGGCTGCGAGATGAATTTTGCCATCTATCTGCCGCCTCAGGCCCTCACCGGCCAGAAGGTGCCCGTGCTCTACTGGCTCAGCGGCCTCACCTGCACCGATGAGAACTTCATGCAGAAGGCGGGTGCCCAGCGCATTGCCGCCGAGCTGGGCATCGCCCTGGTGGCGCCGGACACCAGCCCCCGCGGCGACGGCGTGTCCGACGATCCCGGTTATGACCTCGGCATGGGGGCAGGTTTTTACGTCAATGCCAGCCAGAGCCCCTGGCTGGCACACTACCAGATGTATGACTACGTCACCCGCGAGCTGCCCGATGTGATAGAGACCCACTTCCCGGTCTCGACCCGCCGCGCCATCAGCGGCCACTCCATGGGGGGTCACGGGGCGCTGATCGCCGCGTTGCGGGAGCCCGGTCGCTACCGCTCGGTCTCGGCGTTCAGCCCGATCTGCCACCCTAGCCGCAGCCCCTGGGGCCAGAAGGCGCTCGGCGCCTACCTCGGCAGCAATCCCTTGTTGTGGCAGGAGTGGGATGCCTGCCAGCTGCTGCGCCACCAGCCGGTCACGCCGCTACCCACCCTGGTGGATGTGGGGCTGGATGATCCCTTCCTCGCCGAGCAGTTGCATATCGATGCGCTGGCCGAAGTGGCCGCCAGCAAGGAGTGGCCACTGGAGCTCAACCGCCACGAGGGCTATGACCACAGCTACTACTTCGTGGCGAGCTTTATCGAGGCGCACCTGCGCTTTCACGCCCGCCACCTCTGATCAAAACAGGCCCGTCACGGGCCTGTTTCAGTTGTGGTGATCGGTTGGCTTCAGCTGCCCGCTCTGGTCACCCCGCCGGAGCCTGCGATCTGCTGCTCCACCTTGGGATCGCCCCAGTAGGCGATGTTGCCTGAGCCGGCGATGCCGACTTTCAGCGTCTCCTGCGCCCGCACAGCCACATCACCGCTGCCGGCGATGTTGACCTCTACCTCCTTGCCGCGCATCTCGCTCCCGAGCACATCGCCAGCACCGGCAATGTTCAGCTCGATGGCCTGCGCCGAACCGCTGCCCAGCTCCAGACTGCCGGTGCCAGCGATATTCCCTTCCAGCCGTTTCAGCTCCAGCTGACTGGCGACGATGTCACCGGTACCGGCCACCGACAGCACCAGCTCATCCCCCTTGAAGCCGCTCAGATCGCCGTTGCCGGTCCCGGCCAATGCCAGTTCGTTCAACACCGGCAAGGTGATGGTCAGCTCCAGCGGCTCGGTAGGATCGAGCCGGTAACCCTCCTTCACCTCGATCTCCAGCTTGTAGCCGCTCTCGGTCAGCTCCAGATAGGGCAGCAGGTTCTCCTGCCCCTTGATCAGGATGCCGCGCGGCTCCCCCGCGACCAGATGGAGGGTGGCAGGCACCCCGGCCAGCACCCGGGTCACCTGCCGGCCCATCCCGTGCTGCTGCTCGATCACGGCCCCCGCCCCGCTCACTCGGGTATCATCCAGCCAGCTGCACCCGCTGAGCCCGACCGCCAGCACCACGCCCATCATCCATTTCATCGCCACTCTCCTCATTGTGTATTGGCCAGTCGCGGCCCCTTGGTCAGCATCCATCGCAAAGCCTGTGCCAGTTAATCAACTGCATGATTTACAAGAAGATATCCATTTCAACTCCACATAATTACAGCAAACAGAGAGTCATTCAGACCATAATCTGGCGAATCTGACCATCCCCGAACGGGTAGCTGAATGGCCGATTGGCGAGCCGTTCGCGGGGTCACTATGCTGACAGCCCGTGGAAGTTTTTGATTGCCCTGCCGGTCTGTTGAGCCAATAGTGGTACTTCGTGCGTACCAAGCTCTCCATTGCGGTAATGTCATTACCACTGTCTTGTCAGTCTTCACTGCCAACAAGGAGCCAGAGCGTGACCCAAGCAAGCCCTCTCTATGCCACCGCCACCGGTCTGCCGGAACCGACTCGCACCCCGCTGCTGACCGGCAGCGATCCCGAGCAGAAACGGCGCGAGCTGCTCGCCTACTTCTGCCAGACCTTCGATCTCTACGACTCGCTGTTCGACTGTCTGGCCGATGAGAGGGCCTGGTTCAACAAGGCGATCCCCCTGCGCCATCCGCTCATCTTCTACTACGGCCACACCGCCGCCTTCTTTATCAACAAGCTGCTGGCGGCACGCCTGATCGATCTGCGGCTGGATGCCCGCATCGAGGCCATGCTCGCCATCGGGGTGGACGAGATGAGCTGGGACGATCTGGACGAGACCCACTACGACTGGCCCAAGGTCAGCGAGCTGCACAGCTATCGGGCCAAAGTCCGTACGCTGGTGTGCGATTTCATTCGCCAGATGCCGCTCACCCTGCCCATCGACTGGCAGAGCCCAGCCTGGGTGATCCTGATGGGGATAGAGCACGAGCGCATCCACCTCGAGACCTCCAGCGTGCTGATCCGCCAGTTGCCGCTCGCCTGGGTGCGGCCGCAGCCTTATTGGCCCGCCTGTACCGAAGCCCGCCACCGCATTGATCAGGTGCCCACCAACAGCCTGCTGCCGGTGGCCGGCGGCAAGGTGCGCCTTGGCAAGCAGGACGCCACCTACGGCTGGGACAACGAATATGGCGAGCGCCATATCGAGCTGGCCCCGTTTCAGGCCAGCCGCATGCTGGTGAGCAACGCCGAGTACCTCGCCTTCGTCCAGGCGGGCGGCTACGGCCAGCAACAGTGGTGGGATGAGGAGGGGTGGGGCTGGTGCCAGTACGCCAAGGCGCAGATGCCCACCTTCTGGGTCGGCGACCCCGCCGAACCCGGGCAGTTGCAGCTGCGGCTGATGACCGAGCAGATCGCCATGCCATGGGACTGGCCGGTCGAGGTGAATCAGCTGGAGGCGGCTGCCTTCTGTCGCTGGCAGGCGGCCCGGACCGGACTCCCCATCCAGCTGCCGAGCGAGGCGGAGTGGATGCTGCTGCGCGAGCAGCTACCCGGCGATCAGCCGGACTGGACGGAGGCACCCGGCAATATCAATCTGGCCCGTTGCGCCTCCTCCTGCCCGGTGGATGCCTGCCCGCAAGGGGAGTTCTTCGATCTGGTGGGCAATGTCTGGCAGTGGACCAGCACCGCCATCGATGGCTTCGACGGCTTTAAAATCCACCCGCTCTACGACGACTTCTCCACCCCCACCTTTGATGGCAAGCACACCCTGATCAAGGGCGGCAGCTGGATCAGCACGGGTAACGAAGCGCTCAAATCATCCCGTTATGCCTTCCGGCGTCACTTCTTCCAGCATGCGGGTTTCCGCTATCTGGTCTCCCGTTATCAGGAACCCGTTATCGTGAATCCCTATGAAACCGACACGCTGGTCGCTCAGTATCTCGACTTCCAGTACGGCCCGAGCCACTTCGGGGTAGCCAACTACGCCAAAACGCTTGCCGAACTTGCTGGCGAGCTCTGCAGCAACCACCAGCGGGCACTGGATATCGGCTGCGCCACCGGCCGCGCCAGCTTCGAGCTGGCCCGCTACTTCCAGCATGTGGACGGGGTGGACTACTCGGCCCGCTTCATCGATGTGGCGCTGGCCCTCGCCAGTCAGGACAGCTTCCGCTACGCCATTCCGCTGGAGGGTGAACTGGTGGAGTATTGCGAGGCACGCCTGTCGAGCCACGGGCTGGGGGCGAGTCAGGCTGAGCGCATCCACTTCAGTCAGGGGGATGCCTGCAACCTCAAGCCCAAATATGACCACTACGATCTGGTGCTCGCCTCCAACCTCATCGACCGGCTGCGAGAGCCCGCCCGCTTCCTGCGGGATATCGCCCCGCGGCTGCGCAGCGGTGGCCTGCTGGTGCTCACCAGCCCCTATACCTGGCTGGCGGAATATACCCCGCCCGCCAACTGGCTCGGCGGCATTCGCGAAAACGGCGAGGCGCTCACCACCTATCAGGCGCTGCAACGGCTGCTGGCGGCGGAGTTCGAGGAGCACTGCCCACCCCGGGATGTGCCTTTCGTCATCCGCGAGACCGCCCGCAAATACCAGCACACGGTGGCGCAGCTGACCGTCTGGCGCAAACGCTAGCACGCCGGTCAGCATGCAGATGAGAAGAGGGAGGCCAACGGGCCTCCCTCTTGTTATGGCAGTCAAAACGGCGCGAGTATCAATGCCCCTGCTCGTGATAGCGGCGTGCCAGCACGGCGCAGACCATCAGCTGGATCTGGTGGAAGATCATCAGCGGCAGCACCATCACCCCGACGCTGGCGGCCGGGAACATGACGTTGGCCATCGGCACCCCGTTGGCAAGACTCTTCTTGGAGCCGCAGAAAACGATGGTGATCTCGTCCGCCTTGTCGAAGCCGAGGCGGCGGCTGATCCAGACGTTCCAGCAGAGCACCTGCGCCAGCAATACGCAGCTCAGCAGCACGATACTGGCCAGATCGTACCAACCTACCTGATGCCAAATCCCCTGCACCACCGCCTCGCTGAAGGCGACGTAGACCACCAGCAGGATGGAGCTCTGATCCAGCTTGCCGATGAGCGGGCGATGGCTGTCGACCCAGCGACCGATGAGCGGGCGCGACAGGTGGCCTACCACGAACGGCAGCATCAGCTGCATCATGATGGACTGGATGGAGTGCCAGGTGTCGATCCCCTCCCCCTGCACGTGGATCATCATCCCCACCAGCACCGGCGAGAGGAAGATACCGAGGATGCTGGAGGCCGAGGCGCTGCACACCGCCGCCGACACATTGCCCCCCGCCATCGAGGTAAAGGCGATGGCCGACTGCACGGTGGCAGGCAGGGCGCAGAGATAGAGGAAGCCGAGGTAGATGGCCGGGCTCAGCCAGCTCGGCACCAGTGGGGTGAGCAGCAGCCCCAGCAGCGGAAACAGCACGAAGGTGCTGAGCATCACCACCAGATGGAGCCGCCAGTGACCGAGGCCCGCCAGCAGGTTCTGGCGCGACAGCTTGGCGCCATGCATGAAGAACAGCAGCGCCACCGCCAGCTTGGTCAGCAGACCGAACCAGACGGCCACCTGCCCCTCGCAGGGAAAGAGGGAGGCCAGGGTGACCACCGCAATCAGCACAACAGTAAAGGGATCCAGACGCACGAAAGGTCTCCATCAGAAGGGCATCCTGCAACCGTGGCGGCAGTCAGGATTGGGGAGGACAAGAAACAGAGCGGGAGATGTCTGGCACCTCCCGCTAAAACGAATCTCCAGCTTACCCCGATAACGGAGAGGCGCAAAGTTGAGCGGCGAATAATTGTTCATCAATGCTTAACGCCCTCGCCATATCGAGCAGCAAAAGTTGACGATGAAACGGCCCTGACAGCTCCCAAACGGCTAAAAATGGATAAAAAAACGGGCGACCAAGGCCGCCCGTTCCGTTTTTTCACTCAGCCGATCAGCGCTGGCTGGCCAGCGTGCCGTTGCCGGTTTTCTTCTCATTGCCGCCGAGCATGCGGGCCTGCCGCTTCTCGAAACGGGAGATCCACCAGTAGGCCAGCGCCGAGAAGACCGCAGTCATAAAGACGTTGATGAAGAAGGCGCGCACCAGATCCACCCCGGCCGGGAAGGCGGAGGCGCTCATGCTCACCACGAAGATGGCGATCAGCACCGATACCACGCCCATCCCGAACTTGCGCGACCCCATGCGGAAGTCGCGGGGGGTGTCGTCATGTTTCCAGCGGAACACGAAGTAGGCCACCATGATGAAGATCGGCGGCAACATGGCGGTACCGGCGGTGAGGTTGATGGCGGTGTTCATCATCTGCTGCACCGACTCGGAGCCGAAGCCGTTGACCACCAGCATCGCGAACACGAAGACAAACTGCCACCAGGCGGCGCGCACCGGCACGCCGTGCTCGTTGAGCTGGGTGGTCTTCTCGCCGTAAACCCCCTGCGGGATCTCTGAGAAGTGGATCTTCACCGGCGCCGAAGTCCACATCATCATGGAACCAAACATGGCGATGAACAGCACCACGCCGACGAAGCGGCCCACCAGCGCCTCGGAGAGCCCGAAATACTGGGCCATGCCGGTGAAGATCTCCACCATGCCGCCGGCATAGGTGAGGCTCTCGCGCGGCACGAACACGTTCACCAACAGGGAACCGACCGCATACATGGCACCGATGACGATACCCGCACTGATGATCACCTTGATGAAGGACTTCTGGCCGCCCTTCACGTCATTGAGGTAGGCCGCTGCGGTCTCGGCACCGCCCGCCGCCTGGAAGATCCAGCACATGATACCCAGCGTCGCCCAGTTGACGGTGGGAGTCATCGCCTCCAACGTGATGGGCTGGGCCGGCACATGATCGCCACTCAGAGCCATCAGGGCGCCCAGCACATAGATGGCGAACAGGGCAAATACACCGTAGGCCACTATTTCGGCAATCTTGCCGAGCCAGCTCGCCCCCTTGGTGGAGATGTGGGTCGCCGCCGCAAACAGCACGATGGAGATGATCGAGGTGACCATGGGCGAGAAGCTGTACTCATAGCCCAGCATGGCGTAGGAGGCGTAGGCGATGACGTTGGGCAGCAGGGAGACGAACCAGAACAGGTTTACGAACCAGTAGAGAAACGAGCCCAGATAGGCCATCCGGGTGCCGAGCGGTTTTTTAAGCCAGTCGTACATCCCCGACTCGGAGTTTTTATTGGCAGAGACGAACTCGGCAATGATGAAGACGAACGGAATGAAGTAGACGATGGTCGCCAGCAGGAAGATAGGGGCGGAGCTGAGCCCCAGCTCGATGTTGTTGTTGACGATGTTGCGCACGTTGAACACGGCGGCAAAGGTCATCGACAACAGGGCAAACTTGCCTATGGTGCCGCGTACGGATTCAGACATGGTGTCCTCCAGTGGACTCGCGCTCCCTGCGGGTAACGCGGTGACTCTGTGATGTGTTCGGCAAGGGTCTGTCGGCCCCGCGCTTTACTCTCTTGTTATGATCGGGCCGCGTGCACGGCCTCGTTGCTGAACCGGTACCGTCTCCCGCACCGGCTCGCAATACCATTCAGACGATCGGAGTGCCCGGCGCCATCGGCACCCGCGGTTGCAGCAGCACGCTCTGGCTCTCGTCCGGGGTCTCGGCGCACAGCAACATGCACTCGGATCGCTCACCGCGCATTTTGGTGGGCTTGAGGTTGGTCAGTACCACCACCTCGCTGCCCATCAGCTCCTCTTCGCTGTAGTAAGGCACCAGACTGGTGACAGTCTGCAGCGGCCGCTCGCCACCCACGTCGATCTGGACGATGTAGAGTTTGTCGGCCCCGGGGTGACGCACCACCGCCAGCACCTTGCCCACCTTCATCTCGACCCGTTTGAATTCGGCAAACTCGATCGTCTCGCTCATTCTCTTTTCCTTTTCTGGTTCAACGGTTTGCGGGTGGCCAACGGCCACCCGGTTTGATTGGGATTCAATACAGTGCCTATGGCGTCTGCATGGCAACCTGCGCCGCCGGCTGAGCCTCTTTCGCTCGCGCCTCGGCGCTGAGGGAGGCCTCGTATCTGTTGTATTTCCACCAGGCGAAGCCGAGGAAAATCACGATCCCGCCGACGTTGTAGAAGATGATGGTCATGATGTCGGCACCGGTCGGGAAGGTGGAGGCGAGGAAGCCCACCGAAAAGATGGCGATCAGCACCGAGACCACGGCGATGCCGGTGGTGCGCGAACCCATCCTGAAATCCCGCGGCAGGTGATCGAGCTTCAGACGCAGATTGAGGTAGGCCAGCATGATGAACAGCGGCGGCAGCATGGAAGCGGCGGCGGTCATGTTGATGACGGTGTTCATCAGATCCTGCGCTGTGTTGGAGCCCAGGGTCGGGATCACCATCAGCGGCAGCACGATGAGGTACTGGATCCAGGCTGCACGGGCGGGCACGCCGTTCTCGTTCAGCTCGACGGTTTTCTTGCCGAAGATACCGGCCGGGATCTCGGAGAAGAAGATCTTCACCGGGGTAGCGGTCCACATCAGCAGGGAGCCGAACATGGCGGTAAAGGAGACCAGCCCGACGAAGCGGTTCATCAGGATCTCCGGCAGGCCGAAGTAGGCCGCCAGCCCTTCAAACACCTGCACCGAACCGCCGGTATATTTCAGGGTGTCGCTGTGAACGAACACGTTGATCAACAGCGATGCGATGGAGTAGAGCACCCCGATAAAGATCCCGGCGACGATGATCACCTTCACGAAGGATTTGGAGCCGCCCTTCACGTCATTGACGTAGACCGCCACAGACTCGGCGCCACCGGCCGCCATAAAGATCCAGGTGGTGATGCCGAGGAAGGCCCAGCTGAAGTCGGGGACCATGGCCTCTACCGTGATGGGGTCGGCTGGCTGTACGCCGCCCACCAGTGCCGCACCCGCCAGCAGAATGTAGGAGAGGGTCAGTAGCAGCATCAGGGACGAGGTCACCGAGGTGATGGGGCCCAGCATCTTGGCACCGTTGGTGGAGACATAGGTTGCAAAGGCGAACAGCACCATGCTCAATGCCGTGGTCGCCACCGGGGTGAGAATGTACTCATAGCCGAGGAAGGCATAGGAGGCGTAGGCGATAACCCGCGGCAGCAGCGAGGTGAAGAAGAAGAGGTTCACGAACCAGTAGGTGTAGGCGGAGATAAAGGCCCAGCGACCGCCGAGGGAACTCTTCACCCAGGCATACACCCCCGCTTCGGAGTTTTTGTTCAGTGACACAAATTCCGCAATGATCAGGCAAAACGGAATGAAGTAGAAAATGGTGGCCAGAAAGAACATCGGGGCGGAGGCCAGACCGATCTCGATGTTGTTGTTGATGACGTTGTTGAAGCTGAATACCGCCGCGAAGGTGAGCGACAGCAGACCAAACTTGCCTATCGTATTGCGTTTGGAATCAGACATGGTGCATCTCCAGACCTGTAGTTATTGCCGCGAAAGGGCGGGGCATGATTTGTAGGGTGAGCCCCGCCCTTCCGGCTTTTGTCAGTGCAGAACCGGCGGCTTGTTATTTGTTTTTGAAGTAGCCGCCTTCGACGGTGACCTTGATGATCACCTTGCGCACCGGCCCGTCGCCGACGAATCGGTAGGCCTCGTCGTTCTCGAAGATCACCACCTGCCCGTTGCCCACCTGCTGGCGCTCACGCACCTCGCCAGCCAGCCACTCGCGGTCTGTGGTGTCGTCGTAAGCCTGCTCGACCGCCAGCTCGCTCTTGGCAGCCCACTCCACCGTCTCTTCCCCTTCCAGGTAGTAGTGGACGTCGAAGTAGCGGCGCTGCCCCTCGAACAGTGAGGTGGCAGGGCTGGCCCCCTCCTGCAAGCGGTAGGTGAGGGAGTCTCCGATGGAGTGGCAGATGCCGGGTTTGAGGTTCGGCAGGTTGTTGATGGCCTCCACGCAGCGGCCCCACTTCTTGCCCTCCCGGTAGATGTTTTTGAACAGGGTCAGGTTGTCCAGGGTGATCATGCGAGGTTCCTCCCGCCGTTGATGGTGAGATCGAGCCCGGCCAGCGCAGCCGGATTGAGGTTGCCACGGGCGATGGGCAGCAGGGTCAGGCCGAAGCTGAACGGCTCGAAGCGCACCCGCCAGGAGTCCAGCACCTCGGAGCCCCAGGAGTTGGAACCCAGCCCCAGTACCTTGTGATCCAGATTGAGGGTGAGATAACCGCTCGGTTCCAGCTCGTTGATGTGCTGCGCCGCGTGGATATGCTCCCAGCTGTAGGGCCAGACGCTCAGATTGATGGGGGCATCGGGTCGCACGTAGAGACCGGCGCCGTGGCGGTTGGTCAGGGTCGCCCAGCGCACCTGCTGGCGGTTGCCGTTGTCCTGCGGGAAGGGGTAGTGCTCCCACATCTCGCTGACTGTGCTCTGGAAGCTGTCGATCCAGTTGCTCTGGCGGCTGTCCTGATAGTTCTCGCCCGGGCCCATGCCGTAGTAGTGCACCCGGTCGAGATCCTGACGAATGCCCAGCTCGAAGCCGATCTTGGGGATGATGTCGTCATAACCGCCGTAGGGCTGGCCGGAGAGCGCCACGTGCAGTTGGCCGTTCGGGCTCAGAGTGTAGACGTAGCGGCAGCGCATGCCGAAGTCGAACACCGGCGGCGCGATCAGGCTCTCGACCGTCACCTCGACCGCGTCACCCAGCTGGCGCCAGCTTAAGGTGCGGAAGTGCTCCTGCATGATCTGCAGGTGGTTCGGGTGCCACAGGCTCTCGTACTCCTGCTTGTGGTTGTCGATCATCGGCTTGAAGAAGGTGAGGCGCGGCGAGCGCTCGATAAGCTCATTGCCATCCTGCTGCCAGCTCACCAGCTTGCCGTCGAGGCGCGAGAAGCGCAGGGCAAAGCCGCTTCCGCTCAAGGTCAGGTCGAGGCGCTCGTCGGCGATATGCAACGGAGTGGCGTTGGGGTTGGCAAAGGGCTGCAGCTGGCGAGTCGATGCCTTCAGCTGGAACTGGTACTGGCCCAGTTCGTGCTCCGCCGCGCTATAGCGGGTGGCGGTGGCCTTGATGACCCGCAGCTGGACGAAGGTTTCCCGCCCATCGAGGGATGGCAGTTCGAGCTGCAGCTCAGTGGTGGCACCGGGAGCCACCCCTTCCAGCCGGATTTGCTGGCTGGCCAGCAGTTCGCCCTCGGCCTTCACCTCGACCAGCAGGCGGATATCGTCGAGAGTGGAGAACCAGTAGCGGTTTTCCACCGCCAGCTTGCCGCTCGCCAGATCCAGCGCCCGCACCTTGACCGGGCAGATCACCTGCTTGTATTCACGCAGGCCAGGCCCCGGGGTCTGATCCGGATAGATGAGGCCATCCATGCAGAAGTTGTAGTTGTTGGGGTAGTCGCCGTAGTCGCCGCCGTACTTGTAGACGGGGCGGCCCTGCTCGTCCTGATCCAGAATGCCGTGATCGCACCACTCCCAGATGTAGTGACCCTGAATGTGGGGATGACGGTCGAACACCTGCTGGTATTCGCTCAGGCCACCCGGGCCGTTGCCCATGGCGTGGGCGTATTCGCAGAGGATGCGCGGCTTCGCCATCGGGAACTCGCCAAAGCAGTTCATCTGGGAGACGCGGGAATACATGGTACTAACCACGTCCACCACCTCGGCATCGCGATCCTCTTCGTAATGCACCAGCCGGGTCGGGTCGATCGCCTTGCAGCGCTGGTACATGGCCCTGATGTTGCAGCCGTAGCCGGATTCGTTGCCGAGTGACCAGATGATGATGGAGGGGTGGTTCTTCTGGGCGTGCACGTGGCGCTCTATGCGATCCACGAACACCGGCTCCCAGAAGGGGTCATCGGTGATGCGGCTGAGATCGCCGACGTTGGCAAAGCCGTGGGTCTCCACGTCGGTCTCCGCCATCACGAACAGGCCGTACTGGTCGCACAGCTCGTAGAAGCGCGGGTCGTTCGGGTAGTGGGCAGTGCGCACCGAGTTGAGGTTGTGCTGCTTCATCAGCACGATATCGCGCTCCACCCGATCCATGCCGACCGCGCGACTCTTGAGGTGGTCGTTGTCGTGACGGTTCACCCCGTGCAGCTTGAGGTAGTGGCCGTTGACGTAGAAGAGGCCATCCTTGACCTTGATTTCACGCACCCCGACCCGCTGCGGGATCACTTCCAGCAGCTCACCCCGACCGTTGTAGAGGGAGAGTTGCAGCTGGTAGAGGTAAGGGTCTTCGGCGCTCCACAGATGGGGGTTGGCCAGATCCAGCGTGAAGTGGCAATCACACTTGCCGTCGATGGCGAGATGGTCGAGGGAGCCGCTGGCGATCTCGCTGCCCTGATCCAGCAGGGACCAGACCAGACGGTGATCACGGGCGGCCGCCCCCAGGTTCTCGAGCTGGATATCGCAGCTCAGGGTAGCACTCTGATTGTCATCGGCCAGCGCGGTGCGGATGAAGAAGTCCTGCACATGGGCGGCCGGTTTGCCCACCAGATAGACGTCGCGGAAGATCCCCGCCATCCACCACATGTCCTGATCTTCGATATAGGTGGAGTCGGCCCACTGCATCACCCGCACTGACAGCAGGTTCTCGCCAACCTTGGCGTAGGCGCTGATATCGAACTCGGCGGTGAGGCGGCTCCCCTTGCTGAAGCCGACATAGTGGCCGTTCACATAGACCTCGAAGTAGGTCTCCACCCCGTCAAACTTGATGATCACCTGCTCGCCGTCCCAAGCCGGGCTCAGCGTGAAGCTACGCTGATAGGCGCCGGTGGGGTTGTTGGTCGGCACAAAGGGCACATCGATGGGGAAGGGAAAACCTTCGTCGGTGTACTGCAGCTGACCATGTCCTTCCATCTGCCACATGTTGGGCACGGTGATCTGGCCCCAATCGCTCATAGGGCTGTGATAGAAGGCCTCCGGCACCTGCAGGGGGTGGTCGAAGTAGTGAAACTGCCACTGGCCGCCAAGGCTCAGAAAACGGCGGCTCAGCTCGCGCTGCATGGTGGCCGCCAGCGCGTGGTCGGCATAAGAGAAGAAGTAGGCGCGCGGGGCCAGCCTGTTTTCACCAACGAATTGGACGTTTTCCCAGTTATTCACATGTCCTCCCGGAACAAGGCAACGTTAACTGGGTAAACTTTAGATAAACATTTACTAAATATCAGCTTGGGATTGGTAAAGTTTTAACCTGATCACAATGAACAGATGGTTTTGTGAGCGAGATCAGAAGCGGGAGATAAAGGAGGGCAAGATATGGATGAGTGGCATGGATGTTGATGGCAGCTGGCTGATTAGCAATAAAATCAACTATAAAACAATATGATATGAAGTTGTTGGATGATATGGGAAAGAGGTTTGCTTGGGAGAGGAGTCGCACCACCGCAAGATGGCACGACTAAAAAGCAGAGTGTTTTACTAAAATCAGCGAGTGGTGCCGCGCAGGGTCAACTTGCTCGGTACCAGCACCCGGAGTGGAATATCACGCTCGTCTCGCAGCCGCTCAACCAGCAAATTGACCCCCTGGGAGCCCATCAACTCAGAGTGGATCCGCACCGTGGAGAGCGGCGGGAAGGTGAACTTGGCGGTCGGAATATCGTTGACGCTGATAAGCTCGATCTGCTGGGGAATCGCCAGTCCCTTCTCATGAATGGCACGCAGCACACCAATGGCGATGGAGTCGGAGGCGACGAACAGCGCCTTGGGCCAATCCCCTGCCAGCATCTCCTTCGCCAACTGGTAGCCGGAGGCGCTGGAGAAGTCGCCGCGATAGAGATCGCTCTCCTGCACCACCCCCAGCCGCTGGCCATAATCGCGGAAGGCCAATTCACGCAGATCCGGATTCTCATCCTGGCCACCGATATAACCGATGCGCTGATGCCCCTGCGCGATAAAGTAATCAACCACTTGCTGGCTGATCAGGGCAAGATCCACATCGACCGAGTCGAACTCTCCCGGTGAACGGCAGTCGACAAACACCAGCTGGCTGGAACAAGCCCTGAGTTGGGCCAGACGCTCGGACGTGAGGGTGCCGACCACCAGAATGCCATCCACGGCGCTCAATTCACGCCCTTCACCACAGTTGTAGAGATGGGTCAGCTCGATATTGAGGCGGGCACTCTGGGTCTCGATACCATAACGGATGGCGAGATAGTAAGGGTCGTTGACCTCGGTACTCTGGGGATAGGCATAGACCACCAGAAAGTGCAGCTTGCTCTTGTGTACCCCCTTGCGGGCGCTGCTGGTCTTGTACTCCAGCCGTTCGGCAATCTCGAAGATCCGCTGCTTGGTCTCTTCCTTGACGCTCAGGCTGGGATCCTCGTTCAGCACCCGGGATACCGTCGCGAGCGAAACCCCCGCCTCCTGTGCAATTTCCTTCAACGTAGCCATCAATACCTCGCTGGCAGCATCACGTGTTAATCGGTAACGGCTAAAGAGTAACGGGCAATACCTTGATAGCCCAGCACTTTTACTAAAATGCCGGCGGCGGTGCAGATTTTGGGAACGCAGAAATGCAAAAAGGCCTCCCAAATGGGAGGCCTCTTCTAAATAGGTGCCTGACAGTGTCCTACTCTCGCATGGCGAATGCCACACTACCATCGGCGCTACCGCGTTTCACTTCTGAGTTCGGCATGGGATCAGGTGGTTCCACGGCGCTATTGCCGTCAGGCAAAAGCTTTTAAAACTAGCTTAAAAATGGTGCTGATACCCAGAATCGAACTGGGGACCTCATCCTTACCAAGGATGCGCTCTACCGACTGAGCCATATCAGCACACTAACCGGTAAAGACCACGCTGGGCGTAATCTTGAAATTGGGTGCCTGGCAGTGTCCTACTCTCGCATGGCGAATGCCACACTACCATCGGCGCTACCGCGTTTCACTTCTGAGTTCGGCATGGGATCAGGTGGTTCCACGGCGCTATGGCCGCCAGGCAAATTCTTCAATCCAGAAAGCTGACGTGAATAACGATGTTGCTTGTGGCTTGTCGTTATCACTGAATTAGTAGTTCGCTTAGGTTTGCTACAAGCCTTAGAACACTTCTTGGGTGTTGTATGGTTAAGCCTCACGGGTAATTAGTACGGGTTAGCTCAATGCATC